>NZ_JTKF01000026.1:0-181573 GCF_000828175.1 Pseudomonas sp. W15Feb9B | reverse complement strand
GCCGACCAATTTCTAACTGAAAACACTCAATCCCATGTAGGAACTGCCGAAGGCTGTGATCTTTTGATCTGGCTTTGGCTTTGGCTTTGGCTTTGGCTTTGGCTTTGGCTTTGGCTTTGGCTTTGGCTTTGGCTTTGGCTTTGGTTTTGGTTTTGGCTTTGGCTCTTGATGTGGCTTTTGATCTTCAGCCCCTTCGGCAGGCCGAGCGAAGGTGTCCATCCGGGGGGTAGGCGCGCAGCGCCATGCGGCGAAGCCGCATACATCGAGAGGAGGTGCAGCGAAGCAAACCGTAGGCGATGCCCCCGGATGGGCACCGTAGCGAGGGAACACTGAGCCTAAGCGAAGTGCCGTACGCCGTAAGGGCGGAACCGTAATCAGCAACACCCGCAGCAACGGATATGCTCACAAATCCAAACCCAAAAAAAAGGCGCGATCCTCACGAATCACGCCTTTCTCATGCACCGCTGTCTATCAGCTACCCAGCGCTTTGGATGCCAACCAGAACAACCCAGCCGACAGCGCCACCGTCGCCGGCAAGGTCAGAACCCACGCCAGCAAAATGGTGCGAACAGTCCCGCCTTGCAGGCCGCTCTTGTTGGCGACCATGGTGCCCGCCACGCCCGAGGACAGCACGTGAGTGGTCGATACCGGCAGACTGAAGATGTTGGCCATACCGATCAAACTGGCGGTAGTGATCTGCGCCGACATGCCCTGGGAATAGGTCATGCCTTGCTTGCCGATCTTCTCGCCGATGGTCAGTACCACGCGTTTCCAGCCAACCATGGTGCCCAGGCCCAAGGCCAGCGCGACCGCCAGAATCACCCAGAACGGGGCGTATTCGGTGGTGGTGGTCAGGTCTTTGCGCAGTTTGTCCAGGTCAGCCTTTTCACGCGCTTCCAGGCCTGGCAGCTTGCCGACTTTCTTCGCAGTGTCGTCCAGGCACAGCAGGTAGCGGCGCACTTCGATGCGGCTTTCCGAGGACAGCGAATGGTAGTCCGCTACACCTTTGAGCGTATCGAGCAGGGCGTTGATGGTCGGTTCGGTCTGCTGCGGGTTGCAGCGGAATTTCTCCGGCAGGTCGCCTTCAACACTTTTGCCCAGGGCCAGGAACTCGCCCAGGGAATCAGCATTGCGCTTGTAGAACTGGCTCAGGTGCAGGGTCGCATCACGGGTGCGTTCGATCTGGTAAGTGGTGCTGCTCAGGTCGAGGACGAACTGCGCAGGCACGATACCGATCAACACCAGCATGATCAGGCCGATGCCTTTCTGGCCATCGTTGGAGCCGTGCACGAAGCTCACGGCCATGGCCGAGATCACCAGGACCAGGCGGTTCCAGAACGGCGGATGTTTCTTGTCGTCGATCTTGCGGCGCTGTTCCGGGGTCTTGTGCATCTTCGACAGCGGGCGCCACCACTTCAGGCCGATCAGGATCAGCGCGGCGATCAGGAAGCCGGCCATTGGCGAGAACACCAGCGAGGCGCCGATGTCGATCGCTTTCTGCCAGTTCACACCGTCGGCCAACGGGATGTTGTTGATCAGGGCGTTGGCCAGGCCAACGCCAAGGATCGAACCGATCAGGGTGTGGGAACTGGAGGCCGGGATACCGAAGTACCAGGTGCCCAGGTTCCAGGTGATCGCCGCGGCGAGCAACGAGAACACCATTGCCAGGCCATGGCCGGTGTTCACATTGATCAGCAGTTCTACCGGCAGCAGGTGAACAATGGCATACGCCACGCCAACGCCGCCCAGCAACACGCCGAGGAAGTTGAACACACCGGAGAAGAACACCGCCAGGTGAGGCGGCATGGCTTTGGTGTAGATAACAGTGGCTACCGCGTTAGCGGTGTCATGAAATCCATTGATGAACTCGAAGGCGAGGACAAACGTCAGGGCGAGCAAGAGGCTCACAAGCACCCAAGCATCCAGTCCGCTGAATAAATCGATCATGAAGGTTTTCTGACCCGGTCATAAGGGGGCGCGATTATGCCAGAAAAGACTGGAAATCGATCCCCTACCTGCTCATCGGTAGCAATCAATGTCGAATTAAATTGTTGCAAGGTGCAAAGCCCGAGTGTGTTGCAGGGTTTTTCAAGTGTTTGATTCTCTTGAAAAAACCTTCAGGCAGCAGGCGTTTCGTCGAGTGCGCGAGGGCCTCAAACGCTTGTGTGAAATATCTCTGAAACGAGTCAGACACGCTCCTTTCCCGCACAACACGGGGGAGGTGGCCGCTGCCCGCGGATAGCGGGCGCGCAAGGCATTGTCGGGTCACCGCGCTTGTAGCCGGTGGCGACGCAGACCCTCGAAAAACTCACAGTCGCCCGTTCATGGCTCTTCGGTTTTGAGTTCTTCTTCCATCTTTTTCAGTTCTTGCTGGAAAACCTGATCCTGAACAGTGGGGCGTTTACGCCATGCTTTGCGTTCCGGTTCCGGTTGAGCGGCGTAGGTGGTGACTTCCCCGCCGTAAACTTCCTTGTAACGTTGTTCCTGGCGCTCAAGTTCCGCGCGCAGTTCGTCTTTCGTCACAGTGCTACCTGTTTGAGTTGAGATGAATGTCTGGTGAAACGCACGGCAACGAGTCGATTGAGCGCGTCCACCGAAAGGTCATGCCCGTAAAGGCATTGGAGTTATCGGCAGGGCGGTCAAGACTTCCATGTTGCAGGCGGCTGCGACACCAGATTAAAACTGAACGCAGCATCAGTTGCCTGTTTCAGCGGGCGCTGTCGTTGCATGAGTCATGCGCGTCAGCGCTGGCCGGAGCTGTCGGCGATTGGCATCGCTTCGGCAGGTGGCGGCTTCGGTGAATAAAACCGGCCCCACTGAGAGGCATTATAGCGGTCGATTCGGGATTGACTATCTTTGCCAAGTTAAAAACGGTTCCGGATGTGTGATTGTTTTTGTGACTGACAATTTTTATCGCTAGTTGAAATCCGCTGAAACCTTTATGCGCCCAGCGTTGTGTTTCTGACGCCATTAAGTCGAACAACTAACGCACGATGGAAAGTTGGATTAATCCGTTCCATGGTCGATCAGGCAAACCATGAAGAGCCTGTGCCGCGGATTGCGATAATCGGTCGACGGTTCGATAATCGCCCAATCTTGGCGTCCCGGTCCTTGTGCATTTGCCGGCGAGCCGCTTGTATAGCCATTGATCCGCGCCGCAAAAAAGGACAAGAAATGAACGATCAAATGCGCAACTCCTTCACCTCCGTGGCGCCGCCGATCGTCGCGTCGCCAGCCAAGCGTATCCAGGCGCTGACCGGCGATCCGGATTTCATGACCTCGCTGGCCCGTGGCCTGGCAGTGGTGCAGGCGTTCCAGGAGCGCAAGCGGCACCTGACCATCGCCCAGATCAGCCATCGCACGGAAATTCCCCGCGCCGCCGTGCGCCGTTGTCTGCACACCTTGATCAAACTGGGTTACGCCACCACCGATGGCCGTACTTACTCGTTGTTGCCCAAAGTGTTGACCCTCGGCCACGCATATCTGTCGTCGACGCCGCTGGCGGTCTCGGCCCAACCGTACCTCGACCGCATGAGCGAGCAACTGCACGAAGCCTGCAACATGGCCACGCTCGAAGGTGACGACATTCTGTACATCGCCCGTTCGGCAACCACACAACGGCTGATCTCGGTGGATCTGTCGGTGGGCGGGCGTCTGCCGGCCTATTGCACTTCGATGGGCCGTATCCTGCTGGCGGCGCTGGACGACACTTCGTTGCGCGAATACTTAGACCATGCCGAACTAGTGGCCAAGACCAGCCGCACCCTGCATACCCCGGAAAGTCTGCTCGCATGCCTGCAGGAAGTGCGGCAACAGGGCTGGTGCATCGTCGATCAGGAGCTGGAGCAGGGCCTGCGCTCGATTGCGGTGCCGGTCTACGACGCGTCGGGCCAAGTGGTGGCGGCGCTCAACGTCAGTACCCACGCCGGCCGCGTCAGCCGCACCGAACTGGAACAACGCTTCCTGCCGGGCCTGCTCAGCGCCAGCCGCGACCTCAGCGCACAACTGTTCGCCTGATGAAGCTGTTCGATAAACGCACAGTGTTGCGTTTATCGAATTGACGCTAAAACCCTCGGATCATTAATGTCGCGGCAGCGTCATCCGGCGCCGATATGAATGAGCCTGCCGGATTGTCGACTCCCATAATAATGACAAGAGGCAACTCACCATGCGCATGCTCCCCGACTGTCTCAGCTCCGTTCCCTGTTGCCGGATTCACCGCAACGCCTGATCCCGACCTTCTATTCTTGTGACCGTGCCGCTCTCTGGCCGGCCGCCGTTCGACTGCGTTTTTTGCGTGGAATAAAAATAATGAACCAGCCTCAGTCCGCTGTAGGTAACTGCCTCGACGTGCAGACCTTCATCAATGCCCAACCGATCTCGCGCTATCAGTGGCGGGTGGTGATCCTGTGTTTCCTGATTGTGTTTCTCGATGGCCTCGACACAGCGGCGATGGGCTTTATTGCCCCGGCCCTGTCTCAGGAATGGGGCATCGACCGCGCCAGCCTCGGCCCGGTGATGAGTGCCGCGTTGATCGGCATGGTCTTTGGCGCTCTGGGTTCGGGCCCTCTGGCTGACCGTTTCGGGCGCAAAGTGGTACTGGTCGGCGCGGTGCTGCTGTTCGGCGCTTTCAGCCTGGCCTCGGCCTACAGCACCAACGTCGAGCAATTGCTGGTGCTGCGTTTTCTGACCGGTCTCGGCCTGGGCGCCGGCATGCCCAACGCCACCACGCTGCTCTCGGAATACACCCCGGAGCGCAAAAAGTCATTGCTGGTGACCAGCATGTTCTGCGGCTTCAACCTCGGCATGGCCGGTGGCGGATTCATTTCGGCGAAGCTGATCCCGGCGTTCGGCTGGCACAGCCTGCTGCTGATCGGCGGGATCCTGCCGCTGATCCTCGCGGTGGTGCTGCTGTTCTGGCTGCCGGAGTCGGCGCGTTATCTGGTGGTGCGCAATCGCGGCACCGACAAAGTGCGCAAGACCCTGTCGCCAATCGATCCGGTCGCCGTGGCGCAAGCCTCGAGTTTCAGCGTTCCGGAGCAGAAAACCGTCAAGGCGCGCAACGTCTTCGCGGTGATTTTCTCCGGCACTTACAGTGTCGGCACTTTGTTGCTGTGGCTGACCTACTTCATGGGCCTGGTCATCGTCTATCTACTGACCAGTTGGCTGCCGACCCTGATGCGTGACAGCGGCGCGAGCATGGAGCAGGCGGCGTTTATCGGCGCGTTGTTCCAGTTCGGCGGGGTGTTGAGCGCGGTCGCTGTCGGCTGGGCGATGGATCGCTTCAATCCGCACAAGGTCATCGGCACGTTCTACCTGCTGGCCGGGGTGTTTGCTTACGCGGTGGGGCAGAGCCTGGGCAATATCACATTGCTGGCGACCCTGGTGCTGGTGGCAGGGATGTGCGTCAACGGTGCGCAATCGGCGATGCCTTCGCTGGCGGCGCGGTTTTATCCGACGCAAGGGCGGGCGACCGGGGTGTCGTGGATGCTCGGGATTGGCCGGTTCGGCGCGATTCTCGGGGCGTGGATGGGCGCGACGTTGCTGGGGTTGGGCTGGAACTTCGAACAGGTGCTAACGGCGCTGGTGATTCCGGCGGCGTTGGCGACCACGGCGGTGGTGATTAAAGGTGTGGTCAGTCATGCGGATGCGACCTGATATTTCGATGTAAAGCGAAAAGATCGCAGCCTTCGGCAGCTCCTGCATGTGAACGCGTAACCCTGTAGGAGCTGCCGCAGGCTGCGATCTTTTGGCGGTCAACACGGAACGATAGGGTGATAACAATCCGTTCGATAAACGAACACTCAGTCGATTATCGGATTGTTTGGCGATTTTCAGCGGCTTAATCTGCAGTGACTCCGGCGCTGAACCTCGCGCCTTTTTCTCACTGGCGATTCACTACAAAAAACGGGAGCCCGCTCCATGGCTGAGATCCTTTCGCTGCACGACGCGGTGAAGCAATTCGTCAACGACGGCGACACCGTCGCGCTCGAAGGCTTCACTCACCTGATCCCTACGGCGGCGGGTCATGAAATCATTCGTCAGGGCAAGAAAGATCTGACCCTGGTGCGGATGACGCCTGACCTGATCTACGACCAACTGATCGGTGCCGGTTGTGCACGCAAGCTGATCTTTTCCTGGGGCGGCAACCCCGGTGTGGGTTCGCTGCACCGCCTGCGCGATGCGGTCGAGAAGCAATGGCCGCATGCCCTGGAAATCGAAGAGCACAGCCACGCCGACCTGGCCAACGCCTACGTCGCCGGCGCTTCCGGCCTGCCGTTCGCCGTGCTGCGGGCCTACGCCGGTTCCGACCTGCCGAAGGTCAATCCGCTGATCAAATCCGTGACCTGCCCGTTCACCGGTGAAGTGCTGGCCGCGGTGCCGTCGGTGCGTCCGGACGTGACCGTGATCCACGCGCAGAAAGCCGACCGACAAGGCAACGTGCTGTTGTGGGGCATTCTCGGGGTGCAGAAAGAAGCCGCGCTGGCAGCCAAGCGCTGCATCGTCACGGTCGAAGAAATCGTCGACAACCTCAACGCGCCGATGAACGCTTGCGTGCTGCCGACCTGGGCCTTGAGCGCGGTCTGCCATGTACCCGGCGGCGCGCATCCGTCCTACGCCCACGGTTACACCGAGCGTGACAATCGTTTCTATCAGGCGTGGGATCCGATCGCCCGTGACCGTGAGACGTTTACCGCGTGGATCAACGAATACATCCATGGCTGCGCTGACTTCAGCGCGTTCCAGGCCAAGTTGGCCGCTGCTTCGGAGGCCAAGTAATGACTTACACCACCAATGAAATGATGACCGTCGCTGCGGCCCGTCGCCTGAAGAACGGCTCGGTGTGCTTCGTCGGCATCGGCCTGCCGTCGAAAGCCGCCAACCTCGCGCGCCTGACGTCGTCGCCGGACGTGGTGCTGATCTATGAATCGGGCCCGATTGGCGCCAAGCCAAGCGTGCTGCCGCTGTCGATCGGTGATGGTGAACTGGCGGAAACCGCCGACACCGTCGTGCCGACCGGTGAGATTTTTCGCTACTGGCTGCAGGGCGGGCGCATCGACGTCGGTTTTCTCGGCGCCGCGCAGGTCGACCGTTTCGGCAACATCAACACCACCGTGGTCGGCGACTATCACGCACCGAAAGTACGCCTGCCGGGTGCCGGTGGCGCGCCGGAAATCGCCGGTTCGGCGAAGAGCGTGTTGATCATCCTCAAGCAGTCGGCGCGTTCGTTCGTCGACAAGCTCGACTTCATTACCTCGGTCGGGCATGGCGAGGGCGGCGATTCGCGCAAGCGTCTGGGCCTGCCGGGTGCCGGTCCGGTCGGGATCATCACCGACCTGTGCATCATGGAACCGGAGCAGGGCACCCACGAATTCGTGGTCACCGCTCTGCATCCGGGCGTGACCCGTGAACAAGTGGTCGCCGCCACCGGTTGGGCCATTCGTTTTGCCGACAACGTGGAAACCACGGCTGCGCCGACCGAGACCGAACTGACCGCGCTGCGCGATCTCGAAGCGCGCACCGCCGCCGCCCACGGCCAGGCACCGGGAGAAGCATGATGCGTGACGTGTATATCTGCGATGCAATCCGTACGCCCATCGGCCGTTTCGGCGGTGGACTGGCCGCCGTCCGTGCCGACGATCTGGCCGCTGTGCCGATCAAGGCACTGATGGAACGCAATCCTTCGGTGGACTGGAATGCAATCGATGAAGTGTTCCTCGGCTGCGCCAACCAGGCTGGCGAAGACAACCGCAACGTGGCGCGCATGGCGCTGCTGCTGGCGGGCTTGCCGGAGAGCGTGCCGGGGGTGACCCTCAACCGTCTGTGTGCTTCGGGCATGGACGCGATCGGCACCGCGTTCCGTGCGATTGCCAGCGGCGAGATGGAGCTGGCGATTGCCGGTGGCGTCGAGTCGATGTCCCGCGCGCCGTTCGTGATGGGCAAGGCGGACGCAGCGTTCTCGCGCAACATGAAACTGGAAGACACCACCATCGGCTGGCGTTTCATCAACCCGCTGATGAAGGCCCAGTACGGCGTCGATGCGATGCCGCAGACCGCCGACAACGTCGCCGACGACTATAAGGTGTCGCGCGCCGACCAGGACGCGTTCGCCCTGCGCAGTCAGCAACGCACGGCTGCTGCACAAGCGGCGGGCTACTTTGCCGAAGAAATCGTCGAAGTGCGGATCGCCCACAAGAAGGGCGAAACCGTGGTCAGCCAGGACGAACATCCGCGCGCCGACACCACGCTTGAAGCGTTGGCCAGATTGAAGCCGGTCAACGGCCCGGACAAGACGGTTACCGCTGGCAACGCGTCCGGCGTCAACGACGGTGCTGCTGCGCTGATTCTCGCGTCTGCCGAAGCGGTGAAAAAACACGGCCTGACAGCACGGGCCAAAGTGCTGGGTATGGCCAGCGCCGGTGTTGCACCTAGGGTGATGGGCATCGGCCCGGTGCCGGCGGTGCGCAAACTGATCGAGCGCCTCGGCGTGGCGGTCAGCGATTTCGATGTGATCGAACTCAACGAAGCCTTCGCCAGCCAAGGCCTGGCGGTGCTGCGTGAATTGGGTCTGGCGGATGATGCGCCGCAGGTCAACCCGAACGGTGGCGCGATTGCCTTGGGCCATCCGTTGGGCATGAGCGGCGCGCGCCTAGTGCTGACGGCGCTGCATCAGCTGGAAAAGACCGGCGGCCAGAAAGGTCTGGCGACCATGTGCGTCGGCGTCGGGCAGGGTCTGGCCCTGGCCATCGAACGCGTCTGACGCAGCGCGTCGACTGATAAGAACAGAGGAAAGCGAAATGACTGACAAGCCTGGCTACCGTCGTCCGCAGGAAGGCACCCAGCCTGAGTACCTGCACCCGACGTATCAATCCACCAACCTGCGCTCGCCGTCCAAGCCGTTGGTGTTTCTGCCGCATTCGTTGTCGGAGATCACCGGCCCGACTATCGGTGCCGAACGTGTCGCCGACAAGGACAACGACCTGACCGCCCAGCACGACGGCGAGCCGTTGGGCGAGCGCATCATCATTCACGGCCGTGTGCTCGACGAAAACGGTTTGCCGGTGCCGGGGATTCTGGTGGAGATCTGGCAGGCCAACGCCGCCGGTCGCTACAACCACAAGCGCGACCTGCACGACGCGCCGCTGGACCCGAACTTCACCGGCACTGGCCGCACCGTGACCGATGCCGACGGCTGGTATCAGTTCCAGACCATCAAGCCCGGTGCCTATCCGTGGGGCAACCACCACAACGCGTGGCGCCCGGCGCACATCCATTTCTCGCTGTTCGGGCCGAGCATTCTCACCCGCCTGGTGACGCAGATGTATTTCCCCGGCGACCCGCTGCTGGCCTACGACCCGATCTACAACTGCGTGCCGGACACTTCGGCCAAGGAACGTCTGATCGCCGCTTTCGATCTGGAAAAAACCATTCCGTCCTACGCCCTCGGCTATCGCTGGGACATCGTCTTGCGCGGCCGCGACGCCACGCCGATGGAGAAATAAGATGACGCTGACTGCCACCACGTCCCACACCGTCGGGCCGTACTACCACATCGGCCTGACCTGGCTGAACCGCGAAAACCTCGCGGTCGAACAAACCCTCGGCGAGCGCGTGGCGATCACCGGCCAAGTCGTTGACGGCAACGGCGATGTGGTCAACGACGCGATGCTCGAAGTCTGGCAGGCCAACGCCGCTGGCAAGTACGCGCACCCGGAAGACGAGCAGGACAAACCGCTGGACCCGCATTTCGAAGGTTTTGGCCGGGTGCCGGTGGACGCCGAAGGGCGCTTCCGTTTCACCACGATCAAACCGGGCACGGTCGAAGGCCTGAAGGGCTCGACCCAGGCCCCGCATCTGGTGGTGCTGGTGTTTGCCCGTGGTCTGGTCAAGCACTTGCTGACACGCATCTACTTCGAAGGCGACCCGGCGAACGTGAATGATCCGCTGCTGGAATGTGTGCCGGCGGAGCGCCGCGGGACGTTGCTGGCGAAGCCGGATGCGGCGGGGGTTTATCAGTGGAATGTGATTTTGCAGGGCACTGAGGCGGAGACGGTGTTCTTCGATTATTAAGATCAAAAGATCGCAGCCTCATGGCTGGCGATCGTCTGTGGCGAGGGAGCTTGCTCCCGCTGGCTTGCGCAGCAAGCCCAAAGCTGAGGTACGCAGTGAATCAGGTTATCTGCGTTATCTGGTTTACGACTGCTTCGCAGTCGAGCGGGAGCAAGCTCCCTCGCCACAGGATTGTGTAACGCCCTGCTAATGTATCTGTGGAACGGGACTGTTGCGAAGTGTGTCTAGACTCTCACCTGTCCCTTCAGAGTAAAAAACAATGACAACTACCACCGCTCATTACACCGGCGAAGAGCGCAGCAAGCGCATCTTCGCCATTGTCGGTGCCTCGTCCGGCAACCTGGTCGAATGGTTCGACTTCTACGTCTACGCCTTCTGCGCGATCTATTTCGCTCCGGCGTTTTTCCCCTCCGACAACCCCACGGTGCAACTGGTCAACACGGCCGGGGTGTTCGCTGCCGGGTTTCTGATGCGCCCGATTGGCGGCTGGATCTTCGGGCGGCTGGCGGACAAGAAGGGCCGCAAGACCTCAATGATGATTTCGGTGCTGATGATGTGCTTCGGCTCATTGCTCATCGCCTGCCTGCCGACTTACGCCAGCATCGGCGTCTGGGCACCGCTGCTGTTGCTGTTCGCGCGTCTGCTGCAAGGTCTGTCGGTGGGCGGCGAGTACGGCACCACCGCCACCTACATGAGTGAAGTCGCGCTCAAGGGCCAGCGCGGCTTTTTCGCCTCGTTCCAGTACGTGACGCTGATTGGTGGGCAACTGCTGGCGGTGTCGCTGGTGGTGATCCTGCAACAGTTCCTCAGTGAAGATGAACTGCGTGCTTACGGCTGGCGGATTCCGTTTGTGGTCGGTGCGGTGGCGGCGGTGATTTCACTGTTCCTGCGTCGTTCGCTGAAAGAAACCACCAGCAAGGAAATGCGCGAGAACAAGGACGCCGGCAGCATCCGCGCGCTGTTCCGTGATCACAAGGCCGCGTTCATCACCGTGCTCGGTTACACCGCCGGTGGCTCGCTGATTTTCTACACCTTCACCACGTACATGCAGAAGTACCTGGTGAACACCGCCGGCATGCACGCCAAGACCGCCAGCTACATCATGACCGGCGCGCTGTTCCTGTACATGTGCATGCAGCCGCTGTTCGGCATGCTCGCCGACAAGATCGGTCGACGTAATTCGATGCTCTGGTTCGGCGCGCTCGGTACGTTGTTCACCGTGCCGATCCTGCTGAGCCTGAAAAGCATCAGCAGCCCGATTCTGGCCTTCGTGCTGATCACCGTGGCGCTGGCGATCGTCAGTTTCTACACCTCGATCAGCGGCCTGGTGAAAGCCGAAATGTTCCCGCCGGAAGTCCGCGCCCTCGGCGTCGGTCTGGCCTATGCGGTGGCCAACGCGATCTTCGGCGGTTCGGCGGAATACGTGGCCCTGAGCCTGAAGGCCGGGGGCATGGAAAACGCTTTCTACTGGTACGTCACGGTGATGATGGCGGTGGCGTTCCTGTTCAGCCTGCGCCTGCCGAAACAGGCGGCGTACTTGCACCACGATCTGTAAACCGATGTGCGCGGGCCGCATTGGCCCGCGCCGGCAAGGACTGTTTATGACTCAGCGACCGGGCAATCAATTGTTCGATGCCTACTTCACGGCCCGCGATATGCGCGAGGTGTTCTGCGATCAGGGCCGGGTGCAGGCCATGCTCGATTTCGAAGCGGCGCTGGCCCGGGCCGAGGCGCGGGTCGGGGTGATTCCGGCGTCCGCTGTCGCGCCGATTGCCGCCGCCTGCGACGCCGGTCTGTATGACTTCGCGGCGCTGGGCGAGGCGATTGCCACGGCCGGTAACTCGGCGATTCCACTGGTCAAGGCATTGGGCAAGCAGATCGCCGCGCGCAGTGCCGAGGCCGAGCGCTATGTGCATCTGGGCGCCACCAGTCAGGACGTGATGGATTCCGGGCTGGTCCTGCAATTGCGGCAGGCGCTGGAGCTGATTGAAAGCGATCTGGCAGCGCTCGCCGATTCGCTCTCCACCCAGGCCCAACGGCATTCGGCGACGCCATTGGCCGGGCGCACCTGGCTGCAACATGCCACGCCGGTCACCCTCGGGATGAAAATCGCCGGATGGCTCGGTGCGGTAACCCGCAGCCGTCAGCGTCTGCGCGAACTCAAACCGCGCCTGCTAGTGCTGCAATTCGGCGGCGCTTCCGGCACCCTCGCGGCGCTCGGCGAGCAAGCGCTGCCGATCGCCCAGGCGCTGGCAGAAGAGCTGCAACTGACTTTGCCTGAACAACCGTGGCACACCCAGCGTGATCGCATCGTCGAGTTCGGCGCGGTACTCGGTTTGATCGCCGGCAGCCTCGGCAAACTCGGGCGCGACGTCAGTCTGTTGATGCAGACCGAAGCGGCAGAAGTGTTCGAACCGTCGGCGCCGGGCAAGGGCGGTTCGTCGACCATGCCGCACAAGCGCAATCCGGTGGGTGCGGCGGTGTTGATCGGCGCGGCGACCCGGGTCCCGGGGCTGGTTTCGACGCTGTTCAGCGCCATGCCCCAGGAGCACGAACGCAGCCTCGGTCTGTGGCATGCCGAATGGGAAACCCTGCCGGAGATCTGCTGCCTGGTGTCCGGTGCGCTGCAACAGGCGCGCTTGCTGGCCGATGGTCTGGAGGTCGATGCCGAACGCATGGCGCGCAATCTCGAGTTGACCCAAGGGCTGGTGCTGGCCGAAGCGGTGAGCATCGTCCTCGCCCAGCGGGTCGGGCGCGACACCGCGCATCACTTGCTCGAACAATGCTGCAAACGCGCGGTGGCCGAGCAACGTCATCTGCGCGCGGTACTCGGCGACGAGCCGCAAGTGACTGCCGAACTGAGCAGCATCGAACTCGATCATCTGCTCGACCCCGCGCATTACCTCGGCCAGGCGCAAACCTGGGTCGAGCGCGCGGTGGCCGAACATAACGCATTGTCTGTCTGAAAGGAGAGGGCTGTGGCTTTCGTTCAACTCGCCGATGGCGAACTGCATTACGTTATTGAAGGCCCGGTCGACGCACCGGTGCTGGTGCTGTCCAACTCGCTGGGCACCGACCTGCACATGTGGGACGCGCAGATGCCGGCGTTCACCGAGTATTTCCGGGTGCTGCGTTTCGACACCCGTGGTCACGGTCAATCCCTGGTGACGCCGGGGCCGTACAGCATTGAGCAATTGGGCCACGATGTGCTGGGTCTGCTGGATGCGCTGCATATCGAACGCGCACATTTCTGCGGACTGTCGATGGGCGGGTTGATCGGTCAGTGGCTGGGGATCAATGCCGGCCATCGTCTGCACAAACTGATCGTGTGCAACACCGCGGCGAAGATTGGCGATCCCTCGGTGTGGAATCCACGCATTGACACCGTGCTGCGTGATGGCCAGGCGGCGATGGTCGCCCTGCGTGATGCGTCGATTGCCCGTTGGTTCACCCCGGACTTTTCCGCGGCCAATCCGGCTGCAGCGAAGAAGATCACCGACATGCTCGCGGCCACTTCGCCTGAAGGTTATGCGGCCAATTGCGCGGCGGTGCGCGACGCCGATTTCCGCGAGCAGCTGGCGTCGATCAACCTGCCGCTGCTGGTGATTGCCGGCACCGAAGATGCGGTGACGCCACCGTCCGGTGGGCATTTCATTCAGGAGCATGTGCGCGGCGCCGAGTACGCCGAGTTCCATGCCGCGCACCTGTCCAACGTGCAGGCGGGTGCCGCATTCAGTGATCGTGTGTTGGCGTTTCTGAACGCTCAGTGAGGAAGTTTTTGTGGACGAGAAACAACGTTATGACGATGGCATGCAAGTACGCCGTGCGGTGCTGGGCGATGCGCATGTCGATCGCAGCCTGACCACGCTGACCGAGTTCAACTCGGAATTTCAGGAGATGATCACCCGTCACGCCTGGGGCGACATCTGGACCCGCCCGGGCCTGCCGCGGCATACCCGCAGCCTGATCACCATCGCCATGCTCATCGGGATGAACCGCGAAGGCGAACTGAAGCTGCATTTGCGCGCAGCGGCGAACAATGGCGTAAGCCGGGGCGAGATCAAGGAAGTGATCATGCAGAGCGCGATTTATTGCGGGATTCCGGCGGCCAATGCGACGTTCCATCTGGCGGAGTCGGTGTGGGATGAGCTTGGGATTGAGTCTCGGGAGTAGGCATCAGAATCAACAGATCGCAGCCTGCGGCAGCTCCTACAGGGGAGTGCATTCCAATGTAGGAGCTGCCGCAGGCTGCGATCTGTTGATCTTCAAACCCTGGCCACAATGAAAATCCGCTTGAACGGAAACAGCGTCTGCCCGTTTTTCTCCGGCGGATAATACTCATGCACGCGCATCAGGAAGTGATAGATAAACCGCGCCTGCTCCTGTGACGTCAGCGCCTGCATCACCGGCCGCAACGCCGAGACCTTTACCCAGTCGTACACCGGCGACTTGCCGTCCACCACTTGCAGTTGCTCGGTTTCCCAGATGTCCAGCGACGTGGTCAGCGGCGCCAGCAAGCGGTAGTAATCCTCCAATGCCAACAACGGCCGCGCGGCCATGCGCTGGCGCAACTCCGGTGTGCCGATGGGGGTGTGTCCCGGTCCGGCATCGTCGAGGGTGTCGAGCATCAGTCGATACCACAAGGCATCGCGCCAGTCCGGCATGTGTGCTGCCAGACAGCCACCGGGCTTGAGATGACCGAGCAGGCGCGGCAGCCGTTGTTGATGATCGCCAATGAAATGCAGCACCGCCGCCGCGAGCAGCAGGTCGGCGGGTTGCTCGGGGTGCCAGTCGATCAAGTCGCACTCTTGCCATTGCGCGTTGATCGGCAGACATCGGGCCTGATCAAGCATCTGCCGTGAGCTGTCGACGCCCAGCAACTGCGCTCGCGGCCAGCGCTCGGCCAGCAACTGCGTGGCAATGCCGGTGCCGCAGCCCAGGTCATAAATGCGTTTGGGGTCGTGCAGATCGACACGGTCGAGCAATTCGTTGACCGGGCGCTGGCGTTGACGAGAAAACTGCTGGTAGGCCTTGGCGTCCCAGTCGGGTGTTGCGTTGAGACGAGTGATCATGAGGTGGTCCTCCGATGATCAGCAGTGTCTTCCGATGACAATCTGGCCAAATCTTGAGGACCAACAACTTTGGATAGCGGAAGCGGGGAGGGTGTGGCACCTGAGTCCTTCAGGTGTTTCCTACTCTACCCGAGGCTTAGTGAAGTGCCACAGATCCTGACGGATGGCTCCCTGATATCCCTTTCCTTTAGGAGCTGCCGCAGGCTGCGATCTGTTGATTCTGCATTTTAAGATCAAAAAATCGCAGCCTGCGGCAGCTCCTACAGATAATCCGGGGCCAATCTCGGATCAGAGCAAGCTGATCGGATAGCTGATGATCAGGCGGTTCTCGTCGAACTCGTTGTTGCTGAAGTCGCGGCGCATGGTCGAGTTGCGCCAGCGCACGTTGAGGTCGCGCAGGGTACCGCTCTGCACGGTGTAGCCCAGTTCCGATTCGCGGCCCCATTCCTTGCCATCGGTGATGGTTCCGGTGTGCACGTTGTCGCCGCTGATGTAGCGGTTCATCAGGGTCAGGCCGGGGATGCCCAGGGCGGCAAAGTTGTAGTCGTGGCGCACCTGCCAGGAACGTTCCTGGGCGTTGTCGTAGCTGGAGTTGTAACTGTCGTTGGCCAGGGTGCCGCCGCTGGTGCCATTGACGCGCATCCAGGCGCTGTCGCCGGTGAGTTTTTGCAGGCCGACATAGAAGGTGTTGCCGCCGTAGCGGGCCGAGAACATCCCCGACCAGGTCTTGTTGTCGAGTTCGCCGGCGCGGGCGCTGCCGTCATCCTTGCCGTAGAAGAAGCCGAGGTTGGCGCCCAGCGTCCAGTTACCGAGTGGCTGGCTGTGAGTCAGATTGACGTATTGCTGGCTGTAGATGTCTTTGAGTTCGGCGTTCCACAGACCGATCTGCGTGCGTTTTTCGTTGAACTGGTATTCACCGCCCTGGAAGTTGAAACGATCAGAGGTAAACGCCGCTTTGCCGAACATCGACATGTCGCTCATGCTGCTGTCGTCGCGCGGGCTGTTGGCGCGGAACTGGCCGCCGTAGAGGGTCAGGCCGTTGATCTCCTTCGAGGTGATCTGGCCACCACGGAAGGTTTGCGGCAGCGAACGACCGTCGTCCGAACGCAGGATCGGCAGCACTGGCATCCATTCGCCGACCTTGATTTCGGTCTGCGACAGCTTGGCCTTGAACGCGACGTTAGTGCGGCCGAAGTTGTCCGCCGGACGCCCGTCGTGATCCAGCGGCAGCAGTTGCGTGCCGCCGGTGCCTTTACCGCCATCGAGTTTTACCGAATACAGACCGAGCACGTCCATGCCGAAACCGACGGTGCCCTGGGTGAAACCGGATTTGGCGTCGAGGATGAAGTTCTGCGTCCATTCTTCGGCCTTGCCCTGCGCCTTGGTCGGGTTGGTGAAGTTGCGGTTGATGTAGAAGTTGCGCAGGTTCAGGTTGGCGCTGGCGCCCTCGATAAAACCGGCTTCTTCGGCTGCGGCGGGGAGGGCGACGCCAGTCAGGGCCAGGGCGATCAGGCCGGGGAGTGCGTACGGCGCAGTGGGATGAGTCATCGCAGGGTCTCTTGTTATTTTTTTGGGGGGACGAACGGGTTCGCTGCCGCCACTTTGGGGCGAGCACGACATTGCAGATCAGGAATGGAGCGGCGGCGATCAGCCGGGCGGGACAGGGCGCGGGAGCATGGTATCGAACCTGTTGTTATTGGTTTTGTGGAGCGAATGGTGCGGGGGGCGGATGTTTTGATTCAATTGGTAAAAGCGGGTTCTGGGCGATTATCGAACGCAAGATTCAGTTGGATTTCAGGGTGTCTGTGAAGGCCTCATCGCTGGCAAGCCAGCTCCCACAAGGATCTTCAGTGAACACATATTTTGCGGACCCCTGAAAACCTGTGGGAGCTGGCTCGCCAGCGAAGGGGTCAGTGCAGGCACCTAAACTTTTCCTGAGGCAACAAAAAGCCCACCAATCGGTGGGCTTCCTGTTTTCACCTGTTGATGATCAGAACAACTTCATCTTCGGTGCTTCTTCTTTCAGCGGTTCGTTCTGCGCGGTCTGCGCATTCCAGCCACCCCCCAGGGCCTTGTACAGGTTGACCGCACTGGTCAGCTGCGCGAGGCGGTCGGTGATCAGTGCCTGTTGCGCGCTGAACAACTGACGCTGGGCGTCGAGGAAAGTCAGGTTGCTGTCGACACCGATGCGGTAACGACGCTCGGCCAGACGGTAGTAATCCTGGTTGGCCGCGACGAAGTCACGCTGCGCTTGCAACTGCTCGGTGTAGGTCTGGCGGGCGGCCAGGCCGTCGGCGACTTCCTGGAAGGCGGTCTGAATCGACTTCTCGTAGTTCGCCACGCCAATATCCTTCTGGATCTTGGCGTAGTCGAGGCTGGCACGCAGGCTGCCGGCGTTGAAGATTGGCAGGTTGATCTGCGGCTGGAACAGCCATGTGCCCGAACCACCTTTGAACAGACCGGACAGGTCCGGGCTCAGGCTGCCCGCATTGGCGGTCAGGCTGATGCTCGGGAAGAACGCTGCACGGGCGGCGCCGATGTTGGCGTTGGCCGCTTTCAGGTTGTACTCGGCTTGCAGGATGTCCGGACGACGTTGCAGCAGATCCGAAGGCAGGCCGGCCGGTACGTCGCTGAGCAGATCATCCGACAGCGGTTTGGCCGCTTGCAGATTGGCCGGGATGCCGGTGCCGAGCAGCAGGGTCAGGCTGTTCTCGTCCTGAGCCACCTGACGGGTGTACTTGGCCAGTTGTGCCCGGGCGTTTTCCACCGAGGTGCGCGACTGCGCCAGGTCCAGCGCCGAGGCCACACCGACTTCGTTGCTGCGGCTGGTCAGCTTGTAGCTTTCTTCGAAGGCACCGAGGGTGTCCTGCGTCAGCTTGAGCAGTTCCTTGTCCGCCTGCCAGGTCATATAGGCGTTGGCCACACTGGCCACCAGACTGATCTGGGTGCTGCGGCGCGCTTCTTCGGTGGCGAAGTATTGTTGCAGCGCTTGTTCGCTCAGGCTGCGTACCCGTCCGAACAGGTCGAGTTCGTAGGCGCTGATGCCGACGGTCGCGGTGTAGGAACTGGTGATCGTCGAATCACCGGTCTGCGACGCTCGCGCCGGAATCCGCTGACGGCTGCCGCTGGCATTGGCCGATACGGCCGGGAACAGATCCGCTCGCTGGATGCGGTATTGAGCCGCATAAGCGTCGATGTTCAGCGCCGCGACACGCAGGTCGCGGTTGTTTTCCAGCGCCACCTGGATCAGCTGCTGCAGGGCCGGATCATGGAAAAACTGCTTCCAGCCCTGCTCGGCAGCGGCTTGCGCCGGCGCCTGGGCCGGCGAATAGGCCGGCCCTTGCGGGTACTGACCTGCGACAGGAGCCTCAGGCTGCTGATAATCGGGGATCAGTGAGCAACCGCTCAGCACGAAGGCGGCGACTGCGATGGAGAGTAGCGACTTGCTCATTGGCCAGCCTCTTTAGGAGTTTCAGTCGTCTCGTCCGGATCGGCGATTTTGCGCTGGCCCATGGACGAAACCGTGACGAAGAACAGTGGGACCCAGAAGATCGCCAGGATCGTGGCCGTGAGCATACCGCCAATCACGCCGGTACCGATCGCATGCTGGCTACCCGAACCTGCACCCGTGGAGATCGCCAACGGTACTACACCGAGAACGAACGCCAGCGAGGTCATGATGATCGGTCGCAGACGCATGCGGCACGCTTCGATCGCCGCATCGCGCAGACTGCGTCCTTGCTCGTGCAGTTCTTTGGCGAACTCGACGATCAGAATGGCGTTTTTAGCCGCAAGACCGATGGTCGTCAACAGACCCACCTGGAAGTACACGTCGTTGGACAGCCCACGCAGGCTGGTGGCCATCAGCGCGCCGATGATCCCCAGCGGTACCACGAGCATCACGGCGATCGGAATCGACCAGCTCTCGTACAGCGCCGCCAGACACAGGAACACCATCAGCAGCGACAGGGCATACAGCGCTGGCGCCTGCGAGCCGGACAGCCGTTCCTCATAGGACAGACCGGTCCAGGAGATACCGACACCGGCCGGCAGCTTCTTGGCAATCGCTTCGACTTCGGCCATCGCTTCACCGGTGGAATAACCCGGCGCCGGAGAACCGAGGATCTCCATCGCTTCCACACCGTTGTAGCGCGCCAGTTTCGGCGAACCGTAGATCCACTCGCCCTTGGCGAATGCGGAGAACGGCACCATGGTCCCGGCGCTGTTGCGCACGTACCACTTCTTCAGGTCTTCCGGGCTCATGCGAGCGCCAGCCTGACCTTGCACGTACACTTTTTTCACCCGACCGCGGTCGATGAAGTCGTTGACGTAGCTACTACCGAAGGAGATCGACAGGGTGCTGTTGATGTCGGAAATGCTCACGCCCAGGGCGCGGGCCTTCGCATCGTCGATTTCCAGGTGGTATTGCGGCTCATCGTTCAGACCGTTCGGACGCACCTGGTAGAGCACCTTGCTCTGTGCAGCCATGCCGAGGAATTGGTTACGCGCTTCCATCAGTTTTTCGTGACCGATACCGGCGCGGTCCTGCAGGAACACGTCGAAACCGGTCGCGTTACCCAGCTCCAGTACCGCTGGCGGGGCGAAGGCAAACACCATCGCGTCGCGGAAGCTGAAGAAGTGCTGCTGGGCGCGCTGGGCCAGGGCAAACACGCTGTTGTTCGAATCACGCTCGTGCCACGGCTTGAGCATGATGAACGCCAGACCCGAGCTCTGCCCACGACCGGCGAAGTTGAAGCCGTTCACGGTGAACACCGAGGACACCGCTCCCGCTTCTTTCTCCAGCAGATACGAACGCATTTCGTCGATCACGACCTGGGTCCGTTCGGCACTGGAACCCGCCGGGGTTTGCACTTGGGCGAACAGTACGCCCTGGTCCTCTTCCGGCAGGAACGCAGTCGGAATGCGGGTGAACAGCCAGATCATGCCGACCACGATCAACAGGTAGGCCAACAGATACGGCGCCTTGCGCTGCAGGATGTTGCCGACGCCGCGCTCGTAGCTGCGCACGCTGCGGTCGAAGTTGCGGTTGAACCAGCCGAAGAAGCCTTTTTTCGGCGTGCCGTGCTCGCCTTTCGGGATGGCCTTGAGCATGGTCGCGCAGAGCGCCGGGGTGAAGATCAGCGCAACCAGCACCGACAGGGCCATGGCCGAGACGATGGTGATCGAGAACTGACGGTAGATCACACCGGTGGAACCGCTGAAGAACGCCATCGGCAGCAATACTGCCGACAGCACCAGGGCGATACCGACCAGAGCGCCCTGGATCTGCCCCATGGACTTCTTGGTCGCTTCTTTTGGTGACAGGCCTTCTTCGGCCATCACCCGCTCGACGTTTTCCACCACGACGATGGCGTCGTCCACCAGCAAGCCGATGGCCAATACCATACCGAACATGGTCAGGGTGTTGATGCTGAAACCGGCAGCCGCGAGGATGCCGAACGTGCCGAGCAATACCACCGGCACGGTCATCGTGGTGATGACGGTGGCGCGGAAGTTCTGCAGGAACAGGAACATCACCAGGAACACCAGCGCGATCGCCTCGACCAGGGTTTCAACCACACCCTTGATCGATTCGGTCACCACTGGCGTGGTGTCGTACGGGAACACCACTTCCATGCCTTGCGGGAAGAACGGCTTGAGTTCGTCAATCGTCTTGCGCAGCGCCTTGGCGGTGTCGAGGGCGTTGGCGCCGTTGGCCAGTTTGACCGCCAGACCGGACGACGGCTTGCCGTTGAACTGCGCCGAGATGGTCGAGTTTTCACCACCCAGGCCGACGTCGGCGACATCGCCGATGTGCACTTGCGAACCGTCCTGGTTGACCTTCAGCAGAATCGCCTTGAACTGCTCGGCAGTCTGCAGACGGGTCTTGCCGATGATCGTGGCGTTCAGTTGCTGGCCAGGCAGCGCCGGCAAGCCGCCGAGCTGACCAGAAGACACCTGAACGTTCTGCGCCGAGATCGCGCTGCTGACATCAGCCGGGGTCAGGTTGTACTTGTTCAACTTGGCCGGATCGAGCCAGATGCGCATCGCGTACTGGGCACCGAAGACCTGGAAGTCACCGACACCGGCAGTCCGCGAGATCGGGTCCTGCATGTTCGACACGATGTAGTTGGACAGGTCGTCCTTGGTCATGCTGCCGTCACGCGATACCACGCCGATCACCAGCAGGAAGTTCTTCACTGCCTTGGTCACGCGGATACCCTGTTGCTGCACTTCCTGCGGCAGCAGCGGGGTCGCCAGGTTCAGCTTGTTCTGAACCTGAACCTGCGCGGTGTCGGAGTTGGTGCCTTGCTCGAAGGTCGCGGTGATGGTCATGCTGCCGTCGGAGTTACTTTCCGAAGACACATAACGCAAGTTGTCGATACCGTTGAGCTGTTGCTCGATCACCTGGACCACGGTGTCCTGAACCGTTTGTGCCGAAGCACCCGGGTAGGTCACGGAGATCGCGATTGCTGGAGGCGCAATGCTCGGGTATTGGTTGATCGGCAATTTGAGGATCGATAGTGCCCCGACCAACATGATCACCAGGGCAATTACCCAGGCGAAAATCGGACGGTCGATAAAAAATTTCGACATGAGTTACTCCCCTTTGCCGCCAGCGGCTTTGTCAGCTGCCTGAGCGGGGGCCGGGTTCTTGGCTACGTTGGTCGCTTCGGTCGGGTTGACCTGAGCACCTGGGCGAACATATTGCAGGCCTTCGGTGATCAGACGATCGCCGGCTTTCAGGCCATCTTCGATCAGCCACTGGCTGCCGACGGTGCGGCTGGCCTTGAGCTGACGCAGCTCGACCTTGTTGTCCGGGCCGACAACCAGTGCGGTCGGGGTGCCTTTGAGGTCACGGGTCACGCCTTGTTGCGGCGCCAGAATGGCCGCGGCGTTGACACCGGCCTGCAACTGGGCGCGGACGAACATGCCGGGCAGCAGGGTGTGATCCGGGTTCGGGAACACGGCGCGCAGGGTCACGGAACCGGTCGTTGGATCAACCGACACTTCGGAGAATTCCAGTTTGCCGTCGAGCTTGTACTGGCTGCCGTCTTCCAGGGTCAACTTGACCGCTGCCGAGTTGTCACCGGCTTTCTGCAGGCGACCGCTTTCCAGCTCGCGGCGCAGTTCCAGCAGTTCAACCGAGGACTGGGTGACGTCGACATAGATCGGGTCCAGTTGCTGGATCGTCGCCATCGCGTCGGCCTGACCATTGCTGACCAGCGCGCCTTCGGTCACCGCAGAACGGCCAATACGACCGGAGATCGGCGCGTAGACCTTGGTGTATTTCACATTGATCTGCGCGCTTTGCAGCGACGCTTCCGATTCCATGCGGTTGGCCACGGCGGTGTCGTATTCCTGGCGGCTCACGGCCTGCTCGTCGACCAGTTGCTTGTAGCGGTCGGAGATCGACTTGGTCGAACGCAGATTGGCTTCGGCGCTTTTCAAGGTCGCTTCATAGACTGCCGGATCGATCTGGTACAGCTGCTGACCGGCTTTGACGTCGGCGCCTTCCTTGAACAGGCGCTTGAGAATGATGCCGTTGACCTGTGGCCGGACTTCAGCGATGCGGTACGCACTGGTGCGCCCCGGCAGTTCCGACGTGAGGGTGAACGCTTGTGGTTGCAGGGTGACGACGCCGACCTGAGGAGGCGGAGCGGCCGGGGCCGCTTCTTCCTTTTTACATCCGCTGAGCAGCGATGCCAGGGCGACGGCAGTGACCAGAGCGGTAACAGCTGGCTTGAATTGCATGAAGATCCTCGGGTCAGGCGCGCAAAATGCGCACAAGAAGTGTGGAAGGGTAAAAAAATCGGGTCGGGTGGATAAGTAGCTTGCTAAGGAATATACTTACGTTCATGGTTGTTTGTAAATAGCTTGGCGTCGTACCCACCCTGTTACAAAATGCGTCGCAAGGTTTGAAATTGTAGGCCGGGGAGCCGATTCGTGAGAAATCGGCCCCCTCTTTATTCAGCGGATATTCAGCCATCCCTGAAACATCCTGTTTGAGGTTTTACTGCCATGGTCCGTCGTACCAAAGAGGAAGCTCAGGAAACGCGCAGCCAGATTCTCGAAGCGGCCGAGAAAGCGTTTTATGAAAGGGGCGTGGCCCGCACGACCCTGGCGGATATCGCGACAATGGCCGGCGTTACGCGCGGTGCCATTTATTGGCATTTCAGCAACAAGGCCGATCTGGTGCAGGCGATGCTCGACAGCCTGCACGAACCGCTGGATGAATTGGCCAAGGCCAGCGAGAGCGAGGATGAACTCGATCCGCTGGGGTGCATGCGCAAGCTGTTGATCCATCTGTTCCATCAGGTTGCCCTGGATCCGAAGACCCGTCGCATTAACGAGATTCTGTTTCACAAGTGCGAATTCACCGATGAAATGTGCGATCTGCGCCAGCAGCGCCGCACGGCCAGTCTCGATTGCAATCTGCGCATCGGACTGACCCTGCGTAATGCGGTCAATCGCGGCCAGTTGCCGGAAGATCTCGACACTGCCCGCGCGGCCATCAGCATTCATGCGTATATCGATGGCCTCCTGTATGGATGGCTATTGGCGCCGGACAGCTTTGAGCTGCATGCCGAGGCCGAGCGTTGGGTCGATACAGGGTTGGATATGCTGCGCCTGAGCCCCAGCCTGCGCAAATGAAACAAAATGCGTAATTGACACAGGTTATGTCAATTGGCCTGCTTTTACAGACGCCCGAACCGCGAGTTTAAACGTAGCGAGCTACGGATTTTGTAGGGATTTTGTGTCGTCCCTGTGAACGAATGTTAGCTGCCCCGTACCGGACGCCCAAGAAAAAGCCCCCGGCTCTCACGAGTCGGGGGCTTTTGCGTTTCGGCTGCTTTGTACTGAATAACGTTTACAGCGTCGGGTAGTCGATGTAACCGACCGGGCCCTTGCCGTAGAACAGCTCTGGGCGCGGATCGTTCAGCGGGGCATCGGCCTTCAGGCGCGCCGGCAGGTCCGGGTTGGCAATGAACGGTACGCCGAACGCTACCGCGTCAGCCTTGCCTTCAGCCAGCCACGCATTGGCGCTGTCCTTGGTGAAGCGTTCGTTGGCGATGTACGCGCCGCCGAAAGCTTCTTTCAGCTGTGGGCCGAGGCTGTCGGCGCCTTCTTTCTCGCGGGAGCAGATGAAGGCGATGCCGCGCTTGCCCAGCTCGCGAGCCACATAAGTGAAGGTCTCGGCCAGATTGTCGTCGCCCATGTCATGGGAATCGGCGCGGGGTGCCAAGTGCACGCCGACACGGCCGGCGCCCCAGACGTCGATCGCTGCGTCAGTCACTTCCAGCAGCAGGCGCGCACGGTTCTCCAGAGAGCCGCCGTAGTTGTCGGTACGCTGGTTGGTGCTGCTTTGCAGGAACTGGTCGAGCAGGTAACCGTTGGCGCCGTGGATTTCCACGCCATCGAAACCGGCGGCTTTGGCGTTTTCGGCACCGGTGCGGTAGGCCTCGACGATCTCGGCGATTTCAGCGGTTTCCAGCGCGCGCGGGGTCGGGTAGTCGGCCAATGGACGCACCAGGCTGACGTGACCTTTAGGCTGGATGGCGCTCGGCGCGACCGGGGTTTCGCCGTTGAGGTACGACGGGTGCGAGATGCGGCCGACGTGCCACAGTTGCAGGACGATCTTGCCGCCGGCAGCGTGCACGGCTTTGGTCACGTTGGTCCAGCCGCGCACCTGGTCGTTGGACCAGATGCCTGGGGTGTCCGGGTAGCCGACGCCCATCGGCGTCACCGAAGTGGCTTCGGACAGGATCAGGCCAGCCGACGCGCGCTGCACGTAGTATTCAGCCATCAGCGCGTTCGGCACGCGGCCTTCGTCGGCGCGGCAGCGGGTCAGCGGAGCCATGATGATGCGGTTGGACAGCTCGAGGTCGCCCAGTTTGATCGGATCGAAAATAGTTGCCATGTGTACAACCCTCGTCAGTGAAGTGGTTAATCAGTGGGTAGCAGGGGCCAGGTCGGCATTGCCGTTCTGACGGAAAGTGATCAGGGTCACCAGCAGCGCGAGCACGGCCAGCGCCGCGGCGGCCAGGGGCACGCTGGTCAGGCCGAAACCGTGGGCGATGACGCTGCCACCGACCCAGGCGCCCAAGGCGTTGCCGATGTTGAAAGCGCCGATGTTCAGGGTCGACACCAGATTCGGGGCCGCCTTGCCGAAGGTCACCACGTTGACTTGCAGCGCCGGGACGGCGGCAAACGAAGCGGTGGCCCAGAGGAACAGGGTGATCTCCGTCGGGATCAGCGCGACGCTGGTCCAGCTCAGCACGGTGGAAACCACCGCCATCGCCACAAACACGCCAATCAGGGTGGCGCCGAGACGCTTGTCCGCCAGTTTGCCGCCAATGATGTTGCCCACCGTCAGACCGAGGCCGATCAGCAGCAGGGTCCAGGTCACGCCTTTTGGCGAGACACCAGTGACATCACCGAGCAGCGGCGCGACGTAGGTGAAGAGGGTGAACATCGACGCGGCGAACAGTGCGGTCATGCTCAGCGACAGCCAGATGCCGGCGCCTTTGAGGGCGGCGAGTTCGGCGCGCATGTCGAGTTTTTCCTCGTCACGTTTGGCCGGCAGGAAGCGGATCAGACCGATCAGCGCCACGACACCAATCACGGTCACCGCCCAGAAGGTCGAGCGCCAGCCGGCTTCCTGGCCCAGCGCCGTGCCCAGCGGTACACCGAGCACGTTGGCCAGGGTCAGGCCGGTGAACATCAGCGCCACGGCCGACGCCCGTTTGTTCGGCGCGACCAGCCCGGCGGCTACTACAGAACCGATACCGAAGAACGCACCATGGCACAGCGCCGTGACGACACGGGCAAACATCAGCACGTTGTAGTCACCGGCGATGGCACACAGCAGGTTACCGACGATGAAAATCCCCATCAGCGCTACCAGTGCAGCCTTGCGTGGCAGTCTGGCGGTGGCCAGTGCCATGAACGGCGCACCGATGGCCACGCCCAGGGCGTAACCGGTCACCAGCCAGCCGGCGCCGGGAATCGACACCTTGAGGTCGGCCGCCACATCGGGCAACAGGCCCATGATGACGAACTCGGTGGTGCCGATGGCGAAGGCGCTCAAGGCCAGGATGAGTAGCGAGAGGGGCATTTGAATCAATTCCTTGTGGGAGCGCTGAGCTCTTTGACGATGGCGTCGAGGAACGCCTGGATCACGTCCTCGTTGCGTTTGAAGAAGTGCCACTGGCCGGCTTTCTGGCTGCTGATCAGACCTGCGCGTTGCAGGGTCGCCAGGTGGGCGGAGACGGTCGACTGCGACAGGCCGCAGCGTTGATCGATCTGCCCGGCGCAGATGCCGTACTCGTGGTTGTGTATCTGCTCAGGAAACTGGGCTTTGGGGTCTTTCAGCCAGATAAGGATGTCTCGCCGTACTGGGTGTGCCAGGGCTTTTATTATTTCGTCGAGGTCGAGGTTCATGGCTTTGTGCTCGTGATGTGTAGCGCTATATCGCGATGAGGCGAACTTTAAATCGGTATTTCGCGATATACCAATATGAATTTGATCTGACGACCGTATAAATCGGTATATCGGGTTATAACGATACGTGTGTTGTAACGATGAAAGCGCGCAGTGCTAAGCTGCGCCCATGAACTATCTCGCACATTTACACCTCGGAGGCCAGCACCCCGAGCAATTACTCGGCAGTCTGTATGGCGATTTCGTCAAAGGACGCCTGCAAGGGCAATTTGCGCCGCAGATCGAAGCGGCAATTCAGCTGCATCGGCGGATTGATGTGTTCACCGATCGCCACCCCGTGGTGGACATCGCCCTCGGGCGTTTCACCGAGACCCGGCGGCGCTACGCGGGGATTGTCCTCGATGTGTTTTTCGACCATTGCCTGGCGCGGGACTGGACGCTGTACGCCGATCAGCCGCTGGAGGACTTCACCCGCGACGTGTACCGGGTGCTGTCGAATGAACGGCAATTGCCCGAACGCCTGGCGAAGATCGCACCGCACATGGTTGCCAATGACTGGCTGGGTTCGTATCAGGCGTTTGAAGTGCTGGAGCAGGTGCTGCGCGGGATCTCCCGGCGCCTGACCCGGCCGGAGGAACTGGCGATGGCGATGCAGGAGTTGCGGCGGTTGTATGAGCCGCTGAGTGAGGACTTCGCGTTGTTCTACCCGCAATTGCAAGACTTCGCACAATCCTCAACAACACCCTGAATCCCTGTGGGAGCTGGCTTGCCAGCGATGGCGTCGGCACATTCAACATTCGTGTGCCTGACCTTCCGCTATCGCTGGCAAGCCAGCTCCCACAGGGGCCGAGGGTGATTTTAGCGGTTGTATTTCAGGCGGCGATGGCCGGGCGCATCGGGGGTTTTTGCTTTTCCGGAATCGCGCCAAACAACGCCTTCTGCACCGCCTGCTGCGCTTCGAACGCCAGTGCCGCACGCTCGCGGCCCTGACAGGCGATCGGCTTGAGCAGATGCACTTCAACATCGGCGCAATCATTGCTGAACAGCCGCATCAGATGCGACAGCAGATCATCGTCACCAATGAACGGCGCCAGCGCGTCGATGTCGCCATTGCGCAGATAACGGATCGCCACCGGTTGCAGCATCACCTCCGAATCAATCGCCGCCGACAGCAGGCGACCATGAAAGGTGCGCAGCGAACGCCCATCGGTGGTGGTGCCTTCCGGGAACATCAGCAACGGATGTTGCGTTTGCAGGTGACGGGTCATCTGTTTGCGGATCAACTGGCTATCACCCGAGCCGCGACGGATGAACAGGCTGCCTGCCTTGGCCGCCAGCCAGCCAGCCACCGGCCAGGTGCGCACTTCGGCCTTGGACAGAAACGACAGCGGCGTGAGCATGCCCAGCAGTGGAATGTCAGTCCATGACACATGATTGCTGACCCACAGCATCGGCTGCTGCGGCAACTCGCCGTGCACCGTTACGCGAAAGGGCAGGGCATTGCTCAAACGTGCCATGAAGAAACGCGACCAGCGCTGCCGACGTTGCATCGAGTGCGCCAGGCCCAGACGTTCGAATATGCCGAACACGCTGGCCATGGTCAGGCCCAGCGTCACCACCAGCAGCACCCGCGCGATTCGCGCGTACACGCGCAGCCGGCTCATCACACGGCCGCCTTGAAGTGCTTGGCGTAACGCGGGCAGAGTTCGTCGCGCTTGAGCAGGATGAACACGTCGGCGACCTGGAAGTCTTCGTCCCAGCACGGCTCGCCGCAGATCTTCGCACCCAGGCGCATGTAGGCCTTGAGCAGCGGCGGCATTTCGGCGATCACGTTCGACGGAATGTCTAGCGACGGCAACGGATTTTTCGGTTCGGCGCGCAGGTGTTCGGTGCACAGGTAGCGTTCGCGCAGACGCTGCATGATCGCGTGAGCCTGCACGCCGCCGTCCTGCATCGGGATGCTCGCGCAACCCATCAGGTAGCTGTAGCCGCCCTGATTCAGCACTTCGGCCAGTTCCCCCCAGAGCACGGCGATGGTGCCGCCGTTGCGGTAGGCCGGATCGACGCAGGTACGGCCGATTTCGAGGATCGGACCTTGCAGGTGCGCCAGTCCGTGCAGGCTGAATTCTTCTTCGCTGTAGAACTTGCCCAGGCTGCTGGCGGCGGTGTGATCGAGCAAGCGGGTGGTGGCGACCAGACGCCCGGTGTTCAGGTCACGCACGCCGATGTGGCTGCAGTGAACATCATAGTCATCCATGTCCAGACCCAGTTCCGCGCCTTTCAGCTTGGCGTTGAATTCGCCGCTGAAGACGCTGAAGCGCAAGGCCTGGGCTTGCTGCAAGGCCTCGGCGCCGATCAGGCGTTCGGCTTGCAGGCGGCGTTCATTGCCGGTGTCGCTGATGCGGGCGATCTGAGTCATTTGAATCTCCGTACGGGCCTTGAACCCGTCGTGGGTTGCAGCCGATCGACTTTCTTTATGCAGCCATGTTGTGCAAAGTCAGGCTATGTAGCCCCGGTGTCATCGCCATGAACGTTTGGTGATGCTTGTATGACAGCCCACAAGGAGCCTCTTATGCCCTGGCCCAGCCTGCTCGAAAGCCCTGAACGCCTGCCCGCCGTCGCTGATCTGGCGGAAGGTTTCGCCACGTTGTTGCATCAACTGGGCAACGTGACGCCATTCGAACTGGCGGTGGCCGGAGGGCGGCGCATGGCGACGCCGGGGCTGGCGTTTCTGGTGGGGTATCAGGCGGCGTTGCGCATGCTTTGGCCGAGCGCGCCGCCGAGTCTTGGCGCGTTGTGTGCGACCGAACAGCGCAGCCTGCGCCCGGCGGACATGCAGACCCGTCTCAGCGATTTGCGCCTGAGCGGGCGCAAGGATTTCGTCACCGCCGGGGATGCGGCGGACTGGCTGTTGATCGCCGCGCGCAGTGAAGAGCCCGGTGAAAAACCGCGTCTGAGTCTGGCGGTGGTCTATCCCGGCGAGCCCGGCGTGCGTGTGGAAAAGCTCCCGGCGCTGCCGCTGATGCCGGACATCAGCCACGGTCGTCTGCACCTGGACGGCGCGTTGTGCGAGTTGCTCGCGGGGGATGGCTGGGATGCTTATGTGAAGCCGTTCCGCAGCCTGGAAGATGTCTATGTGCTGAGCGCGATGACCGCGTGGCTGTATGGCGTCGGTCAGGACAGTGGCTGGTCGCAGCCGCTGCTGTTGCGTTTGCTGGCGCTGCTGGCCGGCTGTGCGGAAGCGAGTCGCCAGCCGCCGAACAATCCGGCCGGACACGTGTTGCTGGGCGGGTTGTTTGCGCAGTTTGATGCGCTGAAGAACGAGATCGATCAGGCGTTGGCCGAGGGCAACCCGGAGTGGGCGCAGATGTGGCAGCGTGATCAGTCGGTGATGCAATTGGCGGCCGCCGCGCGGGCCAAGCGCTTGGCCAAAGCCCTGCACATTACGCTGTAGGAGCTGCCGCAGTGATCGGGAGATTGTCATTTTTCTGGGCCATGATCTTTGCACCCGTCCGTTGAGATTTTTCCATGATCAAAGGCCTGTCCCTGTTCCTGCTGCTGATCAGCTTCACGGTCCAGGCCGAGCAATGGCCGGATGAACAATGGCCAACGGGCGCAAAAAACAGTGGCGCAGCAGTCGAGGCATTAGAGGCCTACGCCTTCCCACCCCGCGACGACGACACCCGCCAGGGCATCCGCACCGACGCCTTGCTGGTCATTCGCGACGGTCAGGTTATCTACGAACGCTATGCCGGTCCGACCCGTGCCGAAACCCCGCACCTGACCTGGTCGATCAGCAAGAGTCTGATGGCCACGGTGCTTGGCGTGGCGTATGGCGAAGGCTTGTTCAAACTGGATGATCCCGTTTCAAAGTTTTATCCGGCGTTGGAAAAACACCCGGCGATCACCATGGCGGACCTGCTGCACTGGGCTTCCGGTCTGGACTGGCAGGAGGATTACGAATACGCCCCGCTGAAATCCTCGGTGGTGGCGATGCTCTACACCCGTGGGCAGCGCGACATGCCCGCGTTCACCGCCGATCACGACGCCTACGCGCCGCCGGGGCAGGCGTTCCGTTATTCCAGTGGTGACAGCAATCTGCTGGCGGCGGCGCTGAAGAACATGGTCGGCCCCGAGCGCTATCCCGACTACCCGTGGACGGCGCTGTTCGAGCCGTTGGGCATTCGCCATGCCGTGTGGGAAACCGATGCCGGCGGCACGTTTGTCGCGTCCTCTTACGCGTATCTCACCGCCCGTGATCTGGCGCGGGTTGGCCTGTTGATGCTGCGCGACGGACGTTGGCGCGACCGGCAATTACTGCCCAAGGACTGGATCGCCTTCAACCGTGAGCCATTTGCCGGCTACAAGGCGCATCAGGACGAAGCGGTGCCCGGCGGCCAGTGGTGGCTCAATCGCCCGGCGGATGGCGCCGCCGCGCCATGGCCCGACGCGCCGCCCGACACCTTCGCCGCCCTCGGTCATTGGGGGCAGGCGCTGTATGTAATCCCCAGCGAGAAACTGCTGATCGTGCGTTACGCCGATGATCGCGACGGCAGCTATCGCCACAACGAATTGCTCAAACGCGTGCTCAAGGCGGTGCAGCCATGAAGCTGTTGAAGCGGGTGTTGCTGCTGGCGCTGATCGTGCTGCTCGGCTGGATCTGGCTCGAACGCGACAATCTGTGGGCGTTCCCCGACATCATCAGTGCGTACACGGCCAAGGAATATTGTTCGTGTCGCTACGTGATGAACAACCAGGCTGAATATTGTCGGGGTTATGTGAAACAGTGGCTGCCGACCAGCGGTTTTACCGATGACAGCGCGAGCAAAACCGTCACCGTCAGTGGCATGGGCCGCAGCAACCGCGCGCAGTGGCTGGGTGAACGGCAAGGTTGCCGCCTCAATCCTCAAGTCAATAGATAACCCCGTGGGAGCTGGCTTGCCAGCGATGACGGTGTATCAGTCAACAGAGAGATAGCCTGTCCCGACGCTATCGCTGGCAAGCCAGCTCCCACAGCAGGTTTCACCAATCGATAGATTTGCGGCGATCAGTTTGCAATAACGGCGTGGGCGGTTAAGGTTCGTGCAGGTTTATCGCCCCCACGAGTATTCAATGTTCAACCGCTCCCTCTATAAAGCCTTCGCCAGTCTGCTGCTGGCCGCCGCCGCGCTGCCGGCGCAGGCCAACTGGTATCTGGATGGCGAGTCGTCGCGGCTGTCGTTCGTCAGCACGAAAAACGCCCACATTTCCGAAGTGCAGCGCTTCCTGGTGTTGCACGGCAAGGTCGATCCGGATGGCCGCGCTGAAGTCGAAGTCGAGCTGGATTCGATCAACAGCGGCATCCCCCTGCGCGACGAGCGCATGCGCAAGGAGCTGTTCCAGATCGAGCAATTCCCCGAAGCGACCATCAGCACCCGGATCGACCTGCGCCCGATCAACGATCTGGCCCCCGGCGCGCAGCTGGAATTGCGTTTGCCACTGACCGTCAACCTGCACGGCAAGCAACATGAATACCCGGCGCAGTTGCTGGCAACCCGCCTCGATGACCGGCGGTTTCAAGTGGTGACCCTGGAGCCGCTGGTGATCAATGCCGAGGATTTCGATCTGGTGCCGGGCCTGGAAACCCTGCGTAACCTCGCTGGCCTGTCGGCCATCAGTCTGTCGGTGCCGGTGGGTGCGGTGCTGATTTTCACGGCGCGCTGACATGCGCGGCGCGGTGTTCCCGTGGCGGGACGGCAACCGCTTCGAACTGTTGATTGACGGCCCGCAATTCTTCCCGCGCATGCTGGTGGAAATTGCCCGCGCCGAAGAACAGGTCGAACTCGAGTTGTATCTGGTGGAGGCGGGCGCCTGCGCCGAAGCCGTGGTGCAGGCGCTGGTGCAGGCCGCCGAGCGCGGGGTGCGGGTACGCTGCCTGTTCGATGACTACGGCAGCCTCGCGTTTACCCTGCACCTGCGTCAGCGCCTGATCAAGGCCGGGGTTGAACTGCGTTTTTACAATCGCCTGAGCTGGCGGCGTTGGGTCGGCAACTTTTATCGCGATCATCGCAAACTGTTGCTGGTTGATCAGCGTCTGGCGGTGGTCGGCGGCACGGGTGTCACCGATGAGTTCTGGACGCCGGGTCAGGACAGCAGCGAATGGCATGAAGTGATGGTGGAAATCAGCGGTCCGCTGGTGCTCGACTGGCAAGTGCTGTTCGACCGTCAATGGATCGCCAATCGCCATCGTCGGGCCTGGAAACCTTCGGCGCATGTCGGCCTGCCACGCTTGCCCAAGGTCCCGGACATGGGCGAGGGCATGGGCCGCGTGGCCTACGCCGATGCCCGCCAGCATCGCGACATTCTGCAGTCGCTGTTCCGCGCCTTGAACAGCGGGCAGAAACGCATCTGGATGGCCACGCCTTACTTCCTGCCGACCTGGAAAATCCGTCGCTCGCTGCGCAAGGCCGCTGCCCGTGGTGTCGACGTCCGGCTACTGCTCACCGGGCCGCGCACCGATCACCCGTCGGTGCGTTACGCCGGTCATCGTTACTACCCACGCCTGCTCAAGGCCGGGGTGCAGATCTTCGAATATCAGCCGTGCTTCCTGCACCTGAAAATGGTCTTGGTGGACGAGTGGGTGAGCATCGGTTCGTGCAACTTCGATCACTGGAATCTGCGCTTCAATCTGGAGGCGAATCTGGAGGCACTGGATCCGTCGTTGACGGCAGCGGTGGTGCAGAGTTTCGAGAAGGACTTCGGCCTGAGTCAGCAGGTCAGTCTGGAGGAGTGGCAGCGCCGGCCGCTGTGGCGGCGGGTGAAGCAGCGGATCTGGGGCTGGGTGGATCGGCTGGTGGTCAATATTCTCGATCGCCGCGGCTAGCAGTCACACCCGTAACACTGTGGGAGCTGGCTTGCCAGCGATGGCGGCCTGACAGTCAACTGAGATGTTGAATGTGCTGGCCTCATCGCTGGCAAGCCAGCTCCCACAGGTTTTTGCATAGGGTTTCAGGTGTTACAGCAACTCAAAGCTCTGCTGTGTCACATCCTGCGAATCCAGGCCGATCTGCACGTTGAACTTGCCAGGCTCGGCCGCGTACTTGAGCTGGGCGTTGTAGAACTTCAGGTCATCCTCGGTGATGGTGAAGTGCACGACTTTCTGTTCGCCGGCCTTGAGCATGATTTTCTGGAAGTTCTTCAGTTCTTTCACCGGGCGAATCATCGAGCCGGTGACGTCCTGAATGTACAGCTGCACCACGGTTTCGCCGTCACGTTTGCCGGTGTTTTTCAGGGTGACACTGGCGTCGAGCTTGCCGGTGGCGTTCAGCGTGGTTGACGACAGCGCCATGTCGCTCAGGGCGAATTGGGTGTAGCTCAAGCCGTAACCGAACGGGAACAGCGGGCCCGTGGTGTCATCGAAATACTGCGAGGTGTAGTTGCCCGGTTTGCCCGGCGTGAACGGCCGGCCAATGCTCAGGTGGTTGTAGTAGGTCGGGATCTGGCCCACGGAGCGCGGGAAGGTCACCGGCAGTTTGCCCGACGGGTTGTAGTCGCCGAACAGCACGTCGGCGATGGCGTTGCCGCCCTCGGTGCCGCTGAACCAGGTTTCCAGAATTGCATCAGCCGACTGGTTCTCTTCGAGAATGGTCAGCGGCCGGCCGTTCATCAGCACCAGTACCAGCGGTTTGCCGGTGGCTTTCAGGGCACGGATCAACTCGCGCTGGTTTTCCGGGATGTTCAGGTCGGTGCGGCTGGAGGACTCGTGGGACATGCCACGGGATTCGCCAACGGCGGCGACGATCACGTCGGCGTCCTTGGCCGCTTTCACCGCTTCGTCGATCAACACGTTGGCCGGACGCGGGTCATCGACCACTTCCGGGGCGTCGAAATTGAGGAAGTTCAGGTAATCCAGAACCTTCTTGTCGCTGGTGATGTTGGCGCCACGGGCGTAGATCAGGTTGGCCTTGTCGCCCATCACCGAGCGCATGCCGTCGAACAGCGTGACCGATTGCGCCGGCTTACCGGCCGCCGCCCAACTGCCCATCATGTCGATCGGCGCCTTGGCCAATGGACCGACCAGCATGACTTTCGCGTCTTTCTTCAGCGGCAGGGTGTCGTTCTGGTTCTTCAACAGCACCAGGCTGCGACGTGCCACGTCACGGGCTTCGGCGCGGTGCAGACGGCTTTCGGCGTAGGTGTCGGCCGGATCATCCTCGGCCTTGCCGATACGCAGGTACGGGTCCTTGAACAGGCCCATGTCGTACTTGGCGGCGAGTACTTCGCGCACCGCGTTGTCGATGTCTTTCTGTTCGATCTCGCCGGACTTGAGCAGTCCCGGCAGCTCTTTGCCGTACAGGGTGTCGTTCATGCTCATGTCGATGCCGGCCTTGATCGCCAGCTTCGCCGCTTCACGACCGTCGGCGGCCACGCCGTGCTTGATCAGCTCGAAGATCGCGCCGTGGTCGCTGACGGCCAGGCCCTTGAAGCCCCAGTCCTTGCGCAGCAAGTCGTTCATCAGCCAGGTGTTGGCGGTGGCCGGGATGCCGTTGATCGAGTTCAACGCCACCATCACCCCGCCGGCACCGGCGTCGATCGCGGCGCGGTACGGTGGCAGGTAGTCCTGGTACATCTTCACCGGGCTCATGTCGACGGTGTTGTAGTCGCGACCACCCTCGACCGCGCCATACAGGGCGAAGTGTTTGACGCTGGCCATGATGCTGTCGGCGGCGCTCGGGGTATCGCCCTGATAGGCCTTGACCATCACTTTGGCGATGCGCGAAGTCAGATAGGTGTCTTCACCAAAGCCCTCGGAGCTGCGGCCCCAGCGCGGGTCACGGGAGATGTCGACCATTGGCGCGAAGGTGATGTCGAGGCTGTCGGCCGCCGCTTCCCTGGCGGCAATACGCCCGGACTGGCCGATGGCGCCCATGTCCCAGCTCGAGGCCAGGGCCAGCGGAATCGGGAAAATCGTACGATGACCGTGGATCACGTCGTACGCAAAAAACATCGGAATCTTCAGGCGACTGCGCATCGCCGCGTCCTGCATCGGACGGTTTTCCGGGCGGGTGATCGAGTTGAACGTACCGCCGATGTTGCCGGCGGCGATCTCTTTGCGGATCAACTCGCGGGGCATTTCCGGGCCGATGCTGATCAGGCGCAACTGGCCGATCTTTTCATCGAGGGTCATTTGCTTCATCAGATTGCTGATGAACGCGTCCTTGTTTTCCAGGGGTACCGGGGTCGTGGCGGCCAATACTTGATGACTGGCCAGGCTGACGAACAGGCCCAGCAAACACAGCTTCTTCATGAATATTTTTCTCGAGGGCCCAAACGGCAATGCAATGCCGGCCAGCCAAAAGTTAGGGAGCGACTATTGTTGTTCGGGTGCAGGCTCAAAATGACCGAGCCAAAAACGCCCGCCGACCCGTCGGCAGCGTTTGCGCAGGGCCTCTTTTTAGCCCATCGGCCCGTTGCAATCCAGTGGCGCGGCCGATTATGCCCCAACCGCCGATGCAGAAGGTTTCACGGTCGGTTTTTTATGAAATACGCCAGGGAGCATCACTTTGATGAATGTCAGTCCAACCTATCGCTCGCGTCTGCAGGTCGCCACGTTACTGGTGCTTGCCACTTTGTTGACCGCATGTGGCATCAACAATATCCCGACCCTCGACGAACAGGCGAAAGCCGCTTGGGGCCAGGTCCAGAACCAGTATCAGCGCCGTGCCGACCTGATCCCCAACCTGGTGGAAACCGTCAGAGGCTACGCCAAGCATGAGGAAGCGACCCTGACTGCCGTGGTCGAGGCGCGGGCCAAGGCGACGTCGATCCAGGTCGATGCCAGCACCCTCGACAACCCGGAAAAACTCAAGCAGTTCCAGCAGGCCCAGGATCAGTTGAGCGGTGCCCTGAGCCGGCTGATGGTGGTGTCCGAGCGTTATCCCGACCTGAAAGCTAACCAGAATTTCCTCGCCTTGCAGTCGCAGCTCGAAGGTACTGAAAACCGGATTGCCGTGGCGCGGCGCGATTTCATTCTGGCGGTGCAGAAATACAACACCGAGATCCGCACGTTTCCCGGGCGCCTCTGGCATAGCGTGATGTACAGCGACCTGCCGATTCGCGAAACCTTCGAAGCCACCACCCCCGGTGCGGAAAAGGCCCCGGAAGTGAAGTTCTGACCCGAGGTTATTCATGCGTGTGTTGAAGATAGGCCTGGTGCTGATGCTGTGGCTGTTCGCCGTCAGCGCCCGGGCCGAGTTGACATTCCCGGCGCTGAGCGGGCGAGTGGTGGACGAGGCGCAGATGCTCGAGCCGTCGGTGCGCGCCCAGTTGAGCCAGCAGTTGCAGGCGCATGAGCAGGCGACCGGCGAGCAACTGGTGGTGGTCACGGTGCCCGATCTGCAGGGCACCACCATCGAAGACTACGGCGTACAACTGGGCCGGCACTGGGGCATCGGCCAGAAGGACAAGAACAACGGCGCGCTGCTGATCGTCGCCCGGGACGAGCGCAAGCTGCGCATCGAAGTCGGTTACGGGCTGGAAGATCGGCTGACCGATGCACAGAGTTCGGTGATCATTCATCAAGTGATCACCCCGGCGTTCAAGGCCGGCAATTTCAGCAAGGGCATCAGCGATGGCGTCGCGGCGATGCTGGTGGTGCTCGGCGGCAATCCGCTGGACGAACCATCGACGGTGTACGAGTCGAGCGGTGACCCGCAAAACGATTTTGTCTCGCGTCATCCGCTGTTGTTCGTTTTTCTGGTGGTGTTGTTCATCCTGACCGTGTTTGTCTGCCAGATGCTCGGTATCCTTCCCGCCGGCCGTGGCGGCTCCGGAGGCGGGGGCGGTTTCGGCGGGGGTGGATTTGGCGGTGGCGGTGGAGGCGGGGGCTTCAGCGGCGGCGGGGGCAGTTTTGGCGGCGGCGGATCGTCCGGCGGCTGGTGAACACACAACAATAATGATCAGGCACTTTTCGACATGGCATTACTGACCGAACACGAACAACGCAAAGTCGCCGAGGCGATCGCCCGGGTCGAGCGCGACACCGACGCCGAACTGGTAACGGTGCTGGCGGCGCGCGCCGATGACTACGCATACATCCCGTTGCTGTGGGCCAGCCTGCTGGCGTTGCTGGTGCCGGGCATCGTTCACTACCTGAGCGGCTGGATGACGATGCGCAGCCTGTTGCTGGTGCAATGGGGGCTGTTTATCGTCCTGTGCCTGCTGTTTCGTCTGCCGAAAGTCACCACCCACCTGATCCCGCGCCGTGTGCGGCACTGGCGCGCGTCGAATCTTGCGCGGCGCCAGTTTCTCGAACAGAACCTGCACCACACCGTCGGCAGTACCGGGATGCTGATCTTTGTCTGCGAGGCCGAGCGCTACGTGGAAATTCTGGTGGACGAGGGGATTTCCCGGCGGCTGGACAACAAGAGCTGGGACGCGATTGTCGCCGCGTTCACCGAGCAGGTGCGGCAGGGACGCACGCTTGAGGGGTTCATCACCTGCATCGAGGCCTGCGGTGAGTTGCTCAAGGTGCATGTGCCGGTGACGCAGGTGAGGAATGAATTGCCCAATCGGTTGGTGGTGCTGGCCTAGAAGCCCCTCACCCCAGCCCTCTCCCGGAGGGAGAGGGAGCCGACCGAGATGTCTTGCGCTCGACATCGGCCTGAGAAACCGAGTCGATTATGGATTCAAAGGCACTCTTTCAAGTCGGTGAACCTCTTCAATATCCCCCAATCAGTCCCCTCTCCCTTCGGGAGAGGGTTAGGGTGAGGGCGCTTTTAAAGCCGTTGGGTAAATAAGAGCGTGTCCCCAACCGCCATCCCCCCTAAAATACCCGCCATTCCCGTTTCGCCCCGCCCGAGGCTGCTTGTTCATGTCCGTTAACGCCCCATCCGCGCCGTCTGCCAAACCGGTGCCTGATCACCACGCCCAGTTCATCGAGCTGCTGCAAACCAGCCTCGGACACAACGGCTTCATCAAACTGGTGCTGGCCAAGTACGTGGGCGAAGAGGTGGATCTGCAGCGGATCATCATCAAAGCGGTGACGGTCAAGGCGCAGCCCAACCTGTCGTTCGTCTATCGCTACAAGACCCGCGACATCACCAAGAACCTGCCGCTGAGCGAAGGCGTGGCGGTGATTGCCGAGCTGTTGCCGGCGGCGTTCAAGAATGCTCATTTGCTGACTGTGACCGACGAAGCCCAGCTCGAATACAGCAAAAAGGGCAAGTCTTCGCTGTTCAAGAGCAAACCTCAGCAATTGCGTGAAGCGCCGTCCGCCGAGCACAACCGTGAGAAAAACCGGTTTCTGGACTTGAGCCGACCGTTCCTCAAGGACCTGGGTGTGACCAACGCTCAGCACGAGCTGATCCCGGCGATGTCGCGCAAGTGGAAGCAGATCAACAAGTTCATCGAAGTCTTCAGCCACGCGCTGACCTCCTCACCGCTGGCGCTGGACAAACCGGTGCGGGTCGCGGATTTCGGTTCGGGCAAGGGCTACCTGACGTTCGCGATTCACGATTACTTGCGCAACACGCTGAAGGCCGAGGGTGAAGTCACCGGCGTCGAGCTGCGCGAGGAGATGGTCAACCTGTGCAACGCCGCCGCGGCGAAACTGGAACACCCGGGCCTGGTGTTCAAGTGCGGTGACGTGCGCAGCGTGGCGCCGAGCGAACTGGACGTGATGATTGCCTTGCATGCGTGCGACATCGCCACCGACTACGCGATCCACACCGGTATCCGCTCCGGCGCGTCGATCATCATGTGTTCGCCATGCTGCCACAAGCAGATCCGCCTGCAGATCCAGAGCCCGGCACTGCTCAAGCCGATGCTGCAATACGGTCTGCACCTGGGCCAACAGGCGGAAATGGTCACCGACAGCCTGCGAGCGCTGTTCCTCGAAGCCTGTGGTTACGAGACCAAGGTGTTCGAGTTCATCTCGCTGGAACACACCAACAAGAACAAGATGATTCTCGCGGTGAAGCGCGCCGAGCCGGTGGACCCGGCCCAACTGCTGGTGAAGATTCAGGAACTCAAGGACTTCTACAACATCAGCGAGCACTGCCTGGAAACCCTGTTGCGCGCCGACGGCTTCCTCGCCTGACACCCGATACTGATCCGACACGAAACCCTGTAGGAGCTGCGGCACGCTGCGATCTTTTGATCTTTAAAGGCAACGTCAAAAGATCGCAGCGTGCCGCAGCTCCTACAGGGGCATGCGCTCGTCATTCGAGGGGCGGTGGTCATGCAGTGGCCGGTTGGGCAGGACGCACAGCGGTCTTGCGCCCGAGCATCACCGTCGCGATCACCCCGCAGGCAAACACCCAGGTGATCGGCTCGACATGTTCACCAAAGAACAGCGCCGAAAACGCGATGGTGAAAAAGATCTGCAGCAACTGGATCTGACTGACCCGCGCGATCCCGCCCATCGCCAGTCCGGCGTACCAGGCGAAGAAGCCGAGAAACTGCGAGAACAGCGCCACGTAGCCGAACGCCCACCAAGTCTTGGCTGACACCGCGCCCTGATGTTGCAGCGCCAGATACAACACCGGGCCGATCAGCAGCGGCGTCGACAGCACCAGCGCCCAGCAGATCACCTGCCAGCCGCCCATTTCCTTGGCCAAACGGCCACCCTCGGCATAGCCCAGACCACCCACGGCAATCGCGCCGAGCATCAACAAGTCGCCGGCCTGAATGCTGCCGGCCCCGGTGTACAACGCGTAGCCGAGCACCAGCGCACTGCCCAGCGCGGCGCAGGCCCAGAAGGCTTTCGACGGGCGTTCATGGGACAGCCACGCCGCATACAGCGCCACGCACAGCGGCTGCAACCCGTTGACCAGCGCGCCGTGGGACGCCGGCAAGGTTTGCATGGCCCACGCCGACAGCACCGGGAAGCCGAGAATCACCCCGGCGATCACCAGGCTCAGGCCTTTGATCTGCTGCCAGCTCGGCCACTTCTCGTGCCGCCACAGCAACAGCGCCGCCGCCGGAATCGCCGCGAACAGCGCACGGCCCAAGCCATTGAGCAGCGGATGCAGTTCCTGCACCACGATCCGGGTGAAGGGCAGGGTCAGGCTGAAAATCACAACCCCGAGCAGGCCGAGGGCCATGCCGGTGTTTTCGCGCGAGGACATGATGAGAACCAGAATAGAGGGTGGCAGGGGATTGCCTTAATCAAGCCATAAACCGGGGCGCTCGGGCTGGTACAGCCAGGCACAGAGTTATCCATACAGTTGGATCCCCTGTGGCGAGGGAGCTTGCTCCCGCTGGGCTGCGAAGCGGCCCCCGCTTTTTTCAGGAAAACTGTGCAAACAGGTTTTGCGCCTGCTACGCAGTCGAGCGGGAGCAAGCTCCCTCGCCACAAAGGCGGGGAGGCGTAGTAGCCGGTTGTTACCCGCCTAAACGGATAAGGTCTACCTTGAAGACTCCTGCAAGCCCATTTCCAGAGGAGTCCTCCCCATGGCCGCGAAAAAAATCCTGATGCTGGTCGGCGATTACGTCGAAGACTACGAAGTGATGGTGCCGTTCCAGGCCCTGCAGATGGTCGGCCACACCGTGCACGCCGTGTGCCCGGACAAGGCCGCCGGCAAGACCGTACGCACCGCGATCCATGACTTCGAAGGCGACCAGACCTACAGCGAGAAACCCGGGCACCTGTTCGCCCTCAACTTCGACTTCGCCAAGGTCGCCGAGGCCGATTACGACGCGCTGCTGATCCCCGGCGGACGAGCGCCGGAATACCTGCGCCTGAACCATAAAGTCCTGGAACTGGTGCGCGCCTTCGACAAGGCCGGCAAGCCGATTGCCGCGGTCTGCCACGGCGCGCAACTGCTGGCGGCGGCGGGCGTTCTCGAAGGGCGCGAGTGCAGCGCCTATCCGGCCTGCGCCCCGGAAGTACGGCTGGCCGGTGGCACGTTCATCGATATCCCGGTGACCGACGGCCACGTTCAAGGCAATCTGGCCACGGCACCGGCCTGGCCGGCGCATCCGAACTGGCTGGCCGGTTTCCTCGGCCTGCTCGGCACCAAGATCACCCTGTAACGAGGATTCGCCGATGTGCGAGCTCTACGTCAAGGCCGACCCGATTCTCTACGAATCCCGCTCGCGCTCTCTGCGTATCTGCGGCGTGGTGACGACGCTGCGCCTGGAAAACCAGTTCTGGGACATCCTCAGCGAAATCGCCGAAGTCGATGGCATGACCACCAACCAGTTGATCGCCAAGCTGTATGAGGAGGTGATGGATTATCGCGGCGAGGTGGTGAATTTTGCTTCGTTCCTGCGGGTGAGTTGTACGCGCTATCTGAGTCAGCGGCGGGTGACGGAGCCGCAGTTGTCGGTAGTGCGGGCAGTGGTGAAACAGTCCTGACCGAGTTGACCCCATCGCGGGCAAGCCCGCTCCCACAGGTTTCTCTGGTGCTCACAAATTTTGTGATCGCTGACGAACTCTGTGGGAGCGGGCTTGCCCGCGATGGGGCCGTTACAGGCGACAGAAGTCTTGGGCTGGTCTTTACTCTGAAGCGCGAAACCTCTCAACCGCCAAGGAGAATCGAGCATGTCCGGATGGTACGAAGTGAGCAAAAGCAGCAACGGCCAGTTCAGGTTTGTGCTGAAAGCCGCCAACGCCGAAACCATTCTCACCAGCGAGCTCTACACCACTCGTGCGGCAGCCGACAGCGGTATTGCTTCGGTGCAGACCAACAGCCCGCTGGATGAACGCTACGAGAAAAAGACCACCAAGGATGGTCATCCTTACTTCAACCTCAAAGCCGCCAACCACCAGATCATCGGCAGCAGCGAGTCCTACTCCAACGACGCCGCGTGCGCCAAAGGCATCGCCAGCGTCAAGGCCAACGGGCCGAGCAAAGTGATCAAGGACAAGACCCTGCCGGTGCTCTGAACCCGGAACATCCCTCTGTAGGAGCTGCGGTACGCTGCGATCTTTTGATCTTGATGGTAAAGAGCAGGATCACAAGATCGCAGCCTCGTTTCACTTGACAGCTCCTACAGGGATTTTTGTTTTGCCTGAGATCAGCGCAGGGTTTTCAGGATGGTTTGCAGCTGCGTTTGTCCCGCCTCGCTCAACGGGAACACCGGCAACCGTGGATCGCCCACCTCCAGTCCGGTTTCACGCAATCCAGCCTTGATCGTCGCTGGCAAACCACCCTTGAGGATGAAATCCAGCAGTGGCAACTGGCGATAGAACAGCTCGCGTGCGCGCTCCAGATCACCGGCCAGCGCAGCCGCATACAGATCCAGATTCAGCTGCGGGATCAGGTTCGGCGCGGCGGTGCACCAACCCTTGGCCCCGGCGGCAAACGCCTCCAGTGCCAGCGGATTGCAGCCGTTGTAGAACGGCACCTGACCTTCACCGAACAATTGCAGCTTGTGCATACGCTGAATGTCGCCGGTGCTCTCCTTGACCATGGTCACGTTTTCTACCGCATTGACGATGCGCAGAATCAGCTCGACCGACATGTCGGTGCCGCTGGTGGCCGGGTTGTTGTAGAGCATGATCGGCACGCCGATGCTGTCGCCGATGGCGCGGTAATGGGCGAGGATTTCCGCTTCTGTGAGCTTCCAGTAGGAGGCGGGCAGCACCATCACCACGTCAGCGCCGTGGGCTTCAGCGAAGCGTGCGCGGCGTACGGCTTTGGCGGTGGTCAGGTCGGACACGCTGACGATGGTCGGCACCCGTTTGGCGACGTGCTGGATGCTGAATTCGGCGACCTGATCCCATTCGGCGTCGCTCAGATAGGCGCCTTCGCCGGTGCTGCCCAGCGGGGCGATGGCGTGAACGCCGCTGTCGATCAGGCGATCGATGGATTGGCCGAGGGCCGGCAGATCGAGGCCTTCGCCGTTGGCGTTGAACGGGGTGATGGTGTAACCGATGATGCCGTGAATGTTGGACATGATGAGTCTCCAGGAAAAGCTGAAATCAGTTCAGGCAATCGGCGTGTTGGCGCAGGTTCTGCCGGGCGTAGTAGTTGAAAGCGGCGGCGTGGCGCTTGGGTTTCGACACCCAGTCATGGGCCTCGCGCCCCAGTGCCGGAATGATCGGCTTGATCGTACCGGCGGCCATTGCCAGCAGCTGCAGTTTGGCGGCGCGCTCGATCAGTTGGGCGATGACACAGGCCTCTTCGATCGTGCTGCCGGTCGACAGCTGGCCGTGGTGCGATAGCAGAATGGCGCGCTTGTCGCCCAGCGCACCGGCGATCAGTTCGCCTTCTTCGTTACCCACCGGCACCCCCGGCCAGCCTTCGAGAAACGCGCAGTCGTCGTACAGCGGGCACAGGTCCATGTGGGAAATCTGCAGCGGCACTTCCAGCATCGACAATGCAGCAATGTGCGTCGGGTGGGTGTGGATGATGCAGTTCACGTCCGGCCGGGCGCGGTAGACCCAGCTGTGGAAACGGTTGGCCGGGTTGGCCATGCCGTGACCTTCGAGCACTTCCAGGTCTTCGTTGACCAGCAGCAGATTGCTCGCGGTGATTTCATCGAAACCCAGGCCCAGTTGTTGAGTGTAATAGGTCCCCGGTTGCGGGCCGCGAGCGGTGATCTGTCCGGCCAGACCGGAGTCGTGACCGTTCTCGAACAGGATCCGGCAGGTCAGCGCCAGCTTTTGCCGGTCAGTCCACGTATTATCCGCCAGGCTTTTTTGCATTTGGGTCAGCGCTTGCTTGACCAGTTGTTCTTTAGGTAGTGCTAATGTCTTGGCCATGTCTGTGTCCTTTGGGTGATTGCAAATGACACTAAAGAGCCTATATGACACAAAGTGTCATAAGCAAGCATCAATCGTCGTTTCCTTGATGGAATAACTGCTGCGCATGTCTATCCGTTTGAAATTGTTGAGAAAAAAACTTGGCGTGACACTTGAGGCGCTGGCGGAAAAATCCGGCATGACCAAGAGTTATCTGTCGAAGGTCGAGCGCGGGCTGAACACCCCGTCGATTGCGGCCGCGCTGAAACTGGCGAAGGCACTGAACGTGAAGGTCGAGGAATTGTTCTCCGAAGACAACGTCAGCCTCGACAGCTATAGCCTGGTACGCAGCCACGAACGCCAGTCACTGGCAGCCAACGATCAGAGTCCGGGATATGCGGTGCTGGCGCATCAGGTCAGCGAGCGCAACCTGCTGCCATTCATCATCTACCCGCCGCGCGAATTCACCGACAAGACCTTCAAGGAGCACTTGGGCGAGGAGTTTCTGTTCGTCCACGAAGGGCAGGTGGAAGTGGATTTCATGAACGAGCGGGTGCTGCTGGAGCGTGGCGATGCGCTGCACTTCAACGCGCAGAAGCCGCACCGGATCAGGTCGGTGGGCGAGGTGCAGGCGCAGTTGCTGGTGGTGGTGCACAGCAGCGAAGATTGAGGTGCCCCCAAAAGCTTCGCGAGCAAGCTCGCTCCCACAGTAGTTCGCGTTCCAATGTGGGAGCGAGCTTGCTCGCGAAGGCGTCAGTCCGGTTACATCAAACCTCGACCGGCACTGAAAGCTTCGGATTCCCCAACGCATGCGTCTTCGCATCAAAGAACCGCAACGCAACACCGGTCCCTTCGAACACCTTCGCGTAATGGCGCTTCTGATGCTGAATGAACGCCGCACTGCGCGGATAGATCGAGATCGCCACGCTCGCCGGTTTCGCCAGGCGCAGCGCCCTCACGATATGCGCATCCTGCTCGTCCAAGGCATGACCGAAGATGCACAGGTTATCCGCGTGGCCCAATAACTGTTCATAACAGAACGACAGGTAATCCGAACTGCGGATGGTCTTGAGCTTGTCCGCGCTCGGCCCTTCGGTGACGAACAGCGGCACGTCGTCCAGCGTTTTGATCGTGTTGTTGATCGCGAAACTGCCGAGCAGGGTGCCCTCGGTCGAGGTCAGTTTGCGCGCGGTGCCGTCCTGATTGCGCACCAGATGCAGACCGCCGTGCAGGTACAGCAGACGCGGTTTGGTGCTGGCGCTTGCGCTCAGATCGAAACTGGCGTCGGGGCCGTTGAACAGGTCGTCGATGGCCTCGCTGCGGTGCTGGATCGCCCAGTGGTTGAGCAGGTCGTAGTTGGTGGTGAATACCGTGCGGTAGCGCGCCAGTTCCTCATTGAGCGTGACCAGGGTCGAGGCCTGTACCAGCCGCCACGGAATGTGTACGGCGTGCACGGTATTGATCAGCGCTTCCTTGATCGCGTAATAGCGATTGCGCGGTGCCGCCGAGCTGACGGCCAGCGCCTTGTTGACCCGACTGGTGGTTTTCAGTGCACCGAGTACCTGCTCGAAGCTGCGCGTCTGCATCGCATCGAACACGCTCAGCTCCGACGGGCTCAGCGGTTTCTCTTCCACCGTGCGCGCGTTTTCGAACAGCGAGTCGTAGCCGAAGTCGTCCCACACCGCGCGGCTGGCGCCATTGCCCACCAACAGACCATTGAAGTCAGTGGTGGCACGCAGGGCGCTCCAGTCTTCGAGGGTGGCGTCGACATCCAGAAAATCGGTCATTGCGTGGGCAGTCTCAAAACAAAGGGCGGATGGACGGCGACTTTATCACGAGCGGGCGTTGAGCCAGATCAACATCGGCCGTGACCGATCAGTCGATCCTGTGCACATCCGCCGGATCGGAGCAGTCGATTCGGCCCCAGTCAGGAGACGCGCATGAGCAGCACCTTTTTCATTCCAGCCGTAAACATCATGGGCAATGGATGCCTCGACGAGGCCATGGTTGCGATCCGCAACTATGGGTTTCGCAAGGCGCTGATCGTCACCGACGCGGGGCTGGCCAAGGCTGGCGTGGCGACCATGGTCGCCGAGAAGCTGGCGATGCAGGACATCGACTCGGTGATCTTCGATGGCGCCAAACCGAACCCGAGCATCGCCAACGTCGAATCCGGGCTGGCGTTGCTCAAGGACAGTCGTTGCGATTTCGTGGTGTCGCTGGGCGGCGGCTCGCCCCATGACTGCGCCAAGGGCATCGCCCTGTGTGCGACCAACGGCGGGCAGATCCGCGACTACGAAGGCGTTGATCAATCGAGCAAGCCGCAATTGCCGCTGATCGCCATCAACACCACCGCCGGCACCGCCAGCGAGATGACCCGTTTCTGCATCATCACCGACGAATCGCGCCACGTGAAAATGGCCATCGTCGACCGCAACGTCACGCCGCTGCTGTCGGTCAATGACCCGGCGCTGATGGTCGCCATGCCGAAAAGCCTGACTGCCGCCACCGGCATGGACGCGCTGACCCACGCCATCGAGGCCTACGTCTCGACGGCGGCCAACCCGATCACCGATGCCTGCGCGCTGAAGGCCATGACCCTGATCAGCAACAACCTGCGCCTGGCCGTGCGGGACGGCAGCGACCTCGCGGCGCGGGAGAACATGGCTTACGCGCAGTTCCTCGCCGGGATGGCGTTCAACAACGCATCGCTCGGCTACGTGCATGCGATGGCGCACCAGTTGGGCGGTTTCTACGATCTGCCTCACGGCGTGTGCAACGCGGTGTTGTTGCCGCATGTGCAGACGTTCAACGCACTGGTCTGTGCCGAGCGCCTGACTGACGTCGCCCACGCCATGGGCGCGGACATTCGTGGTTTCAGCGCGGAGGAGGGCGCTCAGGCGGCGATCAATGCGATCCGTTGTTTGGCCAGGGATGTCGACATTCCTGGCGGCCTGCGCGAACTCGGTGCCAAGCTCAGCGATATTCCAGTGCTAGCCACCAACGCGCTGAAAGACGCGTGCGGTCTGACCAACCCACGGGCGGCGGATCAGCGGCAGATCGAGGAGATTTTCCGTAACGCGTTTTGAGAGGCGCCGTCCTGATATGTTCAGCAGAGCTCACTGGCCCCTTCGCAAGCAGGCTCGCTCTCACAGTTGAAATGCGATCACTGTGGGAGCGAGCCTGCTCGCGAAGACTGACTCGTCAACACCACAAAACCATGAGCTCTCAGATCAGCCAACCGCTGCCACATTCCGCTCAAACACCCCACCAAACTGAATCAACACCACCCCGCCAATCAGCAGCAACGCGCCCAACACCCGCGACGCCGTCAGCTGTTTCTCCACCAGCCCAAACAACCCGAAGTGATCCAGCACCATCGACGCAATCACCTGGCCGGCCAACGCCAGCGCAACAAACCCCGACGCGCCAAGCTTCGGCAGCAACATCACCGCCAGCGCTACAAAGCACACGCCGAACGCACCGCCAGCCCACATCCACAACGGCGCCTTGCTAATAAACCCCAGCGACGGCAGCGGCAGGCGCAACGCCAGAATCACCGGCAACAACACCAACACACTCACCAGCAACGAGGCCAGGGTTGCCCACAGCGGATGGCCGAGGCTCCGCGCCAGATTGCTGTTGATCGCACTTTGAAACGGCACCACCGCCCCGGCAAACGCGGCCAGCAGCAACAGGCCGGCCCACTGCAACGTACTCATGATCACACTCCAACAGGTTTTGCTGGACTCTAGAGTATTCGTCGCGCAGATTTAAATTCCGTTTTTTCATCCAGAACATGCACAAGATGAATGATCTGCGCCGTATCGATCTCAACCTGCTGGTTATCCTCGATGCCTTGCTCAGCGAGCAACACGTCACCCGCGCCGCCGAGCGGTTACACCTGAGTCAACCGGCGGTCAGCCATGCGCTGGCGCGTCTGCGCGACGTGCTCGGCGATCCGCTGCTGGTGCGCGCCGGTTCGACGCTGGTGCCCACGGCGCGGGCGCTGGAACTGGTCGCGCCACTGGCCGAAGCGTTGGCCCAGGTGCAATCACTGCTGGCGCCGAACACGTTCGATCCGGCCACTGCGCGGCGGACCTTTCGCGTGGCGATGTCCGACTACGGCGCGGCCATCATCCTGCCTGGACTGATCCGTACCTTGCGCCGCGAGGCACCGGGCATCGACCTGCAGATCAGCCACGCCAGCCGCGAAGGCATGCTCGACGGTGTGCTCAACGGCGACATCGATTTGGCCGCCGGGGTGTTCCCGGAAATGCCCAACGAATTGCGCAGCAGCGTGCTGTTCGAAGAACGCTACGTCTGCCTGCTGGATCGCCGCCGCTTGCCGGCCGACGGCGTACTGGATTTGCCGACCTACCTGTCGCGCCCGCACGTGTTGCTGGAAATGCGCGGCAGCGGCACCCCGGAAATCGAACGGGCCCTGACCGCATTGCGCGAACGCCGCCGCGTCGCCATCAGCCTGCCGCACTGGAGCGTCGCGCCGCAGTTGATCAGCGGCACGGATTTGATTCTCACGGTGTCGTCACGCAGCGTGCGCGACATTGATCAACAGCAATTGATTGTGCTGCCGCCACCGTTCGAGATTGCGCCGTTCACCTTTGTGCTGGCGTGGCATAAGCGCCGGGGTGGGGATCAGGCGTTGAACTGGTTGAATCGCCGGATTGAGGAGGGGATAGATCGATCCGGGATCTGCGATTGAGAATGTGCTACCAAGTGCGGGGAGGAAGCCTGCGAGTATGGAAAACGCGCAGAACCTGAAGCCGGCCCTGACGAACGCGGTAAGGAATCAAATAGGGGCGATCAGGGAGCGCCCATTCTCTGGTTCCGGGCAAACGTCCCTCGCGTCCGGAGGCGGGAAAGCGAGCAAGATGATCGACGGAGTCGAGAATGGCTTGAACAAACTCAGAGGCCGCCTGCGGATTTTCAATCGCGATGTAGGCGGCTTCGTCATCGAGATTCCTTAGTGCAGTACGCAGCCACTCAACGCGCATTGGCATTCCATTTGTTGGCGATCGCCCTGACATCATCGGCAGAAGCGAAATCACCGGCATCGGCTTCGTCCAGCGCTTTTTGAATTTCTTCAATTTGCCAGGCTTCACGGGCCAGGTACTCGCGCAATGCATCGACTGCCAGATAGGACTTGCTGCGCCCGGTCGCTTTGGCGAGGTTAGCCAGGGTATCGGCAATTTCGTCGGGAAGCCGCAAAGACATGACGGACATGGTGGTCTCGGTGTAGTGGTTTGTAGTGCAACATACTACAGCGTCATACTTGCCCCGGCCCGCCATTCGTCTAACGGTTGTGCACAAGACTTTATCAAGGAAGAAAAATGATCTGCAGAAACACCTTCATCCTGGCTTTTGCATTCCTGGCCATTACCACCCAGGCCCACGCCGCCTGCACCACCAAGAGTTTCGACGGCAGAACCATGTCGCGTTGCAACGTATGGCCGGCGTTTCCGAGTCAGGCGATTTCGGTCAAATCCACCTACCTCGCCGACTCCGGTGGCGACGATGCCGGGGCGTTCGATCTGGAGCTGGCGCTCCTCAATGCGAGCAACGCCAAACCCATCGCCACCTACCATAAACCGGGCGCGTACAACTCCGATGCCGTGCGTCTGGAGGATGTACGCATCGATACGGCGCGCTACCGTTTGACGCCGGACATCCGGGCTTTTGGGCTGCGCGCGAAATTTGCGCACAGTTCCCACGCTGTTCCCTACGAAAAAACCGATCTGGCGCTGTATGTGCGTGAGGGCGACGAGTTACGTCCGGTGCTTGAAGGCCTGGTGGTCTCCAAGAACAACGGTGAGTTCGTGAATGATTGCGAGGGCTACAGCAAAAAAATCCGTCGGACGCTCGAAGCCGCTCCAACGAGCCACAATGGTTTCGCCGATCTGATCGTCACCACCAGTGGCAGCAAAATGAAAAACACCCAATCTGGCAGTCAGTGCGTATCGAAAACCACCGAGTTGAAGAAAAAGCAGGTCACCCTGACGTACGATGGCCAGCAGTACGCCGTCCCCGAAGACCTCAGAGGTTACTGATCCCGATGCTCACTGGCCTCAATCACCTGACCCTTGCCGTCAGCGACTTGCCGCGCAGTCTGGCGTTCTACCGTGACGTGCTGAATCTGCGTGTAGAAGCCACGTGGGACGCCGGCGCCTATCTGTCGCTGCCGGGGCTGTGGTTGTGCCTGGCGCTGGATGCGCAGCGCCGCGGCGAGCCGTCCGTCGACTACACGCATTACGCGTTCAGCCTGGCTGAGGCGAATTTTTCGTTGTTCGTGCAAACGCTAAAAGCGGCGAACGTGCGAGAGTGGCGTGACAACCGCAGCGAAGGTGCTTCGTTCTACTTCCTTGATCCTGATGGCCACAAGCTCGAAGCGCACGTCGGCAATTTGGCCTCGCGACTGGCAGCCTGTCGGTTGAAACCGTACTCGGGGATGCGTTTTTACGACGAGTCATGATCAGGCGTCGCAGGCTGATATAGACTGGCCATCATTTGTACTGGCGACAGCAGGTTTTTCATGACTCCATCGCTGCTAATGGCCGTTCTGGCCTCTGGTTTCATTTACGGCATCACACCCGGGCCGGGCGTTCTGGCGGTGTTCGGCATCGGCGCGGCACATGGCCGTCGGGCCGGGGCGGGGTTTCTTTGCGGGCATTTGCTTGGTGATGTGGTCTGGTGCAGTACCGCGCTGATCGCCATCGTCGGCGCCCGGGAAATCGGCAGCACGGCTTTTGACGTGCTCGGCGTACTCAGCGGCGTGTACCTGTTCTGGCTTGGCTGGCGCGCAGTGCGCGCCCAGCGGCGCAGCGATGATCAGCCGCAGGGCGCTGCGCGTCAGCCGTTCTGGCACGGAATCCTGTTTGGTTTGACCAATCCCAAGGCCTACCCGGTGGCGGTGGCGACGTTTACCGCGTTGCTGTCGAGTCGTGCCGAACTGCTCAACTGGTCGATGCTGCCGGCGCTGATCGCCCTGAGCTTCCTTGGCGGTTTGCTGGCCTACGCTATTCTGATCGGCGTGGTTGGCGCCCGCCGCGTACGCACGCTGTATCAGCGCCACGAGCTGATGATCACGCGTTTATGTGGCGTGATGTTCATCGGTTTTGCCATAAACGCACTGGTGCACGCACTACCGGGATTGCTGCCGAACGAGGCTTGAAATTGTGTGCAGGGATGCTTGATCAAGGGCAAGGATGGTTGAACAGTGCTGCATTGTCCGGACACCCACGCTGAACCATGGAAAGCCGAAACTCCGCGCCGTTGGCGAGTTATATGGACCTGTTGCTGGATGCCGTCTGTGCGGTGGACAGGCAGGGCCGTTTCGTTTTTGTCAGTGCCGCCTGCGAGCGCATTTTCGGTTATACGCCTGACGAGTTGATCGGCCGGCCGATGATCGAACTGGTGCATCCGGCGGACCGCCAGCGCACGTTGGCAGCGGCCAGTGACATCATGGGCGGTGAACCGAAACACAACTTTGAAAACCGCTACGTGCGCAAGGACGGGCGCATCGCGAACATACTGTGGTCGGCGCGCTGGTCGGAGGTCGATCAGCTGCGCATCGCCGTGGCCCGCGACATCACCGAGCGCAAGCAGGCGGAATCGCGTCAGGCTGCGCTGTATGCGATTTCCGAAGCGGCGCATGTCGCCGAAGATTTGCTGGCGCTGTTCAAACGCATTCACTTGATCATCGGCGAATGGCTGCCAGCGCTGAATTTTTCCGTGGCGCTGTACGACGAGCACTGTGCGCAGCTGAATTTTCCCTATCACGTTGATGATCACGAATTGCAGCCCGAGCAACCGGGCACCGTCACCGGGCGTCTGTGTGCGCAAGTGATCCGCAGCGGTCAGCCGATTCTGCTGACGCCCGACAGCCCCGACGCCTCATCCGATTTCGCGGCGCTGGTGGCGGGGCAGGATTCACCGTGTTGGCTCGGTGTGCCGCTGAATTCGAAAAACGGCACCATCGGTGCGTTGATCGTCAAAAGCCTGCCCGGCGGCGAACGTTACACCGAACAGGACAAGGAACTGCTGCAATACGTCTGCGCGCAGGTCGCCACCGCCATCGAGCGCCAGCAACTGTACGCGCGGCTCAAGCGCATGGCGCAGTACGATCAATTGACCCAGTTGCCCAATCGCGGATTACTCAAAGACCGTCTCAAGGCTGCACTGGCCGGCGCCCGGGACGCGTCGGGAAACATGGCGTTGCTGTACGTCGATCTGGATCGCTTCAAACAGGTCAACGACACCTTCGGCCACGCGGTCGGCGACATGCTGTTGCAAACTGTGGCGAGTCGGCTCAAGGGCTGCGTACGCGATACCGATACCGTGGCGCGCATTGGTGGCGACGAATTCGTGGTGCTGCTGCACAGTATCCACGCCGCTGAAGACGCCGACAGCGTGGCCGAAAAAATCCGCCAGGTGCTTGTGCAACCCATGCGGCTGGACGGTCACAACCTGCACATCGAGCCTAGCATTGGCGTGGCTCGTTATCCCGAACATGGCAGCGAGGAGCAGCAACTGTTCCGGCATGCCGACCAGGCGATGTACGCCGCCAAACGCCTCAATCATCGGCTGGTTGATATCTGAACCGGTGCGCGCCGTTCGTCGCGGCGCGGGCAACTTTTCTAAACCTTTGGCAGCCTGGCAATTCTCAATCTAGGCGGGCACCTGCTCGCCAACGATCAACACCAAGAGGAAGAGAATCATGCCTAATTCAAGAAACTCCAACTCGGGAAACTTCGCCAACGATCGAACGAAGGCCTCTGAAGCCGGTCGCAAAGGTGGGAAAGTCACCACCACGACAGTCGACAAAGAGCCTGCGAAAGCCGAAATGGGCCGCAAGCCAGCTCAGAAGTCGAAGTAGTCGGCGAGGTTGTTTTGATTGAGAGGCGGGGGCGCAAGCCCCCGCTTGAATTTGCAGAGATAGGAGGGCGCGACCATGAGCCGGATGGCCACGCAGATACGTCATTTAAGTGTTGCCACCCTGTTGGGTTTGTTCGCTGGCACGGCATTCGCCCAGTCGCCTGCCGACTTCATCAACGATGCTTCTGCCAAAGGCATGGCCGACATCGAAGCCAGCCGTCTGGCGCACCAGAAATCCGAATCCAAAGAGGTCAAGGATTACACCATCGTGGTGATCAATGACCGCACCACGGCCAACCAGCATCTGGCGAAGATCGCCAAGAAACTCGATCTGCCGGTTGCACCCCGTGAAGAAATCGCCGACAAGGCCAAGAGCATGATCCCACAGGTCCAGGACGGTGAAACCTTCGACCAGGCCTACGCCGCCAGCCAAGTGAAAGCGACCGAAGAGGCCATCCAGCAGATCCAGAAGGAAGCGCAGTCGACCGATGTGCCGGAAATCAAGGCGTTTGCCGACGAGACCTTGCCAAAGCTGCAAAGCCATCTGCAAATGGCCCGGGCGCTGCAAGCCAGTCGCTGAGTTCGGATTTAACCAATTTCTGTGGCGAGGGAGCTTGCTCCCGCCGGGCTGCGTAGCAGACCTCTTCAGGGCTACTGAAACTCTCTCGCCGCAAAATTTGACCTGCCAGCAACGGTTTCAGCAGTCATTCAAATCCTGCTTCGGCTTGCTCTTCTCCCCCAGACCCTCAAGATCGAACACCTCGCTTTCCCCCAGGCTGCGGTAATGCTTGCGCAGCGCCTCCAGTTGTTTGAGATCCAGCGATTCCAACCCGAGCATCGCGTTCTGTGCTTCCTTGTTCACCCGCAGCAACTCATCAAGTTTGAGGTGCAGGATGTCGGTATCGCGGTTTTGCGTGTTCTGGATCAGGAACACCATCAGAAAGGTGATGATCGTGGTCGAGGTGTTGATGATCAGTTGCCAGGTGTCATTGAAATCAAAAATCGGCCCACTCAACCCCCACAGAAAAATCAGGATCAACGCGCCCATGAACGTTTTCGGGCTGCCGGCCCAAAGGGCCAGGGTCTGGGAGATTTTCGAGAATTTCATTGCGGTGTTCCTTATTGGGAGAGCATGAAATTCAGACATCCGGGATGCGATGAAAATTCTACTTACAATTGAAACCTGCCAATCATTGCGAGCAACCAGACACTCTTGGCAATAAGCCTCTCTGGAACTGCTCGCAGCGCTGCCTGTATGGTGACGAACCGCTGGAATGTCCCGACAGGAGAACGCAATGAGTTGGTCCGCCAGACAATACGTCGCTTTTGAAGATGAACGCACCCGCCCGGCCCGTGATCTGCTGGCGGCGATTCCCACGGTTCAGGCGCGATCGGTGGTCGATATCGGTTGCGGCCCGGGTAACTCCACCGAGCTGCTGATGCAGCGTTTTGCGCAGGCGCAGGTCAGTGGTCTGGACAGCTCGGCGGACATGATTGACGCGGCGCGCAAGCGCTTGCCTGACGTGCAGTTCGAAGTCGCGGAAATCGGTAGCTGGGCGGATCAAGGGCCGTTCGATGTGATCTTCGCCAATGCCGTGCTGCAATGGGTGCCGGATCACGCGACGTTGCTGCCGACGTTGGCGGGTAAGCTGTCGGACGGAGGCAGTCTGGCGATCCAGATGCCGGACAACCTCAACGAGCCTTCCCATCGGCTGATGCGCGAAGTCGCCGCCAATGGCACATGGGCCGCCAAACTGGCTGGCGCCGCCGGGCAACGCACCGACATGGCGAGTGCCAGCGATTACTTCTCGATGTTGCGTCCACACTGTTCGCGGGTAGATGTGTGGCGCACCACCTATCACCATCAGTTGTCCGGTGGAGCGGCGGGGATCGTGGAGTGGTTCAAGGGCAGTGGCTTGATTCCGTTTCTGAGCCCGCTGAGCGAAGAGGAGCAGGCGCAGTATCTGCAGCAGTATCTGGCGGCCGTTGCCGAGGCGTATCCGGCATTGCCTGATGGTTCGGTGCTGTTGCCGTTTCCGCGGCTGTTCATCGTCGCGACTCGCTGAAGCCAGCCTTCAGCCACCTGTAGTGAGGGGATTTATCCCCGATGGACTGCGCAGCAGGCCCTTTAAGCGGTTGCTACGCAACCATCGGGGATAAATCCCCTCACCACATATTGTTTGCTCAGATCAGATTAGCGCTGCACCGCCACCAACATCATCATCGGCCGCTCCCGCTCTTCAGCCAGCGCCGGTTGCGCCGCCACCTCTGCATCGCTCGGGCCCCATTCGTTGACATGGCGAATGGCAAAACCCGCCGCGATCAACGAATTCAACAGCGTGCCCATCGTGCGGTGCTGCTTGATCACCCCGTCGGCCAGCCAGTGGGTCACCCGCTCGCCCTCCATCTGATAGCTGTCCAGCGGCCAGCGCTTGTGGCCATCGCTGTCGACCAGCCAGCCTGGATTGCGCGGGGCCATGAAGATCGGGTGCTCGATGGAGAACACAAAATGTGAACCCGGTTTCAACGCCGCGTACAGACGAGCTAACAGCCCTGGCAGATCCTTGATGTAATGCAGCGCCAGTGAACTGTAGGCGAGATCGAAACTGCACGCTGGGAGATCGAGATGCTCAAGATCGGCGCGTTCATAGCGGATGTTCGCCGCCGCAGTGGTTTCGCGCGCGCGCTCCAGCATCTTTTCCGAGACATCCAACCCCAGCACATGGGCGGCGCCATGTTCACTGGCCCAACGGCTGAACCAGCCATAGCCGCAGCCGAGGTCGACCACGTTCAAGTCGTGCATCGATGGCAGCAACGCCTTGAGCGCCGGCCACTCCGGCGCGGCATCGAGGCCGCCGATTGAACGGTTCATCTGGCTGTAACCGTGAAAAAATTCGGGGTCGTCGTAAATGTTTTGCGTCATGGGAAAGTGCTCTTTTGAGTTCGGTCATCAGCGGCACAGAGGCCGCGCCATGGAGTCCCTCGAAAGTCAAAACGCGTATTCGTCGATGGCCGCGCAGGGGGAGGGTGGTGGGTGATGGGGAAATGCTAGCGGAGGGCCGGATTTGTATTCAACCTTGCTGCAAGACCTTCAACGCTGCCGAGGCCAGAAACCCCGAACGACTTTTTTCTTCCGGGTGATGAAGCACATATTCATCTATGCGGTTGAGCAGATAGCCGGGCAGTGTGATGTTGAGTTTCTGCGCCTTGCCCAGGTATTTGGTAACGTCGATATCAACCACAGCCCAGGCACAACCGGAGTACTGCGGGTTCGCTACGTGCACGCCAAGCTTGCTGGCTGGCGGGATCGACGCACCGTCCTCGGCCAGAATTTCGAAATGCCCCTCAATGGCTTCACGAGCCATCGCGACGGCATCATCCAGGTCATCCCCGGCAGAAAAACAGCCGGGAATATCCGGTACCTCCACTCCCCAGGCGTGTTCTTCATCACCTATTGAAATTGCGATCGGGTAAAGCATGTTCGTGGACCTCCTGGACGCTGTCGGTGGAGTGAGTCAAAGCAGCGCCTGTTTCAAAATGCTGATGGCCGTTTTTTTAAGCAGGTCCTTCTTCGGATGCGGCACCGTCACCAGACCGGGTTTGATGGGATGTTTAAAGTGATGATGACTGCCTTTGACCCGCACCAGATACCAACCGTCTGCGACGAGTTGACCGATTAAAAAGCGGCTATTCACAACACCTCCTTGTGGTGTGCTTGGTGGGTACTATAACTACTGATTTTTTTTGATCAACACTATAACCACCGAACGGTCATCGTCCTTTGATTGGCTCGGTGGCAAGATCCAGTCTAGGCTGGGGCGTCGCGTTGGGATGATGGGTGTGTTACAGGCCTTTACGGGGCAATGCGGGCAAATCCCGGACACAAAAAAACCGGCCTTGTAGGCCGGTTTTTTCTGTTCCTGCATCCCCCGTCATAACCACGACGTGAGACCTGATTGAGTGGAGCGGGTAGAGGGAATCGAACCCTCAACTAAAGCTTGGGAAGCTTTCGTTTTGCCACTAAACTATACCCGCTCAGAGCGGCTGACTTTGTACCAGAGTCGGGCGCGAATTTGAAGTTTTTCTTTTCCTCGCAGCGCGTTACAGCATTGAAAACGGTCATTCGCGGGCGAATCCGCAGGGCCATCGATACTGGTTTTTCAGCCCCACAGACCCGCTCGCGACGACACTTTTTCAAATGGCCAGTGCATGGTGATCCTGAACGAACGCATAACGCGTTCGGCTCGTTTGCTGTGACGGTTTCAGGAAACCAAGCAGGGCGTTCTGACTATCGCGGCACGCAGCCTTGTGTTCCATGTCGAGAAAGTGACCGGTGGCCTGCAGCGTGGTGAAGGTGCTGTGCGCCACATGGTTGCCGAATATCCGTGCGTCTTCGGCGGCGGTGTATTCATCCCATTCGCCGTTGAGGAATAGCACCGGCACGTTGATCTTCCTCGCCGCATTCAAATAGCACTGACGATCGCTGTGCAACACGTCGTTGATGTGAAAGTGCATCTGCCCGTATTCGTGCTCGGCCAGGCTGCTGACGTGGCGATAGTTGAAGCGCTTGAACAGTGACGGCAGGTGTTTGCCAATCGTGTTGTTGACCAGGTGCCCGACCCGATCGCCATCGCGCTGGCCAAGGTAGTCGACACCGCGCTCCAGGTAATCAAGCATGTGTGCGTTGATCACTGGCGAGAACGAGCTGATCACAGCTTTTTCAATGCGCCGGGGCTGGTGGGCCAAGGCGACCAGGGTCGCCGCGCCGCCCCAGGAAAATGACAGCACATGTTCTGCGCTGAAGTGATCGATCAGCTCCAGCAGGATCTGCCCTTCGACTTCCTTGGTCAGATGTTTCTCGTGACGGTTGTGAATTTTCGACCTGCCGGCGTAGGGCTGGTCATAGCAAACCACGTTGAATTGCGGGTGCAGATTTTTCACGGTTTGAGCAAACGACGCAGTCGTGGCCATCGAGCCGTTGACCAGGATGATGGTCTTTTCTGCGGCGTCTGCGCGATAGAACTCCGTGTAAACCCGATACTGACCCTGTATATCCAGCACAGCGATTTCTGGCCTCATGTCATAAGACTCCTGGCAAGCAAGCGGGTATGCGCGCAAATAGAGATTGCACGAGCTTTGTGACAGGTAGGCATACGCCTGGAATTTGCTTGGCCCATGTCGATCCATGACTGCGGTCGACGGGTGTTGTTATTGGCGGGCAGTCTGCCGGCTGAGGCGCAACCCAGAGGGCTGACGACCGGCAAAAAGTTTCTTGGATGTATGTTGTGACTAATCGGTCACAATTTGGCCGACGTCCTGATTCAAGCAGTGGGATGGGGATCGCGCAAGTGCCGTTGGTAAATTGTTCGACAACTTCTGCTGAGCGGTCGCCGGCTTAGAACAAATGAATCTCTTCGGTGCGCAAAGCGCGGTACTCGCCCGGTTTTAGCGCGTTATCGAGCGACAGCGCGCCCATGGATTCGCGGTGCAGGCGCATGACTTTGTTGTTGAAGTGACCAAACATGCGTTTTACCTGATGGTAGCGACCCTCGACGATACTGAGGCGCGCCGCTCTCGGGCCCAGCACTTCGAGTTGCGCCGGTTGCGTGGTCAGGTTTTCGAAGGCGAAGTAGAGGCCCTCGGCAAACGTGACCGCGTATTGCGGCCCGATCTCCTGTTCGGTTTCGACGTAATAGACTTTTGGCAGCTTGGTCTGTGGCTGGGTCAGACGTCGTGACCAACTGCCATCGTTGGTGATCAGCATCAGCCCGGTAGTGTTGAAGTCCAGGCGCCCGGCGATGTGCAGGTCGTCCTTGTCCGGTTCATGGATCAGATCGAGCACGGTCGGGTGCTGCGGATCGCGGGTCGCACTGACGCAGCCAGGCGGTTTGTGCAGCATGAAGTAGCGCGCCGGTTTACCGACTTGCAGTACCTGCTCATCGACTTCGACGCGGCTGAACTCCAGCACTTCGCTGTGCGGGTCGCTGACGACTTTTCCGTCGATCCGCACGCGCTTTTCCACCAGCAACAGGCGAACCTGCTGACGGTTATAGCGGGGCAGGTTGCTGAGGAAACGATCGACGCGCATGGTCAGAAATCGGCGGACAAAGGGTCGCGCATCTTACGTGATCGGCCGCGCCGCTGCTTGCAGCTGCGCCTCGACCTGCGCGCAGCGCGGGCACAGGCAGGATTTGTCGCGCAGCGCCGCTGGCAGCGCCTCGAGGACTGCAGGATCAATGCTCACGCCGTAGCACCAGCAGGCTCGGTCAGCGGTGCGCGGGTCGGCAAGGCTGCAATCGTTGCGTGCGCCGCAGGCTGGGCAGAGGTCGGGTTTAGTGTCGGAATCAGGCATAAGTCGGGTGAGGCATTTCCACGCAGGTGCGGTTACGGCCGGTTTGTCTGGCCTGCTACATCGCATGATCGGCCCGAGACAGCAGGGTATGCAAGGTGTCATGAGCATGTACGGTGGTGGCACCGATGTATTCCCGGACATTACGCAGGCTAACTGTGGGAGCGAGCCTGCTCACGAAAGCGGTGGGTCAGCCAACGTAAATGTCGTCTGACACTCCTTCTTCGCGAGCAGGCTCGCTCCCACAGGGGGGGCAGTGTGACTGACGCCGCTGATCTGAAGCCTTTCCGCGCCCGGCACTTGCCCCGGACCTGACAGTCAAAACTGTGTCGGCTGCGCTGTCTTGCTGCGGCCGCTGGTCTTTCAGGAGGCCGTCATGAGTACTTCAAAACTGTTGCGCCGGGTGCTGCTGGGAGCGGTGCTCGGCCTGGGGCTGTCCGGGTGTTATTACTACGCCGGTCCTTACGATGCTTACCCTGCCACTTACTACTATCCCGGCTATTACTCACCGTATTACTACGGCGGTTATTACGGCCCGCGCTACTACGGTGGCGGGCACTATTACTACGGCGGTCACGGTTATCGCGGCGGTTATGGACGCGGTTACCACGGCGGCGGCTATCACGGTGGGCACCACTGATCGGCGGCTGAATGACAGTGTTTTCCAAATGAACAGGATTTCATCAATCACATGTTTCAACTTGTTACGAAAGCGCACCAGATTCGGAAAACGCTGTCAGATAATTCGTCAGTCACCGAATAACCGACTGATGCCTGCCAGCGTCGCTGGTGCGGCTACCCGCGGTCCAGGAGGCCGCCATGTATCGACGAATTCTTCTACTTGCTGCGATGATGTTTTCCGTTGCCGGTTGCGCTCCTTACTCCTACGCAGACAGTTACTACAGCTCGGAGGTCTACACGTCACCCGCTCCCGCGTACTACAACACTGGCGGCACGTATTACAGCGGTGGCGGCACCTACTACTCGGCCCCTCGCTATTACCAAGCGGCCCCGCGTTACTACCAACCGGCTCCGCGTTACTACTCGGCGCCGCGCTACTACCAGCCAGCGCCACGCTACTACGAAAGCCGTCGCTGGCACGACAACGATCGCGGGCGCTGGGACGGGCACCGCGGCGGGGGTTGGGATCGGGATCGTGGTGGCCGTGATCATCACGGTAACCGCGGTGACCACGGTGGGCGAGGCGGTCGCTGGTAATTCACCGCAAACAAAAAAGCGGCGCATTGAGCGCCGCTTTTTTTGTGCCTGCTGAAAAGTGCATGGATAGCTACATCTCCTAGGAAGCTCTCGGAAGGTTCCTACAGTTTTATTTCTTAATGTTTGATAGCGTTTTATTAAAACCCATTGATGTTGGAAGAACTCAATTTTGCGGAGTTGTATAAGCATGGAAGTCTTCACGTATGAATTTACTTGTTATTCATCAGAATTTCCCCGGTCAATTTCGTCACGTCGTATTGGAAGCGCTTCGCAGGCGGATAAAAGTACTTGCAATCGGGCGTGATACGGCACCGGGTGTCGTTGGTATAGAACTGCGTCAGTATCGGTCTTCAAGAATTGACTCCAATATTGGTCATCCATACTTGCGTGGTTATGAAGTGGCTGTGCGAGATGGACAAAGTGTTTTCGAACTGCTGAAGAAGCTTAAGCGTGAGGGATATCGACCCGATATTGTTCTTGCTCATCCAGGATGGGGTGAATCGCTATTCGTCAAAGACGTGTACCCGAATGTGCCCCTGATTCATTTCTGTGAATATTATTATCGTGCACAGGGAGCGGACTCTGGTTTTGATCGGGAATTTGCCGGTGCGTGGGATGCATCATCACGATTAAGAGTCTTGAACTCCATGCATCTTCTGAATATTGAACAGTGTGATGTTGGAATTGCGCCTACACAGTGGCAGCGTAGTCTTTTTCCTCAAGCCTATCAGCCCAAAATTCGTGTCATTCATGAGGGAGTGATTCAAAAACTGCATGCAGAAAAAGTTGAGGCAGTAACACTGCCCAATGGCGTGGTGATTAAAACGTGTCAACCCATCGTGACGTACGTCGCCAGAAACCTCGAACCCTATCGTGGATTTCATGTATTCATGAGATCCATTTCCCATATTCAAGCCCAATGTCCAACCGCACAAATAGTCATCGTCGGCGGAGATGACGTCAGCTATGGACGCAGGCCTGTCGGATTCAAGAATTGGCGAGAGCGAATGTTGTCGGAAGTGGGTTGCGATACTTCAAAAGTGCATTTTGCCGGGAGGCTGCCTTACCAGAAATATAGAGCGGTCCTGGAGCTTTCAAAGGTGCATGTATACCTGACTTATCCGTTTGTTCTGTCTTGGTCGTTGTTGGAGGCTATGGCGTCTAACTGCGTGGTGATCGGTTCTGACACAGCCCCGGTCACTGAAGTTGTTGTCGATGGGGTTAATGGTTTTATTGTCGATTTTTTTGATGGTGAAGCTATAGCGGCCAAAGTGTGTGGGGGATTAAGGTGTTTCAAAGAACTCGATGATCTCAGAAACGCGGCGAAGAGAACAGCAAGCCGGTTCTCTATAGATAATGGCTTGAAAGGTTACTTTCAGATTTTTGAAGATGCAGTGGCGGGTCGGTTTTAATTGGCGTGTTTCGTTATTTTGAAATGGAGATTTGAAATGTTCAAAGTTTCACGCAAGGATGCTTTAAAAAAAATCAAGGTCTTGGTGAAGTACGGTCTGATTCTGCTGATGTGTTATTGGGTTGTGAATTTTTATATCGAATGGGAGGAAGCAGCAGAGCGCAGGGCGATTTACCAAAAGGAGCAAGGGGACTGCAGCAAAAAGCTCGCCGGTATGGAGCGGGTTCCTATCAAGGGCGGGAGTTTGCTCGATCGGACCCGGATACCCGGGTTCCACTTCGGATCGACATTGAAGAGTGACGGATCGTGCATTGCCGATATTCTTGAAGGTTCGTTCTGGTGGACGGGAACGGAACTCCGTACGGAGTATGAGATGAGTGGGATAAAGCCGCCTGCGGGGTGGGGATATTTTCAGGTCGCGGCCATGCTTTCTACCCGGACGGGACGCACTGAGCCGCACAGGATGGGGTATCGACATACAGATTGGCCGGATGATCTGATTGTAGTACTGAAAAATTATCCAGGATTAGAACTTTGGCTTGATGCTCCTCCGCCTCATTTCAAGAATGACTTTTCCGTTATCAGATTTGTTATGCGTGATTGGCGTCGGCATGACGGAACACCTCGGACGATAAATTGCCATGGTTTGAATTATCCTGGCGACAAGATTCAGGCGGCTGGTTTGGGCAGATTAGACTTGCTGAAGTTTAATAAAGAACAATTGGAAAATCTGGATTTTGGAGAATTACAGACCTACTGCACAGTCGAGCTCTACAGTTTTGATTTTGCAGGTGGGATCGGACGTATCGGGCTGGACACAAGTTCGTTGCGAGGTGCACCTGATGCGATTAAATTTGTTAGTGACTATCTTTCACGCGCCATAATTACAGGGAAGTAACTATGAGTTATATTTTCAATGATCTAGAAAAATCAATGATTTTGCAGTTTGCAAATGCTTCCGAGGGGATGTGGTTTGACCAAAAAATTAAACAATATATAGCTTTCGCGGAAGAAGGGCGAAACTGCGCTTCCTTTTATCGGGTTTTATCCAAAATCATTGGCGAAAAAATTTCTGAGGATATTTTCTTCGAAAAAGATGTGGTTGATATTTTGAAAAGCGCGAGGCTTTGGCTTGATGTGGCAATTGATGCCAATGGTGGGCAGGGTGCTTACTCTGCTTTGATTCGTGCCTATACCATGCGCCAAGGGGAGCTTAGATCAAGTAAAAGGTTTACTGATTCGGAAATGCAGAAGTCCTCTAATCAGGTCGCTGTAAATTTCATGAATACTCTGGCTAATGGATCAGTTGAGTATGATTTGGCTCCATGGACCGTACCTTCAATAAGCCAGATTGCCGCCATCGATGCGAGTGCTATTGGACGGGTTTTATTTGATGATATTGGCACGGACGATACCGCTACAAGCCGTAACGCAGGTTGGTCTGGAACCATCGGTTTCAGCCTGTTAGGTGGAAAACCCCCGTATGAAACCTGGAGACTGATTTCCGCAGGCGACCCCAGTTCAGAAATCAAAGGTAATCATGAACTGGCTAAAGTTAATAGGCTCGATGATTTCAAGAATATTCTATTTGCCATTGACTCATACAGTGTCGGCCTTCGCGCGGCGGTCAATAACTTTGGTCTCAATGTGCTTGAAAGCGTGTTTTCGGTAGTGCCCGAGCAAATAAAAATTGCAATGGCCAGTGGAAACAGCAACCCATTAATCCAGTACGTGGTGAAAGGCACACCCATTTCTCCCATCGTTGATCTGATATTGCGATATGGCGTAAGTGCATTTTTTGACATGTTCAGACGAACATACGACGGCGGCTCTGATACCACACCTACGACCGATCAAACGTTCGCGGCCAACGCCTACGCATTTTTCTCAGGGTTTGCCCCGACGCAATCCCAAGGCATCGTTACCAAAACCATTGGCGAATATGGCAGCGCCACAGGATGGGCACGCCTCGCCATTCAGGACACGCCGCTTGGTATGGCTGTGCGCAATTCCCTGAAACAGCTCAGTGAAATAGTCATGGAGCGAGAGGACGGTTTCCCGGGTCGCGAACTGGAGCTTTATGACCCCGCAACTGGCAAAGGCTTTATTACCGAACAGTGGATTTCTGATCGCGCAGACATGTTGGCCCGGTTGATATCCAGAACCCATGGTTCGTTCGGAGAAAACACACTGCAGAAATTTTCTTTCACGGATATCGCATCGGGCAAACAGGCGCCCATGACCACTGGCGTATCCAACCCGCTGGTGATGTTCGGTGACGACGGAGGGCGATCTTTCGGTGGCGCGACAAATGCCGATCATCTGTATGGCGGTGCGGGCAATGACTCGATCAGTGGACTGGCAGGTAATGACGTTATCGAAGGTGCTCGCGGTAACGACTGGATAAGCGGTGGCGGCGGCAATGACGCGCTATACGGGATGGCGGGTGATGATGTTTTGATCGGCGGCAAGGGTAACGATTCTCTGACCGGTGGCGAGGGTAATGACCGATACACGTTTTACAGTGGTGATGGAATCGATGAAATTTTCGATGCAAATGCTGATGGGCAGTTATTGATAAATGACCGTCCGATTCCCGCCGTCAAACGCAGTGCTCTTCTGAGCAACACATGGTTCACGCAAGACCGATCCATAACGTTGACGCTCATTGAAGAACTCATGGAAAACACACTGAACATCCGCTACGGCCAGAGCGATCTGATCGTAATCAAGCACTACAGGCCGGGAATGCTGGGTATTCAGCTCCCGGACTTCGATGGCCACACCTTTTCAACACCCGATCTGGTTATCCAGGGTGACTGGAGAGCCGCCGATACGGACCCCAATGTTCCCGGTGATCAGCTTTCCTACGATGACTTGGGTAACGTTGTGCTGTTGCCAAATGTAAAACAGAGGAATAAGGCCGACGCACTTTACGGATCGCCCAAAGACGACGTCCTCCTTGGGCTTGGCGGCTCCGATCGACTGTTCGGACAAGCTGGAAACGATCGATTGTTTGGAGACAAACAGTCAACCCTGGAAAAAGCTCTGGCTGATGGTGTCGCCAAGGGGAAGGTCGGTCGTGGCGATTGGCTGGATGGTGGGCAGGGCGATGATCTGCTGGTGGGGACTGCCTCTGGAGACGTGCTGCTCGGTGGCAACGGTCGAGACACACTGGCTGGGGGGGCGGGTGATGACTTCTTGCACGGCGACGATACGACTGGGGTACTGGAGCAAAACTGGAAATATAAACGACATGAAGTCGTTCTTGCCCAAGGCGTCATCAGCTTGCGCACCACCTTCGACAAATCCTCCGTGACAGATGCATTGGAAGGAGGCAACGACGTTCTGTACGGCCAAGGCGGGAGAGATGTTCTCACGGGCGGTTGGGGCGAGGACGTGTTGGATGGCGGAACTGAAGATGATCAGCTGGGCGGCGACGGGGGCGATGACACCCTGACGGGTGGCAGCGGCAATGACACATTGTTCGGAGACAACCTTGATTGGGGTGGAGGACTCCCAAGCAAACACCATGGCAACGATCTGCTGGAGGGAGGCAGTGGCGACGACGCTCTCGCTGGCAACGGCGGTAGCGACGTCTTGTATGGCGGCTCCGGCAATGATGCCCTGAAGGGGGATGACGAGGTATTGGATGGTGTGGCGGGTGACGCTAGCCATTTCTTCGGACGTGACTTTCTGGACGGTGGTGCGGGCGATGACACCCTTTGGGGCGGCGGTGCTGATGATTTGCTGTTTGGTGGGGCAGGAAATGACGAGTTGGTTGGCGATTACTACGACCATCCGATTCGCCACCACGGTGATGATTTCCTTGATGGCGGTATGGGTGACGACACGCTTCAAGGATTGGGTGGCTCCGACACACTCATAGGCGGGCCGGGCGCTGATGCTCTGGATGGCGACCAGCCAAACTTGCCATCCGGCGGCACCAACGATGACCTCGTTCGAGGCGATGCCGGAAACGACACCCTTTGGGGGGGCTTGGGCGCCGATACGCTTTACGGCGGTGCTGACGATGACTTGATGTCTGGCGACTACGAGCAGACGCCTGAAGGCGAACAGGGTGCAGATTATCTGGACGGTGGTTCAGGCACTGACACGTTGCTGGGCGGCGGTGGAAACGACACGTTATTTGGCGGGGAGGGTGTGGACTACCTGCGCGGTGACTCAGGAAATAATGTGTTTGAGGGCGGAGCCGGTAACGACTACCTGGAAGCGGGGGACGGGGATGATATTTACTATTTCGGAGCCGGTGATGGGCTTGATGTAGTTGTAGACGCCGGTGGCAACAATGTCATGAAGTTTGGAGCCGGTTTTTTTGCGGATAATCTGAAAGTTGAAATTATCGATATTGAAATGGGTTTGGTATTGCGGCTGGCCAACGGAGTAGGTGACGCCGTTCTGATAAAAAATCACGAGACGTGGCGAGACTCAACTTTCAGTTTCAGTGATGGAGTGGTCTTGAGCTACCAGGATGTCATCAAGAAAATGCTTGCTCCGGTAGTTGTGATGGAACCGCCGGTAATGGAAGTGGTGGACAAGGCAGACATGGAAGAAACAGAAGACACGGGTGAAGACAGCGGTATTGCAAGCGTTCCCGTCCTGTCAGCCATTGATGTTTCGAGCGAAGGAAATGAGGCGGAATCGGGCAATGGCATTGAAGGGGTGGAAAAATTCCTTGGGGAAATTCAAGGAAGGCGTTCGAAAAACAGGCAAGCCACGGGGTTCACCCTCAATGATCAAGGTGTCTGGGTCAGAAATCAGATTGTCACGACTGATACGGGTTACATCACTTATACCGACTTGATTGATGAAAGCATCGAAAACGGATCCTTGTCTGACACCCCGCAGTGGATGAACGCTCCATCTGGCAGAGCTGTGTACAGCGACAGGCAGACGAGCTCTGCATCACACTCCTATTTCAAAAATACAAAGGCTGAGGGGGCAGCAAACCCATCGAACCACAAACCTCAATATTATCGATCTGGTTCGGGTGGCGGGTTTTCGTTTAAAGCAGGAGACGTGCTGGTAGAGGATAGAAACAAGTCAGGGACTATCGAAGGTTGGTACATCTATCCTGCAGCAAGCTTCAACGCTGGCGAAACTGTTCGTAAAGAATTTCGCCGAGATGTAAAGACCGAAACCATCAAGCACAAGACTGTGCAAGGTGACGCCGGCGGCGGACGAGTGAACCTGGAAGTTGGAAATACCTTTCATGGCGGTAAGGGTGATGACCTGATAGTCACTTATGCACGCTCACTGCTTGACTATGGCTCAGTGAATGACCGGATTCCTGGTGCTGTTTTATCGGCTGGGGCAGGCAACGATACACTGCTCGGATCCGAGGGGGCCGATTATTTAATCAGCGGTTCAGGGATTGATTGGCTCTACGGTGAAAATGGTGCCGACACCTACACTGTCCAAGCACACGCTGACGCAACGACCATTATTGCGGATGTACTGAGTCCTGTTTTTCACCGTCCGGAAGTGGGTGTGACGGGGTGGAAAGACGAGTATGGGCTGATTGATCAAGATGTTGTCATTCTTCCAGACGGGGCAAGGCTGGACGAGCTGCAATTAAGTTGGGGGGCGGCGTTGATTGAAACAGTCAATATCGAATTGGCCCCCAATCCGTCACGTGACAACTATCGCTACCCACCTCGGGCGAAGATGCTCTATTCGACCCTCGATATTAAATTGGGGACTCAGCAGGTTCGTATCGTTTTACCCAATGCAGGGAATCTCCAGGGCTCCGGGATCGAAGTCATAAGGTTTGCCGACGGCACAAGCGTCAGCCTTAAGACTCTTCTGGAGTCTAGTCAACTGGGCCCTGCCCCGGATACTTACCACAATGCCGTCGTCATTGATGATGCAACTACCGCCCAATCTCTTCGAGATGCTCAAACGCTGCCACTGGTGGGCGGTCACGGTAATGATTTGCTAACGGGTAGCTCTGGCGAGGATGTGCTGCTGGGTGGCCGAGGTAATGACACGTTGTCCGGCGGTGCGGGCGATGATGTATATAAATATGATGGTCTTGGCAGGGACGTGATTGATAACTCGGGCGGCGGTATTGATGGAATCGATTTTTCAGATGTTGACTTGAATATCGGGCAATTGAAATTCCACCGCGAAGGTGATGATCTGGTAATCGTTGTGAATTACGGTGTTTCACCGAAGGTGCGGGTTTCCAATCATTTTTCTGGAGGGGAAAGCGCCATCGGCTATATAAGAGTTAGAAGCGGAGGTAAAGCGACTCAGGACTATACTGCCACTGAAATTGCTGAACGTTTGCATCCTCTACCTCCGTTAAGGGATGTGGAGGATATCTTGATTAAGAATAACGAGGACTCGTCAATCGCTATTGCGGAAATAGTAAAGTTTTACGAGTTGAATAGTTAGGTTTAATAAGGTCAGTTAAAGCTCGCCCGCGACAGGCGACAAGCGGGGCTATCGCGGGCAGTTGCCAATTAATACTGCGACAGATCCGCCAACGGATGCCGACCTTCCCACACCTTGTGAAAATGCGCCTCGACCACCGCCTCCGGGACGTTATTGATGTCCGGCCAATGCCAGTGCGGCTTCTGATCCTTGTCGATCAGTCGCGCGCGAACCCCTTCACTGAACTCCGGATGCCGGCAGCAGTTGAGGCTCAGGGTGTATTCCATCTGAAAGACTTCGGCCAGCGACAGGTAGCGGGCGCGGAGGATCTGTTCCCAGACCAGATGCGCGGTCAGCGGCGAGCCTTCGCTCAGGGTTTTCGCGGCGCGGGCGATCAGCGGGTCGTTGCTGTCGCGTTGCAGGCTGATGGCTTTCCAGGCGCAGGTGACGTCGCTGACGTCGAGCAGTTCGTCGATCTGCTGGCGGCGCGGCAACCACTGCGCCTCGGGCATCTGCCCGACGGCTTCCTGTTGCAGGGCTTTGAGCAGACTGTTGAGTTGCATGTCGGTTTGCTCCTGCCAGTTGAGTTGCAGCAGGCCTTCGATCAGTTGCGGTTGCTGCTCTTCAAGCAGAAAGCGGTCGGCCAGATCCAGATCGATCGCATCACGCCCGTTCATGTGCGCACCGGTCAGACCGAGGAACAAGCCGAGCTTGCCCGGCAACCGGGAGAGAAACCAACTGGCCCCGACGTCCGGATACAGACCGATGGTGATCTCCGGCATCGCCAGGCGACTGCTTGGCGTAACGATCCGCGTGCTGGCGCCTTGCAACAGGCCCATGCCGCCGCCGAGCACGTAACCGTGGCCCCAGCAGATCAGCGGTTTGGGGTAGGTGTGCAGGCTGTAGTCCAGGCGGTATTCGGCGGCAAAAAACTGCGCGGCCAGTGGCGGCACTTCGCCGGGATGGGCGCGGCAGGCTTCCACCAGGCTGCGTACTTCGCCGCCGGCGCAGAATGCCTTGGCGCCATTGCCGCGCAATAGCACGCAGACGATTTGCGGATCCTTGGCCCAGGCGTTCAGTTTGTCGCTCAGGGCGTTGATCATCGGCAAGGACAGCGCGTTGAGCGACTTTTCAGCATCCAGGCTGGCGATCCCGAGGCGGGCGCCGTCGGTGCCGGTGAGTTCTTCGAAGTGCAGATTCATCGTGACCTCGATCGGGAATTTGAACGATCAGTATGATCGCTGTGTGGGAAAGTGCCGGATCTGTGTCAGATCAATTGACAAGCGTGGTCGGCTTTCCTAGGGTTCGCCCCATTGTTTTTGCCGGGTATGACCATGACTGCTGACGACCGTATCAAACTCGAACCGAGCTGGAAGGAGGCACTGCGTGCTGAATTCGACCAGCCTTACATGGCAGAGTTGCGCACTTTTCTGCAGCAGGAGCGGGCGGCCGGCAAGGAAATCTATCCGCCGGGGCCGCTGATTTTCAACGCGCTGAATTCGACGCCGCTGGATAAGGTCAAAGTGGTTATCCTCGGCCAGGACCCGTACCACGGCCCGGGCCAGGCCCATGGCTTGTGCTTCTCGGTGCAACCGGGCGTGCCGGCGCCGCCATCGCTGGTCAACATCTACAAGGAGTTGAAACGCGACCTGAACATCGACATCCCCAATCACGGTTACCTGCAGAGCTGGGCCGATCAGGGCGTGTTGATGCTCAACACCACCATGACCGTCGAGCGCGCCAATGCCAATGCGCACAAGGACAAAGGCTGGCAGTTCTTCACCGACCGGATCATTGAGGTGGTCAGCGAACGTCAGCCGCATCTGGTGTTCATGCTGTGGGGCGCGCATGCACAGAGCAAGCAGAAGCTGATCGACGCGACCAAACATCTGGTGTTGACCTCGGTGCATCCGTCGCCGCTGTCGGCTTATCGTGGATTTTTGGGGTGCGGGCATTTCAGCCGGACCAACAAGTTTCTTGAGCAGAATGGTGAAGCGCCGATCGAGTGGCGGTTGCCGCCGGTTTGACTGGCTGAGTAAATCTGTGGCGAGGGAGCTTGCTCCCGCTCGGCTGCGCAGCAGCCGCAAAACCTGTGATTTCGGTGTGCCGGAAGTACGCGGCTCAAGGATCTCGGGTCTGCTGCGCAGCCCAGCGGGAGCAAGCTCCCTCGCCACAGTAACTCGGTATCACTCGGGATTACGATTCCAATACTTGAACAACGGCTCCGCCAGAAACAGCACAAACAACAGCCGCATCACTTGCATCGCCGTCACCAGCGGCACAGACAGTTGCAGGGTTTCCGCCGTCAGACTCATTTCGGCAATGCCGCCGGGCATCATGCCCAACGTCAGCGAACGCAGATCCAGATGGGTCAGCGCACTCAAGCCCAGTGCCGCCAGGGTGGCGATCAACATGGTCAATGCCGTGCCGATCAACGTACGCCCCATGAATGACGGCGCGCGCCGGAAGAACTGCCGATTGAAGTGACAGCCCAGTCCGCTGCCGATCAGCCATTGGCCGATCTGGCTGCCTCCGTCCGGCAGGCCAATGTGCAAATCCCAGGTAATGCTCACCGTGGCACTGACCAGCAACGGGCCGAACAGCCACGGATTGGGCTGACGCAAACGCTGCCAGAGCCAGGCGAGCAGGGCGCCTGTGGGAAACAGAATCGCCAGCCAGCGCCAATCGACGCTGCCAGCGTGGGAAATCGGCGTGCCGTCACCCAGCAGATACTTGAACGCCGCCGGCACGCACAGCACCACCACCAGCACCCGCAGACTCTGCCCGGCCGCGACATGGCTGAGCAACGCACCATTGCGCGCGCCGAGATTGACCATCTCTCCGGAGCCGCCGGGCATGCTCGAGAAAAACGCCGTGGCGCGATCTTCGCCGGTGCGGCGCATCAGCCACACGCCGACCACCGCCGACAGGCTGGTGACCAGCGCACCGAAGAAAATCAAACCGAAATGACTCAGCACCTGCTCCATCACCAGCGGGGTGAAGTGCAGGCCGATGCCGATGCCGACAACCCATTGGCCGCATTTGCGCCCGCCGGGGATTTCAGTAAGTTGCCACGGGGTCAGGCAGCGCACCAGGATGATCGCCAGCAACGAGCCGACCATCCACGGTAGCGGCCAGCCGATCTGGCTGGCGATAAAACCGCCAAGCAGACCGACCAGCGGGGTGGCCCACCAGCCTCTGAGGGACGTGCGATCAGACATCGGCGATGGCGCGTTGCGCTGCCGCACGTTTGCGCCAGATGCGGATGATCGGCATCAGCAGCATGATCCCTGTCAGTACCCAGACGCCGAGCGTGATCGGGCTCGACCAGAGGATTTCCAGCGCACCGTTGGAGATCGACAGGGCGCGACGCAGGTTCTGCTCCATCAGTTCGCCAAGAATGAAGCCCAGCAACAGCGGCGACAGCGGGAAGTCCAGCTTGCGCAGGATGTAGCCGAAGATGCCGATACCAATCATCAGGAACAAGTCGAACGTGGTGGCATGCACGGCATACACGCCAATCCCGGTGATGATGGCGATGACGGGCACCAACGCCCAGTTCGGCACGGCGAGGATGCGGGTGAAGATGCGGATCATCGGGATGTTGAGGATCACCAGCATGACGTTGGCGATGAACAACGAAGCGATCAGGCCCCAGACGATGTCCGGTTGCTGTTGGAACAGCAGCGGCCCCGGAGTGATGTTGTACAGCGACAGGGCGCCGATCATCACCGCCGTGGTGCCCGAGCCGGGAACACCGAGGGTCAGCATCGGCACCAGCGCACCGCAGGCCGCACCGCCAATAGCCGTTTCCGGCGCGGCGAGGCCTCGGGCATCACCTTCACCAAATTTGCCGCTGGTGCCGGCGATGCGTTTCTCGGTCATGTAGGCCACGGCACTGGCGAGGGTCGCGCCGGCACCCGGCAACACGCCCATGATGAAACCCAGCACGCCGCAGCGGACGTTGACCACGAATACCGAAGCCGCCTCCTTGAAGTTGAACATCATCCGGCCGGTGGCTTTCACCGCTTCCTGGCCGTGGTGGGTTTTTTCCAGCAGGAGGAGAATTTCGCTGATGGAAAACAGGCCCAGCACCAGCACCACGAACTGAATGCCGTCGGTCAGGTGAATGTTGTCGCCAGTGAAACGGTACACACCGCTGTTGGCGTCGATGCCCACGGTCGACAGGAACAGGCCGATCAACGCTGCTATAAACGTCTTCAGCGGACGATCACCGGCCATGCCGCCAAGGCAGACAATCGCGAACACCATCAGTACGAAGTATTCCGCCGGGCCGAAAGCAATCGCCCATTTCGCCAGCAGCGGGGCGAACAGCACCATGCCGCAGGTGGCAATGAATGCACCGATGAACGAACTCCATGCCGACAGCGACAGCGCCACACCGGCCAGACCTTTACGGGCCATCGGGTAACCATCGAGGGTGGTCATCACGGTGGAGGCTTCGCCTGGAATGTTCAGCAGGATCGAGCTGATCCGCCCGCCGTATTCGCAGCCCAGATACACCGCCGCCAACAGAATCAGCGCCGACTCCGGTGGCAGGCCGAGGGCGAATGCGATCGGGATCAGCAGTGCCACACCGTTGATCGGACCCAGGCCCGGCAACAGGCCGACAACAGTGCCGATCAATGTGCCGCACAGCGCGGTCACCAGGTTGTAGGGGCTCAGCGCAACGCCAAAACCCTGACCCAAATAGCCAAGAGTATCCATATCAGTTCTCCAGAACGCTGAGCAGGCCAAGGGGCAGCGGAACGTCCATCAAACGGTCGAACAGCAGGTAAAGACCGATGGCCATCAGGCTGATGATCGCCACGCTCGGCAACCAGCGACCGCCGTACAGGCGTGCCATCGGGATGCCGGTGATGACGCTGGCGATGATGAAACCCAGCGATTCAAATGTGCCGGCGAACACCAGCAGCAGGACGACGCAGATGCCGATTTTGATCAGGGTTTCGCGATCCAGCGGTGGCTCGTCCGCGCTGTGTTTGATGGGGGCCGGGCGGAACACCATGTACAGCAGCGCCAGGCCCATCAGGCCGAGCATCAGCAGGGGAAAGGCACGCGGGCCGACCGGTTCATAAGAAAAAGCCGCTTGATACGGCCACGCCATCAGCGCCAGGCCGACGCAGGCCAGCAATAGCACCGAGGCGAAAATGCGTTGTAAGAGCATGGGAAACTCCTGTGCCGAGGCCTCGATGCGCGAGGCCGCAGCCGCTAGACAGAGGCGATCACTGAATCAGGCCGAACTCTTTGGCCAGCACCTTGTAGTCCGCCACCTGCTTCTTCACGTAGGTGTCCAGCTCCGGGCCGGTCATGGCGAACGGGAACAGTTCACGCTGATCGCGCAGCTTGGCGAAATCGTCCGAGGCCAGCAGTTTGTCAAAAGCGTCTTTCCACCAGGCGTAGTCTTCGTCGCTGACTTTTGGCCCGAGGTAGAAACCGCGAACCACCGGCCAGACGATGTCGTAACCCTGCTCGCGGGCGGTCGGGATGTCTTTCATTTCCGGCTCGTCGAGGCGTTTGTCGGCGAATACTGCCAACAGGCGCATGTCACCGCTCTGGATGTGCGGCATGGAGTCGGAAATGTCGGTGCTGCCGACCTGGATGTGCCCGCCAAGCAGCGCGGTGGCAATTTCGCCGCCACCTTCGAGGGCGACGTAACGCAGGTCACGCGGGTTGATCCCGGCAGCCTTGGCGATCAGGGCCGTCTGCATCCAGTCCTGGCTGCCGACGGTGCCGCCGGAACCAATGACCACCGAGCTCGGATCTTTCTTCAAGGCTTTGACGAGATCGTCGAGGGTCTTGTAGGGCGAATCGCTTTTCACCGCGATGGCGCCGTAGCTGGTGCCGACGGCTGCGAGCCAGCGCACATTGGTTTCATCGAAGCGGCCGAACTTGCCTTGCGCCAGGTTCAGCAGCGAACCGCTGGACCACGCCACCAGCGTGCCCGCATCGGCCGGACGCTGAGCGACGACCGCGTTGTACGCTACCGCGCCGACACCGCCGGGCATGTAGGTCACACGCATCGGCTTGGTCAGCAGTTTTTCATTGACCAGCGCGCTCTGCGCCAGTTTGCAGGTCAGGTCGAAACCGCCGCCGGGGGAGGCCGGGGCGATGCATTCCGGGCGCTTCGGTTCGGCCATCAGTTGGCCGGCAAACAGCATGACGCCAGCGGCCAGAGCAACTTTACGCAGTGATAAGTTCATTGGTTTCTCCACGGTCTTCTTGTTGTAGGGCTTTTTGTAGGAGCTGCCGCAGGCTGCGATCTTTTGATCTTCCAACCCGCAGCATTTCAATCAATTACCAGAGGGCAACGCTATAGCTCACCAGCAGACGCACTTCATCGGCATCGCGAGCGGAGTAGTTGGAACGGTAGGTGGCATTACGCAGGCGTACGGCAACGTCTTTCAAGGCGCCGCTTTGTACTACATATTTGATCTCGGTGTTGCGCTCCCACTCTTTGCCTTCATCGCCATTCTTGAGCTTGATGTTGTCACCGCTCAGGTAACGGCTCATGAACGACAGGCCGGGGATGCCGAGGCGCGCAAAGTCGAAGTCGTAACGCGCCTGCCACGAGCGTTCCTCGGCGCCGGCGAAGTCGTTGATCTGCACGAAGTTGACCAGGTACGGGTCGCTGCCATCGACATACGGGAAGGCGCTGTCGCCGGACATGTGCTGATAACCGGCGGTGAACTTGTGGCCGCTCAGGGCATAGCTGACCAGGCCATTGAGCGAGCGGTTGTCGATCTCGCCACCACGGGCCGCGCCCTGATCGTCACTGACCGCAAAACGCAGGTCGGTTGCGAATGTGCCCGGGCCCATCGGCCGCGAGGCGACCAGGCCGAAGAAATGCTGGTTGTAGACTTCGTCGAGTTGGGCGAAATGGTAGCTGCCGGTGATCTTGTCGGTGAACTTGTAGTCCACGCCGGCAAAATCGAAATGCTTGCCGGCCACGGTGCCAGCGAAACGGCTGTTCTTGTTGTTGAGGGCAATGTCCTCGAAATCGGTGCTGTCGCGATCCTTGGCTTTCTCCAGACGCCCGCCGGTGAAGGTCAGGTTCTTGATCTCTTTGGAGGTCAGCAAACCGCCCTCGAAGGTCTGCGGCAGGATGCGCCCGTCGTTCGGTTTGAGGATCGGCAATTCAGGCATCAGGCTGCCGATTTTCAGTTCGGTGGCAGAGATTTTCACTTTGCCGGTCAGGCCGACCTTGGAATATTCGTCAGCGGCGCGCCCGTCATCGTGGGTCGGCAGCAGGCCGGTGCCGGTGCGATCCGGGCTCGAATCAAGTTTGACCCCCAACATGCCCAGTGCATCGACACCGAACCCCACGGTGCCGTCTGTGTAACCCGATTGCAGGTTGAGCATGAACCCTTGGGCCCATTCATCCCGCTTGCTTTGCTGGGCACTGGTGCCGTCGCGAAAGTCGCGGTTGAAGTACATGTTGCGGGTTTCGAAGGTGGCGGAACTGTCTTTGATGAAGTCGGCGTAGCTCAGCGGTGAAAAACCGGCGAGGGCGGCGGCACTGACGAGGGCGGTGTGGCTGAAACGCGAAGGGCGAGCGGGCGTGAAAGCCCTGGTCTGCAAGGACGGCATGCGCGGTGTACTCCGTTTATTGTTCTTATTGGTCGAAAACGCTTCGTGGCGTTTTTCGTAGCGCTGTGTGGCAGCAGCGACGGCAGTCGAAACTGTCCGTGACCGGACTCTAACGGGCTAACCTTTCACTAACCTTTCAGCTGGATTTCGCGGGTTTCGGGCTTCACAGCGGCGGTTGCGGCTGTAAACTCCGCGGCAAAGAGTGGCGTCGGCCATCCCTGAATGAGGTAAGGATCCATGCGTGTTCTGCTCGTCGAAGACCATTTGCAGCTGGCCGAAAGCGTCGCCCAGGCGCTCAAGAGCACCGGTCTGACCGTGGACGTGCTGCACGATGGCGTGGCCGCCGACCTGGCACTGGGCAGCGAGGAATACGCGATGGCGATCCTCGATGTCGGCCTGCCGCGCATGGACGGGTTCGAGGTGCTGGCGCGCCTGCGCGCACGCGGCAAGAACCTGCCGGTGTTGATGCTGACGGCGCGCAGCGATGTGAAGGACCGCGTACACGGCTTGAACCTCGGCGCTGACGATTACCTCGCCAAACCGTTCGAACTGAGCGAGCTCGAAGCGCGGGTCAAAGCCCTGCTGCGACGCAGTGTGCTCGGCGGCGAACGCCAGCAGCGTTGCGGCGTGCTGGCCTATGACCTCGACACCCGACGTTTCAGCCTCGGCGAAGAATTGCTGACCCTGACCTCTCGCGAACAGGCCGTGCTCGAAGCATTGATCGCCCGCCCGGGACGGGTGATGAGCAAGGAGCAACTCGCCGCGCAAGTGTTCGGCCTCGACGAAGAAGCCAGCCCCGATGCCATCGAAATCTACGTGCATCGCCTGCGCAAGAAACTCGACGGCCAACCGGTGGCGATCGTGACTTTCCGTGGTCTTGGTTACCTGCTGGAAAGTCGCGATGCATAAGCCCAGCAGCCTGCGCTGGCGGTTGCTGTGGAACCTCGCGCTGCTGCTGGTGGTGTTGATGCTCGCCAGTGGTTTGAGCGCGTACTGGAACGGGCGCGAAGCTGCCGACACGGCTTACGACCGAACCCTGTTGGCCTCGGCGCGAACCATTGCCGCCGGCCTGTCGCAGCGCGACGGCACGCTCAGCGCCGACGTGCCCTACGTGGCCCTCGATACTTTCGCCTACGACAGTGCCGGGCGGATCTATTACCAGGTCAACGACATCCACCAGAAGCTGATTTCCGGCTACGAAAACCTGCCCGGGCCGCCACCTGGTACGCCAAGAACCGACGATTACCCGGCGCTCGCGCGCTTCTACAACGCGACCTATCGCGGGCAGAACGTGCGCGTGGTCAGCCTGCTCAAAGCGGTCACCGAACCGAACATGAACGGCATGGCGGAAATCCGCGTCGCCGAAACCGATGAGGCGCGCGTCGCCATGGCGCGCAGTCTGGCGGCCGATACGCTGCTGCGTCTGGGCATGCTCGCGATCGGTGCATTGTTGCTGGTGTGGTTCGCGGTGAGTGCCGCGCTGCGCCCGCTGGAGCGTCTGCGCACGGCGGTGGAGGAGCGCCAGCCCGATGATTTGCGGCCGCTGCCGCTGGTGGAAGTGCAACATGAATTGTGGCCGCTGGTGCGCGCGCTCAATCACTTCACCGAACGCTTGCGCGGGCAGTTCGAGCGGCAGGCGCAGTTCATCGCCGATGCCGCCCACGAACTGCGCACGCCACTGGCAGCGTTGAAGGCGCGGTTGGAACTGGGGCTGCGTTCAAATGAGCCGGAAACCTGGCGCACAACCCTGGAATCATCCGCGCAAAGCACCGATCGCCTGACCCACTTGGCCAATCAACTGCTGTCGCTGGCACGGGTGGAAAACGGTGCCCGGGCGATCGCCGAGGGCGGCGCGCAATTATTGGATCTGAGTCAGTTGGCCCGCGAACTGGGCATGGCCATGGCGCCTCTGGCCCACGCGCGCGGCGTCGCACTGGCGCTGGAGGCGGAGGAACCGGTGTGGCTGCGCGGTGAGCCGACGTTGCTCAATGAACTGTTGAGCAATCTGGTGGACAACGCCCTGGCGCATACGCCACCGGGCGGCAACGTGATTCTGCGGGTCGCGGGGCCGGCGGTGCTTGAAGTTGAAGATGACGGGCCGGGGATTCCGCTGGAGGAGCGTGATCGGGTGTTTGAACGCTTTTATCGGCGCAATCAACAAGTGGCGGGTTCAGGGTTGGGGCTGGCGATTGTCGGAGAGATCTGCCGGGCGCATCTGGCGCAGATCACCTTGCATGATGGTGAGCAGGCCGGTTTGAAGGTTCGGGTGAGTTTTATTGCCGGATAGCAGCCGAGAGGGCTTTTGTGGCGAGGGCGCTTGCTCCCGCTCAGCCGCGCAGCAGTCGTGATTCCTGAGTGCAAGGTTTGCCTGGTGAAGGGAGGCCGCCTGGTTTTGGGGCTGCTTCGCAGCCCAGCGGGAGCAAGCTCCTTCGCCACAGGTCAGTAAAACATCGTCCGCGACTCTTCCAGATCTGCACACAATTGTTCGTTCTCCGGATCGATCCCAAGCTTTCTGAATGCCGGCACACTGAGCGGGTCAATCCGTGAAATCGGATGATCGCTGTCTTTGTGGCAGTACAGGCTCGCGACCTGAACCAGATCGACGTAATCGATCTGTGCCGAGTCGCGCTTGAAATCCAGGTACAGCCCAGGCAGCTCCACCAGTTGCTCGGGAAATTCCCAGACCCGCAACAGCTTGTCGCCCAGCAGCGGGTGAATGTGGTCGATCACATGATTGAGGCTGACCGGATCCGACAGCAGTTCGTAGTGATCTTCGGCGTAAGTCAGGATCGGCAGCACGCCGATTTGATGCACCAGTCCGCCCAGCGCTGCCTGATCAGGTTTGAGTTGGGTGTGGCGGCGGCACAGGGCGTAGCTGACGCCGGCGATTTCCAGGCTCTTGCGCCAGACTTCGCGCATCTTCTGTTCGACCACGTCGGAGCGGGCGTGGAAGATCTGTTCCATCACCAGACCGATCGCCAGGTTGCTGCTGTAGTTCACCCCCAGCCGAGTGATCGCGGTGTGCAGGTCGGTGACTTCCTGGGTCGCACGCAGCAACGGGCTGTTGACCACTTTGATCAGGCGCGCCGACAGTGCCGTGTCGCGGCCAATGACTTTGCTCAGATCGCTGATGCTGATCTCCGGGTCTTCGGCGGCCTTGCGAATTTGCAGGGCCACTTCCGGTAACGTTGGCAGAACCAGGTCATCGTTATCGATGGCCTCAACCAAATCCTGTTGGACCTTATCCGCCAGCTCGCTCATGTAGATTCTCTAGGGTGTTGCAACAAAAGCTGCGATCAGCGCTGGATTTCGCGGTCGCGATCCAGTTCGTAGGGCAGGTCGAGCAAATGCAGCGCTGGGCCTTCGAGGGCACCCAGGTGCAGATCACCCGCTTCGGCAGCTTCGGCCTGCAACACCGCCAGCAGTTCAATCTTTTCTGCGGCGCGGGCGGCAATCACCACTTCGCCGATGGCGCTGCTGTGGCTTGGGGCGAACAGCGGGGTCCCCGGCTCCGGCAATTCGCTCGCGTCCAGTTGCACGCGATAGAGGCGACGCTTGAGCTTGCCCAGGTACTGCATGCGCGCGACGATTTCCTGTCCGGTGTAGCAACCTTTCTTGAAACTCACGCCGCCGACGGCCTGCAGGTTGAGCATCTGCGGGATGAACAGCTCGCGGGTGGTCGGCATGACCTGACCGATACCGGCGCGAATCTGCCCCAGCAGCCATTGGTTCAGCTCGCCTTCCGGCAGGGCGGCGACTAGTCTGGCCTTGATGGCATTGGCTTGATCGGCCGGTGTCCAGAGCTCGGCGCGATCCGCCGAGACGCGAATCGCGATCAGGCCTGCGTTGCGCACCACGCTGTCGGTTTCGCGCGGCAGGTCCAGACCCAGGCTGGCCAATGCGGCGTCGCCGTGCTCCAGGCCAAAACGCACCCAGGCGGCGCTTTCGTCGGTCAACTTGGATTTGGAGAATACTGCGTACTTTTTCAGATCTGCCAGTTGCGGCTCCAGCAGTTCGCTGGCCATCGCCAGCAGCACGCCATCACCTTCGAGCAGAATGCGGAAGCTTGACTGCATCCGGCCTTTTTGCGTGCAGCGCGCGCCAAGGCTGGCCTGGCTGTCGCTGAGGTAATTGATGTTGCAGGTCAATTGGCCTTGCAGGAATTTGCCGGCATCCGCGCCGCGAACCGCGAGTACGCCTTCATGAGACAGGGTGCAGAAAAAAGCAGAATCGGCCATGGTTCATCGCAGGGTAAAAAGTCTGGGGCACATCATAAGGGCGCGTTGTTGAAATGGGTAGTTGATAAAGGATCGGTGGTGCCCGACCAAAGCCGACTGTGCGACCCGCGCCGGGGCTGTATACTGCGCGCCTATTTGAGGAGGGCTCCATGGTCGAACAAGTTGAACTCAATCGCCTCTTCTGGCACAGCCGCCGCGGCATGCTGGAACTTGACGTGCTGCTGGTGCCGTTCGTGCAGGAGGTCTATCCGCACCTCAACCAGGTCGATCGCGACTTGTATGTCCGACTGCTGACCTGTGAAGACCAGGACATGTTCGGCTGGTTCATGGAGCGCAGCGAATCCGAAGACCCGGAACTGCAGCGCATGGTCCGGATGATCCTGGACCGTGTTCAGCCCAAGTAACACCTTCGAATGCCGCTGGCATGCCTCACGGCAGTTGCTGGCGGCGTATCTGTTGGCCCAGGCGTTCGCACTGGGCGTGTTGTTTCTCCTGTCGATTCCACTCTGGGCCAGTCTGCTCGGAGCTTTCGCCTGTCTGCTGCACGCCGCGTGGGTGCTGCCACGGCAGATTCTGCTGAAGCATCCGCAGGCCTTTTGCCGATTACGCCGCGACGCCGATGGCTGGCAGTTGTGGAATCAGGCGGGCGGCTGGCAAGCGGCGCAGCTGCGGCCCGATAGCCTGGCGTCGCCGTTGATCGTGGTGTTGCGCTTTCGTCTGCGTGGGGAACGGCGAGTGCGTTCGATCTGCGTACCGCGAGACTCGCAGGCGGCGGATGTGCACCGACGCCTGCGAGTGCGGCTTAAATTCAGCCGGCGTAGGTGGGCGGCACCAGAATAGTGTCGAGCGCTTCGGGCAGCAGGTTCGGATAGTCGAGGGTGTAATGCAGGCCGCGACTTTCCTTGCGCTCCATGGCTGAGCAGATCATCAGCTCGGCGACTTGCGCGAGATTACGCAGCTCGATCAGGTCGCGGCTGACTTTATAGTTGCTGTAGAACTCGTCGATCTCGTCCAGCAGCAGGCGTACGCGGTGCTGCGCCCGTTGCAGGCGCTTGTTGGTGCGCACGATCCCCACGTAGTCCCACATAAAGCGGCGCAGCTCATCCCAGTTGTGGGCGATGATCACGTCTTCGTCGGAATCGGTTACCTGGCTGGCGTCCCACTCGGGCAGGGCGTTTGGCGCGGTGACGGCATCCAGTTGCGCAAGAATGTCCGCTGCCGCCGAGCGGGCATAAACGAAGCATTCGAGCAGCGAGTTGCTGGCCATGCGGTTGGCCCCGTGCAAACCCGTGAAGCTGGTTTCGCCGATGGCGTACAGTCCCGGCACGTCGGTGCGACCGTGTTGATCGACCATCACGCCACCACAGGTGTAGTGCGCCGCGGGTACGACCGGGATCGGTTGCCTGGTGATGTCGATGCCGAAACCCAGGCAGCGCTCATAAACTGTCGGGAAGTGGCTTTTGATGAAGGCTTCAGGCTTGTGGCTGATATCGAGATAGACGCAGTCGACACCCAGGCGCTTCATTTCATGGTCGATGGCACGGGCGACGATGTCGCGTGGTGCCAGTTCGGCACGTTTGTCGAAACGCGGCATGAACCGTTCGCCATTGGGCAGCTTCAGGTGCGCACCTTCGCCGCGCAAGGCTTCAGTGATCAGGAAACTCTTGGCTAGCGGGTGATACAGGCAAGTGGGGTGGAACTGATTGAATTCCAGGTTTGCCACCCGGCAGCCCGAGCGCCAGGCCATGGCAATGCCATCACCGCAGGCGCCATCGGGGTTGCTGGTATAGAGGTAAACCTTGGCGGCTCCGCCGGACGCGAGGATCACGAAACGCGCGCCGTAGGTATCGACTTCGCCGGTCGCGCGATTCAGCACGTAGGCACCGAGGCAACGCTCGCCATCCAGACCCAGACGACGCTCGGTGATCAGATCAACGGCAACCCGTTGTTCCAGCAGCTCTATATTGCTGCGCTCTCTGGCCTGGGCGAGCAGGGTGGTGAAAATCGCTGCACCGGTTGCGTCGGCGGCGTGGATGATGCGCCGATGACTGTGACCGCCCTCGCGGGTCAGATGGAATTCGAAGCCGCCGTCTTCGGTGCCGGACTGTTCGTCGCGGGTGAATGGCACGCCCTGGTCGATCAACCACTGGATGGCTTCCCGACTGTGCTCGACGGTAAAGCGCACCGCGTCTTCATGGCACAGACCGCCGCCGGCATTCAGGGTGTCGTCGACATGGGATTCGACAGTGTCGGTATCGTCCAGCACGGCAGCGACGCCGCCCTGGGCCCAATAGGTCGAACCGTTGGCCAGATCACCTTTGCTCAATACGGCAATGCGCAAATGACCCGGCAGGGTCAGCGCGAGACTCAAACCGGCAGCGCCGCTGCCAATCACCAGAACATCGTGTTGAAACTGTTGGCTCATTTCAGGATTCCGCTCAAAGCGACCCGGATCGGGGTTGGCGCAAGACAGCTGGATCGGCGAGTCAAGACAGCCACACAGCCCACTAGTATATAGAGGGGTGGAGCGGCACAATAGCCGGGCTTGTATGGCATTGTGAAACTACTGTGACGACAAAAGCCTGACGTTTCGTCGGACGTTTTTTTCGGTCGTTTTGGGAAAAGGCGACTGTATCGAGGATGAAACAGGCTTTTTCAGCGCACGGTCGTTCAATGTCGCGCCAGCATGGCTATAAATAATTGGAACTTTTGCCAGAGGCCCAAGATCAATAGACAGTTGCCAGAAACACGGGACAGTGTCGGCTTCAATGCAGAACCTGCGATTGGGTTTTTGCTGGCGAACCGATGACAAGATTATTCGCGCAGCCGGTTTATCCCGCGCTGCGTTTTTCGTGCGTGCCAAATCAGAGCCCGCAGGAAACTTGCCTGGAGGGGGAGAACTTTTGCGAAAAGCCCGAGTCTATGTTTGCAAGTCTGGTCGTTTAGTTATGCAAGCCTCCTCCATGCTTATCGAGGAGTGTTCATGCTAACCCAGGAAGAGGATCAGCAGCTGGTCGAGCGCGTTCAGCGTGGCGACAAGCGAGCTTTCGATCTGCTGGTGCTGAAATATCAGCACAAAATTCTCGGGTTGATCGTGCGTTTCGTGCACGACACCCATGAAGCCCAGGATGTGGCTCAGGAAGCCTTTATCAAGGCGTACCGAGCATTAGGAAACTTTCGCGGAGACAGCGCGTTCTATACGTGGCTTTACCGCATTGCCATCAACACGGCAAAAAACTATCTGGTTTCACGCGGCCGCCGGCCGCCGGATAGCGATGTAAGTTCTGAAGACGCAGAGTTCTACGACGGCGATCATGGCCTCAAGGATCTCGAATCACCGGAACGCGCGTTGCTGAGGGATGAGATCGAAGGCACCGTCCATCGAACCATTCAGCAACTGCCAGAGGATTTGCGTACGGCGTTAACTTTACGTGAATTCGATGGTCTGAGTTACGAGGACATTGCGAGCGTCATGCAGTGTCCGGTGGGTACCGTGCGCTCCCGGATTTTCCGCGCTCGGGAGGCCATCGATAAAGCCCTGCAGCCGTTGTTGCAGGAAAACTGAGACAGCGGCGACAGCCAAGAGAGGAACGCCATGAGTCGTGAAGCCCTGCAGGAATCGCTGTCCGCAGTGATGGATAACGAAGCGGACGAATTGGAATTGCGTCGAGTGATCAATGCACTGGACGATGTTGAAACCCGTGAGACCTGGGCTCGTTACCAGATCGCCCGGGCAGCCATGCACAAGGACCTGCTGCTTCCGCGTCTGGACATCGCTGCGGCAGTCTCTGCTGCTCTGGAAGACGAGACGGCTCCAGCCAAAGTATCCCGTGGTCCATGGCGTAACCTCGGTCGTCTGGCCGTTGCTGCTTCGGTGACCGTTGCCGTTCTGGCCGGTGTTCGTCTGTACAACCAGGACGAAATCGCGGGTGTCGAGTTGGCTCAGCAATCCAATCAGCCTTCATTGGTAGCGCCGCAAGCCAAAGGCCCGGCAGTGCTGGCAGGCTATAAGGAAAGCTCGGAGACCACCGGTCCGATGGCCAATGGCGTTCTGCAAGGTCAGCCAGGCTGGCATGATCAGCGTCTGCCAGGTTATCTGCGCCAGCATGCCCAGCAGGCTGCGCTGAAAGGTACTGAAAGCGCCTTGCCTTATGCGCGTGCAGCAAGCATGGAAAACCGTTAAGGAGGATCATGCGCGCCATACCTTTACTTTCGCTTCTGCTCAGTGGCTGGTTCGTTGTTCCAGCCCACGCTGATGAGGCCCAGGACTGGTTGAACCGTCTGGGCCAGGCCGAACAGCAGCAAAGCTTTCAAGGCACCTTCGTTTACGAGCGTAACGGTAGTTTTTCTACCCATAACATCTGGCATCGCGTCCAGAACGGTCAGGTTCGCGAGCGTCTTGTTCAACTGGACGGCTCGGCGCAGGAAGTGGTGCGCATTGATGGGCATACTCAATGTGTCAGTGGCACTCTGATTGCGGGGTTGGGAGACTCTTCCAGCTCGACCGCTCGTGCGTTTGATCCCCAAAAGCTGAAAAACTGGTATGACCTTGCTGTCATCGGCAAGTCGCGCGTTGCCGGGCGGGATGCGGTTATCGTATCGCTGACGCCGCGAGACCAGCATCGCTATGGTTTCGAGCTTCATCTGGACAAACAGACTGCCCTGCCGCTTAAGTCATTGCTGCTCAATGACAAGGGGCAGTTGCTCGAGCGTTTCCAGTTCACCAGTCTTGATACCGCTGATGTCCCGTCGGACAAAGATCTGCAAGCTGGCACCGAGTGCAAGGCCGTTACTATTGATAGTGACAAGGCCTCTGCCGTGAAGACGGCTCAGGTCTGGCATTCCGACTGGCTCCCTCCGGGTTTCGTGCTAACCAGCAGCACCTCGCACAAAGATCCGGAAACCAAGACTCAGGTCAACAGCCTGATGTATGACGACGGTCTGGCGCGTTTTTCGGTATTTCTTGAGCCGTTGAACGGTGCAACAGTGACCGATACCCGCACGCAGTTGGGGCCGACTGTTGCCGTTTCCCGCCGTCTCACTACGCCCGAGGGTGAAATGATGGTCACGGTGGTCGGTGAAATTCCAATCGGCACAGCTGAACGCATTGCTTTGTCGATGCGCAACGATGGCACTGCAACCAGCAAGCAGTGAGCTGATTTCAGTCATTTCCACCTCTTCGTCGAGACGTAGATGAAATGTTTGCTCAGCATTTTCATTTGCAAATCACCCGAAAGTTTTTTATAGGTCAGAGCCTCACGGCTCTGGCCTTGTCTGTTGTTCCCGGAACAAAAATACCGGCCCGCGGTTCCCGGTGTTCCTTGCTCCATATCGCTTAACCCTGCTCGTCGTAACGGGAGCTGTATGTCGATACTTAGCTTGAAGTCTTATCTCTCCATTTTCGCCACCGTGCTGGTGCTGGGTCAGGCTGTCCCCGCTGCCCAGGCGGCCGACCTGCCGGATTTCACCCAACTGGTTGAACAGGCCTCGCCTGCAGTGGTGAACATCAGTACCACGCAGAAGCTGCCGGACCGCAAGGTGAACCAGCAGATGCCTGACCTGGAAGGCTTGCCGCCGATGTTGCGCGAGTTCTTCGAGCGCGGCATGCCGCCTCAGCAGCGTTCGCCGCGCGGCGATCGTCAGCGTGAAGCGCAATCGCTCGGTTCGGGCTTCATCATTTCCTCCGATGGCTACATCCTGACCAACAACCATGTGATTGCCGATGCCGACGAAATCCTCGTGCGTCTGGCTGATCGCAGTGAAATGAAAGCCAAGCTGATCGGTACCGACCCTCGCTCCGACGTGGCCCTGCTGAAAATCGATGGCAAGGATCTGCCGGTGCTCAAGCTCGGCAAGTCCCAGGACCTGAAGGCGGGTCAGTGGGTCGTGGCAATCGGTTCTCCGTTCGGCTTTGACCACACTGTGACCCAAGGCATTGTCAGCGCCGTCGGCCGTAGCCTGCCGAACGAAAACTACGTGCCGTTCATCCAGACCGACGTGCCGATCAACCCGGGTAATTCCGGTGGCCCGCTGTTCAACCTGAACGGTGAAGTGGTCGGGATCAACTCGCAGATCTACACCCGTTCCGGTGGCTTCATGGGTGTGTCGTTCGCCATTCCGATCGACGTGGCGATGGACGTTTCCAATCAGCTGAAAAGCGGTGGCAAAGTCAGCCGCGGCTGGCTGGGCGTGGTCATCCAGGAAGTGAACAAGGATCTGGCCGAGTCGTTCGGTCTTGATAAGCCGGCCGGTGCGCTGGTTGCGCAGATTCAGGATGACGGTCCGGCAGCCAAGGGTGGCCTGCAAGTGGGTGACGTGATCCTGAGCATGAACGGTCAGCCGATCGTCATGTCCGCTGACTTGCCACATCTGGTCGGTGCGCTGAAAGCGGGCGCCAAAGCCAACCTTGAAGTGATTCGTGACGGCAAGCGCAAGAATGTCGAGCTGACTGTCGGCGCGATTCCGGACGAGGACAAAGAGCTGGCAGCGCTGCCGAAATCCGGCGCGGAAAGCAGCAGCAATCGCCTCGGTGTTTCGGTGGTCGAGTTGACCGCCGAGCAGAAGAAAACCTACGACCTCAAAGGCGGGGTAGTGATCAAGGAGGTTCAGGACGGTCCTGCGGCCCTGATCGGTCTGCAGCCGGGTGACGTGATCACTCACCTGAACAACCAGGCCATCGGCTCCACCAAGGAGTTCACCGAGATCGCCAAGGCACTGCCGAAGAATCGTTCGGTGTCGATGCGCGTACTGCGTCAAGGTCGCGCGAGCTTCATCACCTTCAAACTGGCTGAATAACCCGGTTGCGGTGAAATAAAAAACCGCCTCGAAAGAGGCGGTTTTTTTATGCCTGAAACTTTTATGTCGCTGATGAAACTTAGCCCATCATGTCCTTGATCATGCGCTCCTGCTCCATCAGTTCACGCTGGCGCGCATCGATCCTGGAGGACAGCGGGAAGTTGCTGCCCGCCTTGCGTTTGGCAAAATCGAGCTGCTGGATCGCCTGACGATAGTCCCCCACCAGCGCAAAGTATTCGGCGCGAGCCTGATGCAGACCAATGATATTGCCGGACAGGCCACGAGTTTCAGCGACCTGATACCACACGTCCGGATCGTTCGGACGAGATTTGAGCAAGCTGTCGAGGGCTTTTTCCGCGTCGGCGGTGCGATTCTGTTTCAGCAACAGATCGACACGAACCTGATTCAGCGGGTAATTGCCCGGATACTGCGTGAGCATCCGGTCCACCCGTGTTTGCGCATCCGGCAGACGGTTGTTGGTGATGTCCAGGTCGATCTGCGCGAGGTTGTAGATGATCTCGTTGGGCGACTTGGCCAGCAATTGTTTGAGGTTCTCCCGCGCTTCATTGAGCTGACCACCCTTGATCTGCGCGATTGCCAGGCCATAGCGCGCCACGTCGTTCTTCGGGTTCTCATCCAGTTGTGCGCGGAAGCGCTTGGCGCCCAGCCCCGGGGTTTCTTCGTAGATCAGCTGTACGCGGGCGCGGATCAGCTGATAGCGCATGCTGTCTTCGATGCCGCCCGCTGGCGCCTGTTCTGCGCGGTTACGGGTGTCGGCGATACGCGATTCGGTCACCGGGTGAGTCAGCAGAAATTCCGGCGGCTTGGCGTCGAAGCGGTATTGGCGCATCAGACGTTCGAACATGGTCGGCATTGAGCGCGGGTCGTATCCGGCCTTTTCCAGGTTTAGGATGCCAATACGGTCGGCTTCCTGTTCGTTCTGGCGCGAGAAGGTACGTTGCGATTGAATGGCTGCTGCTTGACTGCCGGCAATGGTCGCGATACCGGCATCACCACCACCGGCAGCGGCAATCACGATGCCAGCCAGCAGCGCCGCCATCATCGGTACCTGCATCCGTTGCGAAGCTTCGACGCCACGAGCAAAGTGACGTTGTGACAAGTGAGCCAGTTCGTGAGCCAGTACCGAGGCATATTCGCCTTCGGTCTGCGCATTGAGGAACAGCCCGCCGTTGACCCCGACCACGCCACCTGGCGCCGCGAAGGCGTTGAGCTGCGGGCTGTTGATCAGGATGAATTCCAGGCGGCGGTCAGTTACCTGGCTGGTTTCCACCAGCTTGTAGACGCTGGACTCGACGTAGTCCTTGAGTTGCGGATCGTTGAGTTGTGCAACCTGACTGCGCAACATCGCCAGCCAGGCGCGGCCCAGCTGATATTCCTGTTGCGGTGAGACAATGGCAGAACTGGCGTCGCCAAGTGACGGCAGATCGTCGGCAAAGCCCGGTGAGGCGAGCAGGCAAGCGAGCGTCAACAGGGTAGGGCGCAGAAATGTCATGCACAAAGCCTTAGAAGACAAAGACCTTACTGTAGCCGGACACCGGGCCCGCGACCAGATATTCTAGGCCGCTCGACCATCTGAACCGGAGTGACGCAATGACTGACGCTGTAGCCCATGATTGTGAACTGGACGCCAGTGGCCTGAATTGCCCGTTGCCGTTGCTCAAGGCCAAAATGGAACTCAACAAGCTGCCCAGCGGCGCCGTACTCAAGGTGATCGCCACGGACGCGGGCTCGCAGCGCGACTTCCGCACCTTTGCGCGTTTGGCCGGTCATACGCTGCTGCGCGAAGAAGACGAAGCGGGCGTTTACCGTTACTGGTTGAAAAAAGCCTGAAATCCACCGCGTAAAAGACCCAGGGATTATTGATGTTCAAAGTGTTACGCGACTGGATTCAGCGCTACTTTTCCGACGAAGAAGCGGTGGTGCTGGCAGTGCTGTTGTTTCTCGCCTTCACCGCAGTGCTCACGCTCGGTGGCATGCTCGCGCCGGTACTGGCGGGGATGGTGCTGGCGTACCTGATGCAGGGGCTGGTGCTTGCTCTTGAGCGTATGCGCGTGCCTGGTGCGGCGGCAGTGGGTCTGGTGTTTGCTCTGTTCATGGGCGTGTTGCTGGTGTTTATCGTGGTGGTGTTGCCGCTGCTCTGGCATCAGTTGATCACGTTGTTCAACGAGCTGCCGGGCATGCTCGCCAAATGGCAGTCGCTGCTGCTGTTGCTGCCCGAGCGCTATCCGCACCTGGTCTCCGATGAGCAGGTGCTGCAGGCCATCGAAGCCGCGCGTGGCGAAATCGGCAAGTTCGGGCAGTGGGCGCTGACCTTTTCGCTGTCGAGCCTGCCCCTGCTGGTCAACATCATGATCTATCTGGTGCTGGTGCCGATCCTGGTGTTTTTCTTTCTCAAGGACCGGGCCATGATCGGCGAGTGGGTGCGCGGCTATCTGCCTCGCGAGCGGGCGCTGATTACCCGGGTCGCGCAGGAAATGAACCGGCAGATTGCCAACTACATTCGCGGCAAGGTCATTGAAATCGTGATCTGCGGCGGCGTGACCTACATCGCTTTCGTCGCCCTCGGCCTCAACTATGCGGCGCTGCTGGCGTTGTTGGTCGGGGTGTCGGTGGTCGTGCCGTACGTCGGTGCGGTGGTGGTGACCGTACCGGTGCTGCTGATCGCGCTATTCCAATGGGGCTGGAGCGATCAGTTCATTTATCTGATGGCGGTCTACGGAATCATTCAGACGCTGGATGGCAACGTGCTGGTGCCTTTGCTGTTTTCCGAGGCGGTCAACCTGCACCCGGTGGCCATCATCTGCGCGGTGCTGTTGTTTGGCGGGTTGTGGGGCTTCTGGGGCGTGTTCTTTGCGATTCCGCTGGCGACGCTGTTCAAGGCAGTGCTGGATGCCTGGCCGCGCAAGGAGCCTGTAGTGGCTCCATTGCTATGAAAGTAAAAGATCGCAGCCTGCGGCAGCGCCTGCATTGGAATGCGTTTTCCTGTAGGAGCTGCCGCAGGCTGCGATCTTTTGATCTTTAGGCTTTATTCAGATCCTGAGCCGCAGCCAGCACCGCATCCACATGCCCCGGCACTTTCACACCGCGCCATTCCTGACGTAGCACACCGTTTTTGTCGATCAGGAACGTGCTGCGATCGACGCCCAGGTATTCCTTGCCGTACAGCTTCTTCAGCTTGATCACGTCGAACAGCTGGCAGACGGCTTCGTCCTTGTCGCTGATCAGCTCGAACGGAAATTCCTGCTTGCACTTGAAGTTCTCGTGGGACTTCAGGCTGTCGCGGGAAATACCGAAGATTTCCGTGTTGGCAGCCTGAAACGCCGCGTACTGGTCACGAAAACCCTGGCCTTCGGTGGTGCAGCCCGGGGTGCTGTCCTTCGGATAGAAGTAGATCACCACTTGCTTGCCCTTCAAGGCAGACAGGCTGACGGTCTGCCCGCTGGTGGCAGGTGCTTCGAAATCCGCAACGGGTTGGTCGATGACAACGGCCATGAAAGCTTCCTTACATTGGGTTTTGTGGGCGCCAAGGCTCGATGAGGGCATCCAGGTTCATCGCGTCGGCGAAATCCAGGAACTGGTCGCGCAGCCAGCTGATCTGGGTGCCGGCCGGCAGTGTCACGGTAAAGGTGGCGTTGAGCATGGTGCCGCCGGTCTGTGGGGCCTGGTAGGTATCGCAGGTCAGGTTTTCCAGCTCGACGTTGTGGTCCATGAAGAACTGGCACAGCTCATTGATGATGTCCGGGCGATACGCCGAGCTGACATAAGCTACATAAGGCAGCGCCTGCGGGCGATTTTCCAGCGCCGCACTGCGTACCACGTTGACGGTGAAGGCGTGGCGCTTGGCCAGGGTTGGCAGGCTGCCTTCGAGGCGGGCCAAGGCGTCCCAGCTACCGGAGATTTCCAGTACCAGGGCACTGCACTCGCCGTGGCGGGTCAGGCGGGAAGTGACGACGGCGCAGCGATTTTCATGGCTGGCGCGGCACAGGACGTTAGTCAGCTCCATGGGGTTGGCGCCAAGGGCACTGATGACAAGGAATTGTTCGCGAACTGTGGGGGTGGACATGCAGCATTCCTAAAGCGATGAGCGGTCGGTAGGTCGATGGGCGTTGGCCGTCGGGATGCGTCTGCGCGTGCCCGTTCAGAAAGCCCCGGACCCTGGCTCGCAATTCGCTCCAATAAAGGCGGAACGTGCAGCTGCGACACTGGAACGGGGCCTGGGAGGCCGAAAGGGGAGGCTGGAACCCGGCGTACAAGCTGATCTGTACCGATCAAAGTCTGAAGGGTAGCGAAAACCGACGCCAAGGGGAATGGCGGCGCAGTACTTCGCTTGTGCAAGCATCTTGGCGCCAGTACCATTACCGCTCTCTTTTTCCGGCAGGAGCGGTTTCATGATTGCGGGCAGTATGGTGGCACTGGTCACTCCCATGGATGCACAAGGGCGTCTTGACTGGGACAGCCTCAGCAAACTCGTGGACTTCCATCTCAAGAACGGCACCCATGCCATTGTCGCGGTCGGTACTACCGGCGAGTCGGCAACCCTTGATGTAGAAGAACACATCGCCGTCATCAAAGCCGTGGTCAAACAGGTCGCAGGCCGCATCCCGGTGATCGCCGGTACCGGTGCGAATTCGACCCGCGAAGCCGTCGAGCTGACCCGCAACGCCAAGGAAGCCGGCGCCGACGCCTGCCTGCTGGTCGTGCCGTACTACAACAAGCCGACCCAGGAAGGCCTGTACCAGCACTTCAAGCACATTGCCGAAGCCGTCGACATTCCACAGATTCTCTACAACGTTCCCGGCCGCACCTCCTGCGACATGCAGGCCGAGACGGTGATTCGCCTGTCCACCGTGCCGAACATCATCGGCATCAAGGAAGCCACCGGCGACCTGAAACGCGCCAAAGCCATCATCGACGGCGTGAGCAAGGACTTCATCGTGCTGTCCGGCGATGATCCGACCGCGGTCGAGCTGATCCTGCTGGGTGGCAAAGGCAACATCTCCGTAACAGCCAACGTCGCCCCGCGCGAAATGGCTGACCTGTGCGAGGCTGCGCTGAAAGGCGACGCCGAGACCGCACGGGCAATCAATGAAAAACTGATGCCGCTGCACAAGGACCTGTTCATCGAAGCCAACCCGATTCCGGTGAAGTGGGCTTTGGTTGAAATGGGCTTGATGCACGAAGGCATCCGCCTGCCGCTGACCTGGCTGAGCGCTCCTTGTCATGAAACGCTTCGCACGGCCCTGCGCCAGTGCAGCGTCCTGGTTTAATTGAGGAAGTACAACGCATGAAGCGAATGGCCGGACTTTCCGCACTTGCCTTGATTATCTCCAGCACCAGTGGCTGCGGATGGGTCTGGGGCCCGGAAGGTTATTTCCGTGACCGTGGTAGCGATTACCTGGAAGCGCAACAGACTGCACCGATGCAATTGCCACCGAATGTCAGCACCTCCAAGCGCCTCGACCCGCTGTTGCCGATCCCGCGCAACGTGGCCGATGACACTGCCAAGGGCGAATACGTGGTGCCGCGTCCACAACCGCTGACCGCGATTGCCGATGCAACCGACTACTCGCTGCAGAAGAGCGGTGACTCGCGTTGGGTCGTGGCCCAGCACCCACCGGCCGAAGTCTGGCCAGTGGCGGTGCAGTTTTTCCAGGACAACGGTTTCCGTCTGGATGAACAGCGTCCGCAAACCGGTGAATTCACTACCACCTGGCAGCATTCTGACGAGCTGTCCGCCGCCATGGCCAAGCGCCTGAGCGCAGCGGGTGTCGGCGCCGATAGCGAAACCCGCGTGCGGGTGCGCATCGAGCCGGGCGTGCAGCGCAACACCAGTGAAATCTACGTGGTCAGCGCCGAGCGTCCTGCCGGCAGCACCGCTGACGTCGATTTCACCAACCGTTCGGTCAACACTGGCCTGGACGCTGCGCTGGTCGACGACATGCTGGCGAGCATGAGCCGGACCTCCGAAAAGGGTGGTTCGGTGTCGATGCTGGCTTCGCGTGATTTCGATACCCCAAGCCGTGTCAGCCTTAGCGAAGACGGTAGCGGCAACCCAGTGTTGAACGTCGGTCCGGATCTGGATCGTGCCTGGTCGAGCGTCGGTCGTGCGCTGGAGCAAGGTCAGTGGCGCGTTGAAGACATCAACCGCAGCCTGGGCCTGTACTACATCAACCTGGCCGAAAAAGCCGAGAAGAAAGACGAGAAGCCTGGTTTCTTCAGCAGCCTGTTCGGCAGTGCGCCGACCAAAGAGGAAGTTGAAGCCCGCGCCGAGCGTTATCAGGTTCGCCTGAGCAAGGTCGGTGAAAACGTTCAGGTAACCGTCGAGAAGAACATCAACACCGTTGCGCCGGCCGATGTGGCCCGCAAAGTGTTGAGCGTGATTCAGGACAACCTGGGCTGATCACATGCGCTTTGCCGTTCTCGGCAGCGGTAGCCAAGGGAACGGCACGCTGATCGCCAGCGCTGATACGTATGTGCTGGTGGATTGTGGTTTTTCCCTGCGGGAAACCGAAAAACGCCTGTTGCGCCTGGGTGTGAACCCGGCGCAATTGAGCGCGATACTCGTAACCCACGAACATGCCGACCACGTGCATGGCGTGGGTTTGCTGTCTCGGCGCTACAATCTGCCGGTCTACCTCAGTCGCGGCACACTGCGCGGGATGCGCAAACCGATCGAACCCGCAGGCTTTCTGGCCGGCGGCGAGCAGTTGCAGATCGGCGCTCTGAACATCGGGGTCATTGCCGTGGCCCATGATGCGCAAGAGCCGACTCAGTATGTATTCAGTGACAACGAGCAGCGGCGCTTCGGCCTCCTGACCGACCTGGGTTCCTACTGCGAGCGGGTGCTGGACAGCTATCGGGATCTCGATGCATTGATGATCGAGTCCAACCATTGTCGCGACATGCTGGCACGTGGTCATTACCCGTACTTTCTCAAGCAGCGGGTGGGCGGCGAGCTGGGACATTTGAACAACCATCAGGCGGCATTCCTGGTGGCCGAGTTGGGGTGGCAGGGCTTGCAGCATCTGGTTCTCGCCCACCTGAGCAGCAAGAACAACCTGCCGCAGCTGGCCCGGCAATGTTTTGTCGACACCCTCGGGTGCGACCCGGACTGGCTGCAACTGGCCGATCAAGATTCAGGGCTCGACTGGCGCCATATCGCCTAGCCCATCTACTTAGCAAGCGGAGCCCATCATGGAAAAACGTGAAGAACTCTACCGCGGCAAAGCCAAATCGGTTTACAAGACCGATGACGCTGACCGCTTGATCCTGCTGTTTCGCAACGACACCTCGGCGTTCGACGGCAAGCGCATCGAGCAGCTCGACCGCAAAGGCATGGTGAACAACAAGTTCAACGCCTTCATCATGCAAAAACTCGAAGCGGCCGGCATCCCGACCCAATTCGATAAGCTGCTGGGCGACAACGAGTGCCTGGTGAAGAAGCTGGACATGATTCCCGTCGAGTGCGTCGTGCGTAACTACGCCGCCGGCAGCCTGGTAAAACGTCTGGGTGTCGAAGAGGGCATGAAGCTCAATCCTTACACCTTCGAACTGTTCCTGAAGGACGATGCCAAGGGCGACCCGTTCATCAACGAATCCCACGTCGTGGCATTCGGCTGGGGCACCGCCGAGCAACTGGCGCGCATGAAAGAACTGTCGCTGAAGGTCAACGAAGTCCTGAGCAAACTGTTCGACGACGCAGGACTCTTGCTGGTGGACTTCAAGCTTGAATTCGGCGTGTTCAGCGACGGTTCGATCGTCCTGGGCGACGAGTTCAGCCCGGACGGCTGCCGTCTGTGGGACAAGGACACCAAGAAGAAGATGGACAAAGACCGCTTCCGCCAGGGCCTCGGTGACGTCATCGAAGCTTACGAAGAAGTCGCCAATCGTCTGGGTGTACCGCTTTAATCGACGCAAGCATCTGATAGCACGAAGAAATTTTCGAAAGAGGGTTTGCTTTCGGTCAAAGTGTTGTTATGATGCGCGCCGTTGGAGAGATGCCAGAGTGGCCGAATGGGACGGATTCGAAATCCGTTGTACCTTCACCGGTACCTAGGGTTCGAATCCCTATCTCTCCGCCATTATTGAACAAGACGAAGCCCCCGTAATCATTGCTGATTACGGGGGCTTTTTCGTTTGTCGCGCTTCAGTCAGGGTATCTTCAGGTTCTTCACGGATTGCCGGGAAAGTCGCTCCTGATCTTCCTGAAAAGAATTCGCAGTCTCGGTAGCCGTAAGTCATCCGCTTGATGGTTATTGATCCCCTCCAGTCATACGGTGTGCACAGGCCACCGCACGCTGCTCAGGATGCCGCGCCAGCAGCGACAGCGTTGCTTGAAGATCTTGTGTGCAAGTTGGTCATGGCGCAGGCAGTTGGCCTCGGGGACCTGCACCCGGTTGGCAGCTCTGGATGAACGCTTCAGCCAGGCGGCGCGTCACCCGGGGATAGCGATCAAGCCAGCTCACGGTTTCCATTCGGTGACCGCGACTACTGCATCCAACCCGTCTGAGTTCGACGTTTAAACGAACTGCCCGCCCAAGGATGGGCAAGTCTGGGATGAGTGGCTGGCAGTATTCATGAGTGGTTGTGCTGGGCTCGCTGCAGGCTGGTAATCGGTTGCTCTTGGCGATCAGACCGATCAACAGCGTGTCACCATCAGGATTGATGGCGACGACAGCAAAAAATAAAACGGCAGGAGCGTATTAATATCGCGCACAAGAACGCCGGTTTGTTAGATGTGCTTGCTCGCACGATCATCATCAATCAAATCGGCGTTCTTGTTTCTGTGTTTTTCGGTACTTCGTGAAGAGCCAAAGAATAGGGTTGAAGCATTGTTCAAGGCTGTGAGCATCCAGAAGCAGTAACCACATGCCGTCGACGCCTGGGTACGGCTGAAGTTTTGTATGCCCGGCACGGTACAACAACTGCAAGCATCAGGCTAAACGCCCGCCGCCAAGCGGGCGTTTTTGTATCCACTCGCAGGCTACAGTTGCGAGGTGCGCTCATTTTTTTCTTGGAGTAGAGACTTCATGATGTATGGTGCAATGAATTGCGAGCCATACATGGATAGATGGTTCCTATCGTTGTATAGCACTTTTCCACCCTTGGCCGCGTAGCATCTATCGGAGTCGCAGAGCTGCGAAGATAAGTCAATTATTTGCACGTTAATAAAGTCTTTCGCTACGCGTTGAACAATTTCGTTGTATGCAGAATTTACAGTGTCCTGATCGAATATTGTCCGCTGGAATGAGCAGTGATCATTCTTTTCAGTAATTCTAAACGGTCGTTGGACACAGGCCGATGGATCAAAGGGAAGCGTTGGGCCGTCTAGAACTACCAAAACATTTTTCTTTGCGTCAGATAGTATTTTGAAGGACCTTCTCATGCCGGACTCCAAGACTTTTCTGAAGTCCGGTTCGTCAGGGTTTTGAATGTCTACAGCGTCTTCATAAGAGCACCGTGGATTATGAGCAAGAAGCACATTTACTACGCTGTTGTCGTTGGCGACATAATCATATGCCTCATTGATGAGGCGATAAGCATTCGCGCGAACCTTCGCCGCGGCTTTATCCTTTTGCGCAGTAGACGTATCATAAAACGGCGCAGCACAACTGGCCGGAAAAACAGCCAAGCCATGTTCCGCGGTGGAGTAGGTACTTAGCCCAGCAAACAAGTGCGCTGCATGTGAGTCGCCTATGACCGAGCTCGTAATCGAACCGTCCTGGATCAGGCATGGGTTGTCAGTCATTTTGTTCCAGTCAGGGAATCTCGTTGCGCAGTTCGCCAGCGAAATTGCAGTATTTTTCTCGATAGCCCGGGCTACTTCGGATTTAGTCTCTAACGGGTCAGCTACTGGCTGTTTATAGGATACAAACCCGCCAAGCACGATAACGATCATCAATCCGACAAATGCAGGGGTTTGACGTGCCTGCTTTAGTATTCCGTTGCGAAGGGGCTTTTCAACTAATGAATAGGTAATCCAGGCAAGTAACAGTGCTGCTGCAACCGCTGCCGATCTTATCTCAATGCTGGGTTCTTCACCTTGGACTATTCGGGCGAACGCAAGCAGTGGCCAATGCCATAAGTACAGCGGAAAGCTGATTAAACCGATAGCTACAGCTACCCGTGTTGAAAAGATCCTTTTGTTGATTATAGATGAAGGTCCTGCAGCTATCAGAAGGACTGAACCAAGCACCGGAAATATTGCACGCCACCCCGGGAAGAGATCGCTCGACTTGAAGCTGAACAGTGCGAAGAATATGAGTACGAGCCCGGTCGCGCTTAAAATGTCATTGAGTGTGGAGCGCTGTTGTTCGACCCTTGATATCCACCACGGCTGCAAACAAGCCCATGCCAGCAATGTACCTGCCAACAGTTCCCAGGCCCGGGTCGGCAGCAAGTAAAATGTGGCGTTTGGATCAACGTGGATGAAATAAAGATTCAAAATCAGCGACACTAATCCAATGGCCAGAATCAGCTTGATAGCGCTAAATCCCAGCTTCCAGGCCGTCCAAAGTATAATGGGGAATAATAGATAAAATTGTTCTTCAATCGCTAGCGACCATAGATGTAATAATGGTTTGAGTTCTGCAGCGATATCGAAATATCCGCTCTCGTACCAAAGTGCGAAATTTGCTACAAAGCCCGCGCCCGCTACGATGTGTTTGGACAGTTCGGTCATTTCATTCGGCAATAGGACAAGCTTGCCAATAAACCAGCAAGATATCAGTACCAGAGTCAAGGCTGGAAAGATTCGACGTATCCTTCTGGCATAAAAATCTGAAAAACTAAACGTTCCTCGGTCCATGCTTTTAAGTAATATGGTTCCGATTAAAAATCCGGATATTACAAAAAATATATCTACACCTACGAATCCACCTGGCATCAATGTTGGGAAAGCATGAAAAATCACAACAGAAATAACAGCAAGCGCGCGAAGGCCGTCTATATCACTTCTATATTTTAAATTGGGGTTTGTCATTGGTTCGGCTCAAGTTGTTACTAGCTGCAAGGCACGGGATAGAAGGTCGCGATAGTGCCATTATTCTGCTGTTAAGGAAACTCTGATCAAAATTTCGCTACGGGCAGAAAAATTGAAAACAGCCTTGGCGTCTAGCGATGTTTAGCTGGGAAGGGGGGGCGCCGGGGATCTTGGACCAAATGTTGATGGCCTGCTAACGTGTTAGAAAAAGCCCCGCAGCTGAAAAGCTGCGGGGCTTTTTTGTTTCTGCGGGTTTTAGAGACCCCGCCTCAGCTCTTCACGGCTGCGGATGCCCCAGCTTCTGCTTGATCAAGTCATACACTTCCTTGTGCGTCGAGTTACGCAGGGTGTTGTCCTTGCAAGCCGAGGCCAGGAAGGTCTTCACTTCATCCTTGGCGTGCGGATAGAGGCTGGCGACGTAGTCGGCTTCGTGTGTTTGAGTGCAGTTGAAGTGTTTGTCGTCTTTTGCTTTGTCTCTGGCCATGGTGCGGCTCCTTTTTTGAGTTGAACGTCGTATGGCTTGACAGGGCTGGATCGCCCCATACGCTGAAGAGCGTAGGGGCGCGGAAGTGCTTCGCCAGCGCTTCAGGCAAAAAAGGAAGTGGCTGTAGGACGCAGCGCTGTGCTGCCCGGTGCGGTCAGATCTCCTTCACCGGCGTATCGCTCTGCACACCCTTGATCAACTCGATCACGTGTAAACAGTCGGCCTTGTTCACGTAGGACTCGCCACTGGCAACCGTCTCGTGGTTTCCCGCCCGCAGCCGCCAGCGCCATTGGCCTTTGCCGGTGCTCGGGGTGCCTCGGGATTGCCTGTAGATCTCGAAATACATTCAATTCGCTCCTTGCGATGGTGTTTGCGACAACCTGTGTGTCGCATCGACGCAAGCCTAGCGGAGCGAGTTTTTTTCGCTATCGGGCATTTGTTTCCAATCGTTGGCAGATGTTTCTGAGGAGTGCGGACTAGAGCGTGCGCAATGGCGTCTGGATTGGCCGGAATGTCGCCATTTGCGCCTTGCAAGGTTAACGGCGCTACTGCTTAATACGGGACGGCTCATGGCGTCGAAAATGCTTCGACGACCGACAAACACTATAAAAAGAGCATTCCCTTGACTGAGCATGGAACAGCACAGGCCACACGGGTCACGTTATCGCTGATTATTCCGGTTTTTAACGAGGAGGACAGTCTCGACGCGTTCATTCGGCGCATCGACGAAGTCTTCCGGCAGCAGACCTCGATTGCTCTGGAACTGGTGTTCGTCAATGACGGCAGTACCGATGCCACGCTTGAGGGGCTGCTGGAACGGCAACGGCACGACTCGCGTCTGCGTATCGTCGATCTGAGCCGTAACTTCGGAAAAGAGGCCGCCTTGTCCGCTGGCCTGCAGATTGCCACCGGGCAGATCGTTGTCCCCATCGATGCCGACCTGCAGGACCCGCCCGAAGTCATTCTGCAAATGATCGAGCGCTGGCGCGAAGGCTATGAAGTCGTGCTCGGCCACCGCATCAGCCGCCGCAGCGACACCTGGGCCAAGCAGACTTCGGCGCACTGGTTCTATCGCCTGCACAACAAGATCGCCGAGCAACCGCTGCCGGAAAACGTCGGTGATTTCCGCCTGATGGACCGTTGCGTGGTCGACGCCTTGCTGACCTTGCCCGAATCCCGGCGCTTCATGAAAGGCCTGTTTGCCTGGGTCGGGTTTCGCACCACCCATGTGGATTACGAGCGGCCCGAACGCGTGGCGGGGCAGAGCAAGTTCAACGGCTGGCGGCTGTGGAATTTTGCCCTGGAGGGCATCACCAGTTTCAGTACCGAACCGCTGCGAATCTGGACTTACATCGGCGCGGCGGTGTCGCTGGTCTCGTTTGCCTTCGCCATTTTTATTGTGGTGCGCACGCTGATCCACGGCGTCGACATGCCCGGTTATGCCTCGTTGATGGTGGCTGTGACGTTCCTCGGTGGCCTGCAGTTGATCGGCATCGGCGTACTCGGCGAGTACCTGGGGCGCACTTACATCGAATCCAAACGCCGGCCGGTTTTTCTGGTGCGTCGCGTCTATGACCCCAAGGACTGATACATGGATCTCAAGGAAACCGACATCCTCGGCGACAGCATCGGCGAGCATTGGTATTACTGCTCCAAAGCGGCGGCAACGCGTCGCCTGCTCGGTGAGGCACCGATCACGCGGATTCTCGACGTGGGCGCCGGATCGGGTTTTTTTTCGCATCATCTGTTGACCCAAACCTCGGCGCAGGAGGCGTGGTGCGTCGATATCAGCTACCCCGCCGATTCTGATGCGAGCACTGCCGGCAAACCGGTGCATTATCGCCGCGATATCGACGCCGTCGACGCGGATCTGGTGCTGCTGATGGACGTGCTCGAGCATGTCGACGACGACCTCGGCCTGCTCAAGGCTTACGTCGATAAAGTGCCGTCCGGCAGCCGTTTTCTGATGACTGTGCCGGCGTTTCAGTTTCTGTGGAGCGGGCATGACGACTTCCTCGAACACAAACGCCGCTACACCCTGGCGCAGTTTGAAGCCCTGACCCGTGACGCCGGTTTGACCGTGCAACGTGGTGCCTACTATTTCGGTGCGGTGTTTCCAATCGCGGCAGCGTTGCGTTTGCTGCCCCAGGGCCCGCAGGCCGCCGCGCCGCAGTCTCAACTCAAGCGTCATCATCCGTTGGTCAACGGCGTGCTCAAGACCCTCTGCCGCCTTGAACTGCCGCTGATGGGCATGAACCGTCTGGCCGGTCTGAGCGTGTTTGTGCTGGCGTGCAAACCGTGACTTCAGCCGATAGATCGGCGTTGATCCAGCGCGGCTTGCGCTTTGCCGTGACCGGGCTGTTCGTCACCGCTCTGCATGCGCTGGTGGCGGTGCTGTTCATCAACTTCGTGGCCCCGCAACCGCCGTTGGCCAACGGTGTGGCATTCGCTGTGGCGACGGTGGTGTCCTACGTGATCAACACCACCTGGAGTTTTTCCGCGCGGCTGCATGGCAGAACATTGGTGCGGTTCATGCTGGTGTCCTTCGGCGGGTTCTTGCTGGCGATGCTCGTTGCGTGGGCAGCGCAATTGGCTGGACTGCACTATTTGCTGGGCATCGGTGCCGTGGCACTGATCATTCCGGCGTTCACCTTTGTGCTACACAATTTCTGGACGTACCGATGAAAGGCTTGAACAAGCATCCGGCCTTGGCGCTGTTGCCAATCCTGCTGGGAGCGCTGGCGTTTTTCCTGGTGATCGGCCCGCGTGCCCTTGATCCGCAAAACATTGCCTGGCTCAAGGACGGCGACCCGGCGACGCATTACCTGGGCTGGGCGTTCTTTCGCCACTCGCCCTGGACCTTTCCGCTCGGGCTGAATCCGTCCTATGGAATGGAGTTGGGCAGTGCGATCATTTTTTCCGACTCCAATCCGCTGCTGGCGTTGCTGTTCAAGCCGTTCAGTGCGTGGCTGCCGGAAACATTCCAGTACTTCGGCATGTGGTTGTTGCTGTGTTTCGTTCTGCAGGCCTGGTTTGCCTGGAAGCTGCTCGGACTGATCACCGACAATCCCGTGTTGCGCTTGCTCGGCACCGGGCTGCTGGTATTTTCGCCGCCGATGTTTCTGCGCACCGGTGGTCATCTTTCGCTGGCCGGGCACTTTCTGATTCTTGCGGCGCTGTACCTGGCGTTGCATCCGGCACTGCAGCGGCGGCGTCTGGCATGGGGCATGTTGCTGGCCGCGACAGCGCTGGTGCATGCCTACCTGTTGGGGATGGTGGCGCTGATCTGGGTGGCTGATCTGCTTGGCAAGCTGCGGGGCGGCAAGCTGATCCGCCGTCAGGTCCTGATCGAGCTGGGCAGTTTGTTCGCACTGGTGAGCGTGTGCTGCTGGCAGGCGGGTTATTTCAGTATTTCCGGTGGCGCGGTGAGCGGTGGTTTCGGCTTTTATCGAATGAACCTGCTGTCGCTGGTGGATGCGGACGGTTGGTCTTACATTTTGACTAACATTCCCACGGCCGGCGGCGATTACGAAGGCTTCAATTATCTGGGGCTTGGCGTGCTGTTGCTGGTGCCCTTGGCCTTGATTGGCGGGTACCGCAGCGGCATTTCGCTGAAGGCACTGGTGAGCCGTCGTCCGTTGCTGTTCTGGGCGTTGATCGGGTTGACCTTGTTCGCGCTGTCGAACCATATCGGCGTCGGCCTGCAGACCTTCAGTTACCCGTTACCGAAGTTTGTGGTGAAGCTTTCGAATATTTTTCGTGCCTCGGGTCGGATGTTCTGGCCGGTGTTTTACGTCATCGTGATATTGCTGACTTATCTGGTGGTGCGCGGCTATCGAACGCGAGTCGCCATGGGGCTGCTGGCGCTGGCGTTAATGGTGCAAGTCACCGACACCCGGATTGCCTGGGCAGGTTTGAGAGCAGCGAAAATGCTGCCCGAAGCGTCGGCCTGGGCCAGCCCGATGCATGATCCGTTCTGGGCCAGTGCGGCGGCGCACTACAAGAGCATCCGTGCCGTGATGCCGAAAAATCAACCGGACCAGTGGCAGGCGATTGCCGATTTCGCCGCCACCCATGGGCTGAAAACCGATGCCGCCTACCTGGGGCGTACGAGCCCCAAAGCCCTGGAAAAGCTGCAGCGCACGACGCAAAGTCAACTTGCCAGTGGCCAGTACGACCCCGACTCGCTGTACATCCTTGATGACGATGCGCTGATGCTGGCGGTAAAAAGCATTCGCAGCGACAGCGATCTGTTGACCCGGGTCGACGACTTTGTCGTGCTGGCTCCTGGTTGGAAACACTGTGATCAATGCCTGGCGATGGTCGATCAGGGGCGAGCGCTGTCGCCGATACCCTTGAGCCAGCCGGGGCTGGTGCAGACGTTCAACCGCAGTACTCGACAACTGGCCAAAGGCTGGTCCACGCCGGAAGCCTGGGGCACCTGGAGTGACGGACAGGATGCGCAACTGCTGCTGCGCGTGGCCCCCGGGTCGCATGCGCTGGTGATTGAGGCGCTGGCGTTTGCCATGCCGCCGAACCTCAGTCAGCGGGTGATCGTCAGCATCAATGGCGTCGAGGCGTTGTCGACGCGTCTGACCCAGGTGCAGGGCAATCGGCTGGAAATTCCGCTCAGCGCGGCGCAGGTCGCCGAGGAGTATCTGAATGTCCAGCTGCATCTGCCAGATGCGGTCAGCCCGAAAAAGCTCGGCTTCAATGACGATGCGCGAGTCATGGGGCTGGGATTGCAAACCCTGACGGTGCAGTGAAATTGTCGAACAAACCGCCAATCGTCTGATAGACGCCGATCCCAAGGACTTCATACACTGCCAGCAGTCTGGGGATCGGGGGCAATGGATGAATCGAAATGAACTACGCAAGGCCGACATCAACCTGATGGTGGTGTTCGAGACCTTGATGCTCGAACGCAACGTGACCCGGGCGGCGGAGAAGCTGTTTCTCGGCCAGCCGACCATCAGTTCGGCGCTCAATCGCTTGCGCGCGATGTTCAATGACCCGCTGTTCATCCGCGTCGGCCATCGCATGGAACCGACCGCCCGCGCCGAAGAGTTGTTCAGGTATCTGTCGCCGGCGCTCGACTCACTGTCGGTGGCGCTGAGCCTGACCCACGACTTCGACCCCGCCGTGAGCAACATGACGTTCCGTATCGGCCTGTCAGATGATGTCGAGTTCGGCCTGTTGCCGCCGCTGTTGCGGGCATTGCGCCAGGAGGCGCCGAGCGTGGTGTTCGTGGTGCAACACGTCGACTACTGGCGCATTCCCGATCTGCTGGCTGCCGGCGACATTACCGTCGGCATCAGCCAGACCCGTGGCTTGCCGGCCAATGCCAAACGCAAGCTGCTGCGGCATATCCAGCCGAGCATCCTGCGTGCCGATGCTTCGGACTCACCGCTGACCCTCGACGAATACTGTTCACGCCCACACGTACTGGTGTCGCACACGGCGAACATCAGCGGCTATGCCGATGAGTGGCTGGCGGAAATCGGTCGCACCCGGCATGTGGTGTTGTCGGTGCCGCAATACAGTGCGCTGCCGGCGTTGCTCGCCGGTACCGACCTGATCGCCAGCCTGCCGGACTACACCGCCGAAGCCATGGCGGCTTCTGGTCGATTGTTCAAAGAACCGTTCCCGTTCAAGACCCCGATGCTGGATCTGTCGATGGTCTGGCTCAGCCATGTCGACAGCGATCCGGCCGAACGCTGGCTGCGTTCGCGGCTTGAGGCATTCATGAGCGAACGGCCACTGACCGCGCCCTGAATTCCACCACAAATCTCCCCTGTGGGAGCGAGCCTGCTCGCGAAAGCGCAGTATCAGACAATATTGATTTGACTGAGACGTCCTCATCGCGAGCAGGCAAAAACCCGCACGGGAGCAGGGCAATGCTGTGGTATATGTACGACCTTTCTGCCGACTGACTGGAGCACCCCATGCCACATCTGCACATGGAATACACCGCCAACCTGCCGCAATTGAACGCGGATGTGGCGTTGATCCGGCTCAACAACACGCTGGTGGGTTCCGGTCAGTTCGCGGCGGAGTTCGATATCAAAAGCCGGGCGGTGAAGGTCGAGACTTTCAAGGTGGGCACCGGCATGGGCGAACGCGCCTTTGTCCACGTGAAGCTGGCGCTGCTCAGCGGTCGTTCGCCGCAAATCAAGAAGCAGCTCTCGGAAAGTCTGTTGGCGGTGCTGCAGGATCTGTGCGAGTGGCCGGCTGGGGTTGAAGTGCAGCTCTGTGTGGAGTTGCTCGATATCGACCGCGATTCCTACACCAAGACCGCCATCGGCGTTTAGGACTCAGGCCGCTTCCAGCTCACTGCAGACCTTGATCACCTGCTCGCGCAGCCAGACGTTGGCGCTGTCCTGATCGGCGTTCTGGCTCCATTGCATGTCGAGGGTGAAGCCCGGCAGGCCGTTCGGCGCTTCGCAATGATTGAACACCGCGTCGTTGGTCAGCAGACGCTGGATGCGCCGGGGCAGGGTGAGGATGAAGTCGGTGCCGGTGATCATTTTCAGCGCCGCGCTGTAGCTGTTGGAGCGGGCGACGATCTGCCGTTTCTGCGCCTGGCGCGCCAGCCATCCATCAACCATGTTGGTGGTGGACGTCCAAGGAGTCGGGAACACATGGCGCCGCTCGGTGAAGGCCTGCAGGCTCAGGCGCGGTTCCAGCGGCGTGGCGCGTTTGTCGAAGACGCAGACCAGATCGTCTTCCAGCAGCATTCGCGACTTGAGGTCGGTGTGGCTGCGGTGGAAGTTGGGGCCGAAACAGATGACCAGATCGAGGCTGCCTTCGCGCAGTTCGTCGGCGGGTACGTCGGTCTCGAACTTGTGCATGTTGACCACCACCGGCAAATCGTCGAAGTCGAAACGCTTCAACAGGCGCGGCAACACCAGTTGCTCGAAGTATTCCGGCGCACAGATGTTGAAGGTTTTCGCTTGGTGGGTCGGGTCGAAGGCCGGGGCACCGGCGTGGCACAGGTTGATGCTTTCGAGAATTTTCTGCACATGGCCGTACATGGTGCCGGCCTTGTAGGTGGGGCGCATGCCTGTGCGGGTGTTGATGAACAGATCGTCTTCGAAACTGGTGCGCAATTTTTTCAGGCAGTAGCTGACAGTGGACTGGCTGACGCACAGCGTCTCCGAGACATCCGTGACGCTGCTTTGCTCATACACGGCGATAAACACCATGAGGTCCTGCATGTCGAGCTTTCGAAGCAAGTTACTGTTCAGCATCCGTTCCGTCTCGCTGTGCTCCTTGCGCTGAATCCGCGCAAACGTGTGCGCATGATCGTAACGGAACGATGGTGCCAGGACAAAGCCTTGTAGGACGATTCAATGTCAGTTGTGGGACAGAAAGTTTTAGCAACACGACGTCGCCAGATAAACCGCAAAAAGATGGCAAGAAGCCTCTAGCCCGGCGATGGTATCTGGCTTCAACGGATATGTCGGGCGTACTGCCGAGGGTCGAAACGCAGCACGATCAGCAACATCACCATCATTACCGCAGTCAGCGACCACCAGGCCCATTCGAAGCTGCCGAGCCGGTCGCGGATCATTCCGGCCAGCAGCGGCGAAAGCCCGGCGATCAAGTAGCCGATACCTTGCACGAATGCGGTCAGGCTGCCGGCGCGCTGCGGGTTGTCGAGGTGATCGAGCGAGACGATCAGGCTCATCGGGAACAAGCCGCCGATGCCCAGCCCCAACAGGCACGGCCACAGCAGGCTGAGGTGTTGCGGACTGAGGATCAACCCGCAGAAGCCTGTGATGATCAGCAGCAGTAAGGCTGCCAGGACCGCGCGACGATCGCGGCTGCGGTTGGCGATGGCCGGCGTCAGCAGCCCGGAAATGACCTCCATGGCGGTCAGAAAACCCAGCAGTAGCCCGGCATCCTGTTCGTTCCAGCCTTGTTCCACGTAATACGGCGCCAGCCACGCGAGTACGCAGGTGTAGGACGCCGTGCCGAGGCCGAAGAAGATGGCGAGCAGCCAGGCACGGGTATTACGCGCGAAGGATTCTTTTCCTGCAGCGGTGTTCTGGATGGATGACGATGGCGACTGTGTCCGCCAGACCAGCAACGCGAGCAAGGCCAGTGCCGCCCAGATCGCCAGCCCGATGCGCCAGCTGCCGGTCTGTCCCAGCACCAGCGGCGAAAATGAGGCGGCCAGCGCGGCGCCGCCCATGATCGACGTGACATACAGGCCCATGCACAGCGCTACATGATCGGGGAAGCGTGACTTGATCAGCGCCGGCATCAACGCCTGAATCAAAGCAATGCCAATCCCCGCCAGCACCGCGCTGCCAATCAACGGCGGCGCCGAATCGAGCCACAGCCGCGACAGCGTCGCCAGTCCGATAATCAGCAGCGACAGGATCACCGCGCGTTGCTCGCCCAAACGTCGACTGATGCCAATACCGAAAAACATCGCCAGTCCCATCGCCATCACCGGCAGCATGGTCAGCAGCGAAGCCAGGCTGAAACTCAGTGCAATGTCGCCGCGTATGGCCGACAGCAAGGGACCGACGGCGGCCATGGACGGGCGCAGATTCAGCGCGACGAGGATGATCCCGAACATCAGCCAGACAGCGGGGCGGGTGGTGCGGACGTTTTCCATCGGCAGACTCTGGATTGCGGAGGCTGCTGATTAGGCGGTGCGGCGCACTTATCGGCAAATCAGTTTTCCCGAGTATTATTTAAAAACTAAATATCACTCTCCCCGTGTAGGAGCTGCCGCAGGGTGAGGTTCGGATTCATCTTGTTGATCACGCTGTCAGACTATTCTTTATCTCTGGCAGGATATTTCGTTACAGCTCTGGTCCTGCGCAGGCGCGTAAAACGCCGGCGGCGATATATACTGCGCGCCATTCTTCAAGGGAGAGCCGTGTGGCCATCGATATTCACTGGATTCGCGACAACGAAAGCCTCGCGCAGCTTTGCGCCGAGTGGCAGCAACTGCCGTTCGTTGCCCTCGATACCGAATTCATGCGGGTCGACACCTTCTACCCGATTGCCGGTTTGCTGCAGGTCGGTGACGGCAAACGCGCCTACCTGATCGATCCGCTGACCATCGACGCCTGGCAACCGCTGGCAGCGCTGCTGGAAAACCCGGCGGTGCTCAAAGTCCTGCATGCCTGCAGCGAAGACCTCGAAGTGCTGTTGCGTCTGACCGGCAGCTTGCCGGCGCCGTTGTTCGACACTCAATTGGCCGCGGCCTATCTGAACCTCGGGTTCTCGATGGGCTATTCGCGGCTGGTGCAGGAGGTGCTCGGTATCGAGCTGCCCAAGGGCGAAACCCGTTCCGACTGGTTACAGCGTCCGCTGTCCGACACGCAGATCAGCTACGCCGCCGAAGACGCGGTGCATCTGGCGGAAGTTTTCGTACAACTGCGGCCGAAACTGTCTGACGATAAGTTCGCTTGGGTGCTGGAGGACGGCGCCGAACTGGTGGCCAACCTGCGCCGTGAAACCGACCCGTACGAGGTCTATCGCGAAGCCAAGTTGGCGTGGAAACTGTCTCGTGCGCAATTGGCGGTGCTGCGTGAGTTGTGCGCCTGGCGTGAAAAAGAAGCCCGCGCCCGTGATCTGCCGCGCAACCGTATCGTCCGTGAACACTCGCTGTGGCCGCTGGCCCGCACGCAACCGGACAACCTCGCCGCGCTGGGCAAGATCGAAGACATGCACCCGCGTACCGTGCGTCAGGACGGCCAGTTTCTGCTTGATCTGATCAAGCGCTCTGGCAGTGTGGGGCCTGATCAATGGCCGCCGGCGGTGCCGGAGCCGTTGCCGGTCGAAGCCGCTGCGCTGATCAAGCAACTGCGCGCCCTCGGCCAGGTCGAAGCCGAGCGTCTGGGCATCGCGCCGGAACTGATGCTGCGCAAGAAAACCCTCGAAGCGCTGGTTAAAAGCGGCTTCCCCGAGGGCCCTTATCAATTGCCTGAGTCGCTGCGTGGCTGGCGCCGCGAACTCATGGGCCAGAAGCTGCTCGACAGCCTGGCCACCGCCGGAGAACAGCCTTGAAACGTATTTGCTCCATTTACCAAAGTTCGAAGAAACCCGGGATGTATCTTTATGTGCTCAAGAGCGATGCGCTTGAGCGCGTGCCCGAGGCGCTGATGGCGGCCTTCGGCAAGGCGAAGCATTCCTTTGACCTGGTACTGACCCCCGAGCGCACACTGGCGCGCGAGGACATCACCGTGGTCCTGGAGAACCTCGACAAGCAGGGCTATCACCTGCAGATGCCACCGGCCGAGGACGAGTACATCGAACACCTGCCCGAAGAGTTGCTGCGACGCAACGACCCGGTCTGATCTGCGAGGCCCTGTTCTGGGCCTCTTGCCACCCTGGAACTGATTTTACGGCGACGACCGCCACGAAGGAGCACGGCTCTTTCGGCGGTTGCCTGCACGGTTTGCGAAAGGTTTGAAGATGCGCGTTCTGATTGCTGAACACGACCACGCGGTGTACGCCCGGCTACTGCGCCAGATGGCCCCCGAACTTGAAGTCCTGACCAGTGGCGACTCTGCCGAACTGGCGCGTCAGGCTGCCGATTGCCCGGTGTGGCTGGGGCAGCCGGACCTGTTGGCGACCCTGCTGCGTCAGGGCCACCAGCCGCAATGGCTGCAATCGACCTGGGCCGGCATCACGCCGCTGCTCGCTGATGGTCTGCGCCGCGATTACCGCCTGACCCGCGCGGTGGGGATCTTCGGTCAGGTGATGGCCGAATACGTACTGACCTACATGCTCGGTCACGAACGGGAAGTGCTCGCGCGCCTCGTGAGCCAGGTCGAGCGCAAGTGGGATAACCGCACCGGCCAGAGTCTGGTCGGGCGCAAGGTGCTGATCGTCGGGACCGGCGATATCGGTCAGAGTGTGGCGCAGTTCCTGCTGCCGTTTGGCGTCGAGTTGTACGGCATTGCCAGCAGCGCGCGTGAGCAGGCGCCGTTCATCGAAGTCGGTTCGATGGCCGATCTGCCACGGCTGGTGGGCGCGGTCGATTACGTGGTCAACCTGCTGCCGAACACTGCGCACACCCACGATATCTACGATGCGGCGCTGTTCAAGCAGTTCAAGCCGACCGGGTTGTTCATCAACGTCGGACGCGGCGTGGCGGTGGTGGATGCGGATCTGGTGGAAGCCTTGAAGGAAGGGCATCTGGCCGGTGCGGTGATCGACGTTTGCCGTCAGGAGCCGTTGCCGCAACGCCATCCGTTCTGGACTGCCTGGGGCCTGCTGCTGACTGGACACAGCTCGGCGCCGACGTCGCCGGCGTTGATGGTGCAGTTGTTCGTCGAGAATCTGAAGGCGTATCAGGCGGGAGAAGCGTTGCGCGGGGAAGTGGATTTCAACCGCGGTTACTGAATGTTCGCCAAATAAACTGTGGGAGCGAGCCTGCTCGCGAAGGGGAGTGTCAGCCAACATCATCGTTGTCTGATACACCGCTTTCGCGAGCAGGCTCGCTCCCACATTTGTTTTTGTACTGGCTTAGAGGGTGAAGTTCCCTTCCGCCGCCAGCTCGCTCAGTGGACGACGCGGGCTCGGCTCTTCACGGGCCTGCAGGTACTCGGCCAGGGTCGCCTTGTCACCCAGCTTGCCGACAGCGACCGCCGCGTGCAGTGCATAACCTTCAGGAATATTCAGTTCCTTGCGGGCCAGCTCCTGATCGAAACCGGCCATGCCGTGAGTGTGCCAGCCGCTGATGCTCGCCTGCAGCGCCAGGTGGCCCCAAGCGGAGCCGGTGTCGAAGGTGTGCCACAGCGCCGGGGTCTCTTCGCTGGCACCGGGTGCGGTGAAGGTGGTTTTCGAAATCACGATCACCAGCGCCGACGCGTGTTGCGCCCAGCTGCGGTTGAATTCATTCAGCAGCCCCAGGAAGCGCTCCCAGTTCGGCGTATCACGACGCGCATACAGAAAACGCCACGGCTGCGAGTTGTACGCCGAAGGCGCCCAGCGTGCGGCTTCGAAAAAACTCAGCAGGGTTTCTTCCGGGATCGCTTCGCCGGTGAAGGCGCGGGGCGACCAGCGGTCGGTGAACTGCGGGTGAATGGCGTAATCGGCGACGCGAGGGTTGGCACTCATCGAAAGATTCCTTGCTGTGTTTGAGTCATGAATTCGTGGCAAAACCCTACTGGGCGGCGATTCGGCTGACAAGCGCGATTTACCGACAGTCGCCAGCGCTTGGCCCGCAAGGCCTTGGGCACTAGACTGGCGGCCTTTTCACCACCTGATGTTGATGCTTGAGCCATGGCCGTCAAAGTCGAACCGTTCTGGAAACGCAAAACCCTCGAGCAACTGGATCACGAGGAATGGGAATCGCTGTGCGACGGCTGCGGTCTGTGTTGCCTGCAGAAACTCGAAGATGAAGAAGACAACAGCGTCTACTACACGCGCATCGCCTGCAAACTGCTGGACCTGAAGACCTGCCAGTGCAGCGACTACCCGAATCGCATCAAGTTTGTCCCGGACTGCATTCAGCTCACTCCGGGCCAGGCCGAATCATTCAAATGGCTGCCGCCGACCTGCGGTTATCGCCTGGTCAGCGAAGGCAAGGATCTGCCGCTGTGGCACCACTTGGTGTGTGGCGATCGTGACGCTGTGCACCACGAACGGATTTCCCAGTCCGGACGCATGCTCGCCGAAGGCAGCGTGCCGGAGGATGACTGGGAAGATCACCTGATTTTCCGCGCCGGTTAAGCACCAAGGGTTTCCAGGATTCAACAAGGAGTGTGTATGGCTGGGGGATTGCTGCGGGCATTGCTGATCGCCCCGCTGGCGCTAAGCGCACCGGTGTGGGCGGCAAAGAAAGTCGATCTGGATTACCACGTGCGCCTGCTGCCGCAAAGCGATCAGGCCGAAGTGCGCCTGACCGTGGCCAAGGGCGAAGCGGTACGCAGCCTCGATTTTGACCTCGGTGATGGCAGCCATTACAGCGACTTCAAGGCCGACGGCCAATGGCAACTGACCCCGGGCAAACAGACCCGTGGCCTCTGGCACCCGAACGGCGACAAGCCCAGCCTGACTTACCGCGTCAGCATCAGCCACGGCCGCAAGAGCGGCAGCTTCGACACGCGCATGACCCCGACCTGGGCGCTGCTGCGCGGTGATGATCTGGTGCCGCCCGCCAGGCTCGATCAGCAGGATGGCGTCGAGCTGGTGTCACGTCTGCAATTCGAACTGCCCAATGGCTGGCAAAGCGTTGAAACCGCTTGGCCGCGCATCGGCAAAAACACATTTCGCATCGACAACCCTTCACGCCTGTTCGACCGCCCGACCGGCTGGATGCTCGCCGGTCACCTCGGCAGCCGCCGCACGCGCCTGGGCGAAACCGAAGTCACCGTGGCTTCGCCGCAAGGGCAGGGCATGCGCCGCATGGATGTGCTGACGCTGCTGACGTTCGTCTGGCCGCAGGTGCAAGCGGTCTATCCCCGACATCCGAAAAAACTGCTGATTGTCGGCGCCAACGACCCGATGTGGCGCGGCAGCCTCGGTGCACATGAATCGATCTATCTGAATACGCGCTTGCCGCTGGTCAGCGAGAGCGGCAGCAGTGCGCTGGTGCGTGAGCTGGCGCAGGTGTTCGGGCGCATCAACGATGAACATCGCAGCGACTGGATCAGTGAAGGCTTTGCCGAGTATTACGCGATCGAATTGGTACGGCGTGCCGGTGGCATGAGCGATGAGCGTTATCAGGCGCTGCAGGCGAAATTGACCAGAGACAGTCAGAAGGTGACGACGTTACGCGGCGAACAGATCAGCCCGGCGCAGCTTGCAAAGGCGGTGATGGTGTTGCAGGAACTGGATCGCGAAATTCGTCTGAAGACGCGCAACAAGCGCTCGTTGGATGATGTGTTGCGCGGGGCGATGCATCTGGGGACGGTGAGTACTAAAGAGTTTGTGCAACTGGCTGAGAGCGTGCTCGGCGAGACTTCTAAAGTCCTTGATACCGCATTGTTGCAGTAAAGATCAAAAGATCGCAGCCTGCGGCAGCTCCTGCACCAATCTCTATAGGAGTCGCCGCAGGCTGCGATCTTTTGCTTTTAAACCCCGGCCTTCGGCGATTTCACCGAATCATTGCCAGTCACCGTCGCGGTGCTGGTCGCCGCCTCGGCATTGGCCTTGAGCTGGCTCAGTTCTTCACCGGCGCGCTCGATTTTGGCCCGCACGTTGTTCATGTCCTGACGGCTTTTCTCCAGCAGGCTCTTCACCGAGCTGTGCCCGGTGATGCCACGGGCCATCGCCACGCCGCCAATCGCCACTTGAATCAGACCGAACACGCCGCCACGGCGCAGGCCCTTGCCGACCATGATCACGCCACCGGCCAGCGAGCCGATGCGCTCCCAGCCCTGGACGTTCTGCTCGGTCGGGCTCTGGAACGGGGTGGAATCGATACGTTGGACGCGTTTGAGTTCGGTCATGATCTGTCTCCCAGGCAATGTGCAATAGATAGATAAGCTGACTGCCGCAGCGCCCGGCTCGTTCCATCGGATGTGCGACGTTTCAGCGGAATTTCGGCCCGGAGCGGGTGTTCAGGCCCTTGGCCATGCGGTCGTAGAGTACGACGTTGACCGTTGCCGCCAGGTTCATGCAACCGGTGGTCGGGATGTACACAACGTCTTCGCACCAGTCGCGGATCTCTTTATCCAGCGAGCCGTCTTCCGGGCCAAAGATGTATAGCGCGCGATCCGGGTGGGTGTATTCCGGCAGCGGGCGGGCGCCCTCGACCAGTTCCACGGCGACCGGGACGCAGTTGAGCGGGAGGATCTTTTTCAGGTCGTCGATGCCGATCAGCGGGATGTCGTAGTGCACACGCTTGGTGTCGGTGACGAAGTCGGCGGCGCGTTCATAACGCTTCCCGGTGTAGAACACCGACGCCACGCCGTAACAGCCTGCGGCGCGCATCACCGAACCGACGTTCTCCGGTGACTTGGGGTTGTACAAACCAATGCAGCTGTAACGTTTGTCTGCCACGAGCGGGGTGCCTTCGGGAAAAAGAGGGCGATTATACGGGGATTGGGGGAGGGCGGGCAGATTCGAGATCTGTGGTGTCTGGTCTGGCCTCATCGCTGGCAAGCCAGCTCCCACAGGTATCTCGGGTGTTCACAAAATTTGTGAGCGACCAAAATCATTGTGGGAGCTGGCTTGCCAGCGATGGGGCCAGTAATGGCAATGAAGATCAGTCTTCTTTTTTCATCAGGCCGGCGAGGGCGGCAAACGGGTTATGCGTGGCCTTGGCGATTTTCGGTGTGCTCAGCGAGCCTTCGCCGAAATACTGCTGGTCGGTGTAGCGCGAGTGCTCATTGTCGTGGCAATACAGGCACAACAGTTCCCAGTTCGAGCCGTCCTGCGGGTTGTTGTCGTGGTTGTGATCGCGGTGGTGCACGGTCAGTTCGCTCAGGCGCTTGCCGGAAAACTCACGGGCGCAGCGGCCGCAGACGTGCGGGTACATCTTCAGGGCCTTGTCGCGGTAGCCCATTTCCTTGTCGCGCTGGTTGTCGGCAAGGATGCGATCGAGCTTCGACGTGTTGGTCGGGGTGGACGAACTCATGGGTTCACCTTAGTAAAAAGACTAATGACGGTTATGTGCAGAGTTTAGCTCAGCCCTTGAGCTTCTCGGCAATCCAGATCGTGTGGCGGGTGCCCTTGTTGCCATGGGCGAACACCTGGACTTCTTCGGCCTTGAACCCGGCCTTCTTCAATTTGTCGGAAAACTGCCGGTCAGCGCTGGCCGACCACACCGCCAGCACGCCCTTGGGCCGCAGGGCCTTGGCGCAAGCGTTCAGACCGGCGGCGGAATACAGCCAGCTGTTGGCCTTCTGGGTCAGGCCTTCAGGACCGTTGTCGACGTCGAGCATGATTGCGTCGAAGCCGTTCGGCTCGCTCTGCAGGACCTTGGCGACGTCGTCCTGGCGGATCACCGTGCGCGGATCGAGCAGCGGGCGCCCGGACTTTTCCCCGAGCGGGCCGCGGTTCCACTCGACCACGCCGGGCACCAGCTCGGCGACCACCACTTCGGCGCTCTTGCCCAGATGCTTGAGCGCCGAGGCGAGGGTGAAGCCCATGCCCAGACCGCCAATCAGCACCCGTGAATTCGGCCGTCCGGCCACCTTGCGGCAAGGAATCTCGGCCAGCGCATCTTCCGAACCGTGCATGCGCGTGTTCATTAATTGCCCGCCGTCGCCGCCCTGGATCTTGATGACGAAATCCTCGCCATACTCGAACAGGCACAGGGCGCCGCCGCTATCAGGGATCGGCGTGGTGTCGAGCAGAACGAAACGTTTCATGGAAATCTCTACAAGGGGGGAAGGCAAGCAGGCCCGTTGGGAGTAGCCTGAACGCAGACTAGAGGCCAAACGGAGCCCTTGATGAAGCGCACCATTCTAACGGCCATTGCCCTGGCCGCGCTCGCGATTACTGCAGTGCAGGCGCAGCAGACCATTCCGGTCAGCCCGACGCCGCAACCCGGCTCGCCGGGTACCGCCACGCCAACGCCGTATCCGCAAATCACCCCGATCAGCGCACCGAAGGCCGGCGCCGGCAGTGGCAGCCCGCCGCTGGTGCCAATCGAAATGCCCAGCCCGCCAAGCAAGGATCAACCGGTGCCGGGCATCGAGCCGAACAGCACCAAGGCCAAATCCCCCGGCGGTTAAACCTGTTGCGCCGCCAGTTGGCCGTCGGCCATGCGCAGGCGTTTGGAAAGGGACACGGCGAGGGCGCGAATGATCTTGGCGGCGATCTTCGGCGCGTCGTTGAGCATCTTTTCCAGTGAGTCCTTGCCCAGGTTGAGCAGTTGGCAGTTGCTCGCCGCGACGCAGGTCGCCGAACGGCGCTCACCATCGAGCACGGCCATTTCGCCGAACGCCCGACCGCTGCGCAGGGTGGCCATGGTGATGACCTGGCCGTCAGGGCCAGTTTTCTGCACCGCGACCTGACCGGTGTGGAGGATGCACATGAAACTGCCGGCATCGCCCTCACGGAAAATCGCTTCACCTTCAGCCACGGTGCTGATGCTGAAGTAGCCCGAGGCTGCGGCGAAGTCCGCCAGTTGCAATTGATCGAACAGGCCACAGTCCATCAGCCAGTCGCGGATTTCGTTGTTCAGTAAGGTCGGTTCTGACATGTCGTTGCGGTCTTTATTGTTTTCACGGTTTTCAGGCACTACACGATCCCCTGTAGGAGCTGCCGAAGGCTGCGATCTTTTGATTTTGAAAGGCAAGATCAAAAGATCGTCCGATCGCGGCCCGAGCCTTCGGCAGCTCCTACACGGGTTCATGAGTATCGGCCTCCTGGGTCTGGAGTTAAGACCCAAGTGACCGATGGAGTTCCTAGGCCAGGCCCAAAACCTTGAACACAAATGCATATTCGAGCGCTACGTCACGTAATCCCTGATAACGCCCGCTCATGCCGCCATGCCCGGCGCCGAGTTCGGTCTTGAGCAGCAGCACGTTGTCGTCGGTCTTGGTCGCGCGCAGTTTCGCCACCCACTTGGCGGCTTCCCAGTACTGCACGCGGCTGTCGTTGTAGCCGGCGATCACCAGCATTGCCGGGTAAGCTTGCGCGGTGACGTTTTCGTACGGCGCGTACGCCTTGATCCGCTCGTAGACGTCCGGCTCTGCGGGGTTGCCCCACTCGTCGTATTCGGTGACGGTCAGCGGCAAATCGGGGTCGAGCATGGTGTTGAGCACGTCGACGAACGGCACTTCGGCAATCGCCACGCCGAACAGGTCCGGACGCTGGTTCAGCACTGCGCCAATCAACAAGCCGCCAGCGCTGCCGCCGCTGATCGCCAGTTTCTCAGCGGTGGTGATGCCGTTGAGGATCAGAAATTCGGCGCAGGCAATGAAGTCGCTGAAGGTGTTGTGCTTGTGTTCCTGTTTGCCTGCGCGATACCACGCTTCGCCCAGCTCACCGCCGCCACGCACGTGGGCGATGGCGAACGCCATGCCGCGATCCAGCAGGCTCAGGCGCGCGTGGGAGAACCACGGGTCGAGGCTGGAGCCGTAGGCGCCATAACCATACAGATACAGCGGCACCGGTTTGCCGACCATCTCGCGTTTCATCACCAGACTGATCGGCACCTGCGTGCCGTCCGGCGCGGTAGCCCACAGGCGTTGGCTGACGTAGGCGTCGGCGTCGAACGGGCCGAGCACCGGGGTTTCTTTCAGGACGGTTTGTTCGCCGCTGTCCAGCAGCAACTGCCGCACCTGCGCCGGACGGTTCAATGCCTCGTAGCGCAGACGGATGCGGTCGCTTTCGAACTCCAGGCTGTTCTGCACATAGAGGCTGTAAGCCGCGTCCGGCAATTGCACGCGATACGGCGTCTGGCCCTGTGGATGAACTTCAATGATCGGCAGACCGCCTTCGCGCAGGCTCAGGGTCATGGCCGCCGTGTTCAGCGTCACGCCGTCGAGCATCACTGTGTCGCTGTGCGGGATCAGGTTCTGCCAGTCGGCCTCGCTCGGCACCACACCGGTGTCCGGCGCCTGATACAGGGCGAAGTTGATGCCGTCGCGGTTGGTGCGGATGAACCAGGTCCACGCGCCATCCAGCGCGCCGTGGTCGACATCGTATTCGTGATCCTCGACCCGGGGCGCCAGGCAGGTGAAGGGCAGGTGCGGCTGATGCGCGTCCAGGGCCCAGACTTCGCTGGTGGTCTTGCTGCCCAGGGTCAGCAGCAATTGCTGCTCGGAACTGGAGCGGTAGCAATGCAGGAAGAAACGTCCGTCCGGCTCATGGAACACTTCTTCGGCAGCGGTGCCGTCGAGGCGATAGCGAAACAGCTTGTGCGGGCGATGGGTGTCGTCGAGCACGCCGAAGAACAAGGTCAGGCTGTCGTTGGCCCAGGTCATGCTGCCGTCGCAGTCCTGGAATTCCAGCTCGCTGATCTTGTCGCTGGCCAGTTCCTTGACGAACAGCGTGTAGATCTCGTCGCCCGAAGCATCGACGCTGTAGGCCAGGCGCTGGTGATCCGGGCTGATGCTGAACGCGCCGAGCGAGAAAAAGCCGCCGTTGGCCAGCACGTTGGGGTCGAGCAGCAGTTGCTCGCGGCTCTCGTCGAGGGTCAGGCTGTCGTCGGCCGGACGCGGGCAGCGGTAATGCCGGGCGTATTCGTCACCCGCCGTGGTGCGCGTGTAATACAGATACGGCCCCCACGGCGAGGGCAGGGACAGGTCGGTTTCGAGGATCCGGCCCTTGATCTCTTCGAACAGGCTTTCGCGCAGGGCGGCCTGATCGGCGGTCTGTGCTTCCTGATAGGCGTTTTCAGCCTTGAGGTAGTCGAGCACCGCGTCGGTGTCGCGTTCCTGCAGCCAGGCATACGGGTCGGCACCGGCAGCCTTGTGGGCGATCGGGGCGCGGATGACGTGGGCGGATTCGGGCATGGAAGGCTCTCGGACAATATTCGGAATAATGGTTTTCGCAGCTCTTGAAACCATCGCACTCTCCTGTGGGAGCGAGCTTGCTCGCGAAGGCGTCCTGTCAGATGACATTTGTTTCACTGACCCGACGCTTTCGCGAGCAAGCTCGCTCCCACAGGGTTTGCTGTTGGCCGTCTGGCATTGGGACAAGCCTGACAGGCGAAAAGTCGTTACTATAAGCGCCTCTTTGCCTGCCTTGCCATGGACACCATGACCGAGAACGACTATCTGATCGCCTGGGGCCTCTACGCCTTCGCCGCTGTGGGCTGCCTGTTGGTATGGATGCGCCTGACCCGCTGGATGTGGCGCTGGCTGCGCGAGCCGCTGCGGGTGCTGATGGCGGTGTTGCTGTTCAGCCCGACCATCATTGATCCGGTGAAAGCCAAGGTTGCACCGTCGATCGCCATTACTGCGCTGGATCTGGCCTTCAAGGTCGGTAACAACGCCTGGCGGGCGATTTCCGACCTGTTCATGTACGGCATGATTGCGTTCGGCATCTACCTGATTTTCGTGCTGATCCGCTTCCCGATCGAACGCGCCTCACGCGCCCGTCGCGAGCAGGCCGAAGCCGCCAAGGCCGCGGCGCGTGCCGATGATCAGCCGTTCGGCGCTGCCGGTGATGACCGCTACGGTCGCCCGCCATTGCCGAACAATCCGCAGCGCATGCGCGTCGAGCCGCGTCTGTAATCACGAGGTCAGCACATGTGTGAACTACTGGGCATGAGTGCCAACGTGCCGACCGATATCGTGTTCAGCTTCACCGGCTTGATGCAGCGCGGCGGGCGTACCGGCCCGCACCGCGACGGCTGGGGCATCGCCTTCTATGAAGGGCGCGGTCTGCGCCTGTTTCAGGACCCGGCCGCCAGCAGCGAGTCGGAAGTCGCCAATCTGGTGCAGCGCTATCCGATCAAGAGCGAAGTGGTCATCGGCCACATTCGTCAGGCCAACGTCGGCAAGGTCTGCCTGTCCAACACCCACCCGTTCGTCCGCGAACTGTGGGGCCGTAACTGGTGTTTCGCGCACAACGGCCAGCTCGCCGATTTCACCCCGATCAAGAGCTTCTACCGCCCGGTGGGCGACACCGACAGCGAAGCGGCGTTCTGCGATTTGCTCAACCGCGTGCGTGCAGCCTTCCCGGAACCGGTCGATATAGAAGTGCTGCTGCCGGATCTGGTTGCTGCCTGCGCTGAATACCGCAGCAAAGGCGTGTTCAACTGCCTGCTCAGCGACGGCGACTGGCTGTTCTGCTATTGCTCGACCAAACTGGCACAGATCACCCGGCGCGCACCGTTCGGCCCGGCGCGACTCAAGGATGTCGATGTGATCGTCGATTTCCAGGCAGAAACCACGCCCAATGACGTGGTCACGGTGATCGCCACCGAGCCTTTGACCGAAAACGAAACCTGGACCCGTTACCAACCGGGCCAATGGAGCCTGTGGCGACGCGGCGAATGCGTCAGCCAGGGCACGACCGAATAAAGGATCTCTCCTCGATGTTGCTCAGTTATCTACGGCTGGTGTTGTTTGCGGCGGGCCTGTTGATCGGTGTCCAGGTGCCGGGGTTCATCAACGATTATGCCAAACGCGTCGAAGCCCATCTGATCGAAGCGCAGACCGCTCTGCGCGGTTTTCAAGGCACCGCCGAGCAGTTCTTCAAGGGCGATTTGCAGGCGCTGGTCGCGCATTACCGCGCCAGTGACGACCCGGTATTTCGCAGCGATGCCGACAGCCTGAGCACCTTGCTCATCCGCCAGACAGCGCTGGATAAACAATTCCAGGCGATGCAGGGCCCGTGGTACATCCGCTTCCTGCAAGTGGTGCTGGCCGCCGACCCGGATATTCGCAAGGAAACCTGGAACGGCTACAGCTACCAGATCCTGCTGACTCCGGAAGCGATGATCTGGGGCATGAGCGGCGCGTTGCTGCTGTCGTTCGGCATCGAGTGCCTGATTCGTCTGATTGACTGGGTGGTGCTCGGTGGGCGGCGTCTGCGCCAGAGCCGGCCGATTGAAGACCGCGATGTGCGCGGCTTGTAAAAGGTCAAGAGCAAAAGATCGCAGCCTGCGGCAGCTCCTACACGGGAATATGCGTTTCCCTGTAGGAGCTGCCGCAGGCTGCGATCTTTTGCTTTTCAGCTACTCAAGACAATGTACTTTTCACCCACCTTGCGCGCATATCGCTCCAGCACCTGCTGACACAACGTCACCATCTCCTCGACCCACTCAACGCCCACCCGCCACGACACCACCACCTGCAGATTCGGCGGGCGTTGGTCGATGTCGAGCAAAGTCATTTCACCCCGCGCCAGTTCCTCGGCCACCAGCACCGGCGGCAATACGCCAATGCCGAATCCATCACCTAACAACCGGGTAATCGCCGACACTGAATTCACGCAGTTCAGGCGTGGCGCGAGCACGCCGTTGGCCTGCATCAATGCCAGCAGATCCTGATGCGGTCGGGAGTTTTTCGAATAAGTGATGATCCGTTCCTGCGCCAGCTCACCAAGGTCGGCGTACTCGCGGTTGTAGATCGAGTTGCTGGCGACGATCCAGCCCAGCGGATGGCTGGCCAGCTCGAGGCTGCGCACGCTTTCGTGGCGCACCAGATCGGTTTGCAGAACGATGTCGAGAAAGCCTTTTTGCAGCTGATCGCAGAGATTCAGCGAGGTATCCGCCACCAGCTCGATTTCCACCCGCGGATACCGTTCGGTCATCTGCGCCACCAACGGGCTGAGCCAGGTGTGGATTACCGTGTCCATCACCCCGATGCGCACCCGGCCGACCTTGCTTGAACGGGTCTCGATCGATTGCTTTAGCGCCGACATGGTGTCGAGCATCTGCTCGGCGTAATCCAGCACCTTCAGGCCTTCGGGCGTCAGGCTGACGCCGCGGGAATCGCGCAGAAACAGCTTCACCCCCAGCTCGCCTTCGAGCACCGCGATGCGGCTGGAAATCGACGCCTGGGTGGTGAACAGCTTGTCGGCGGTCAGGCGAAAACTCTTCAGCCGGGCGACCCAGACAAAGGTCTCGAGAAACTTCAGGTTCATGGCAACGGCTCGGGTGACAAATTTTTCTTATGCCTAAGGCGGGTTTTTATTCGTTGGACGCAGCAGGGCCGGGCGACGAAAAATCGGCGCATCCGGTTCCCACGATAGGCGTCGTCGGAACTTCGAACAAGACCAATAAAAGCCTGCGGAGACTTGCCATGCGTGCGCCCGACACCCTCGACCTCCCCAAGAGCACGGCCCGCCCCGGACCGTTCGACTGGTATCGCAACATCAATCAGCAAGAGCGTCGCACCTTCTGGAGCTGCAAGATCGGCTATGGCCTGGATGGCATGGACACGCAGATGCTCAGCTTCGTGGTGCCGACCCTGATCGCCATGTGGGGCATCACCACCGGACAGGCCGGGCTGATTCACACCAGCACCCTGATCGCCTCGGCCATCGGCGGCTGGGTGGCGGGGATTCTCTCCGACCGCATTGGCCGCGTGCGCACCCTGCAACTGACGGTGCTGTGGTTCGCCTTCTTCACCTTCCTCTGCGGTTTCGCGCAGAACTACGAACAGCTGCTGATCGCCCGCACCCTGATGGGCTTCGGTTTCGGCGGCGAATGGACCGCTGGCGCGGTGCTGATCGGTGAAGTGATCCGCGCCAAGGATCGCGGCAAAGCGGTGGGCATGGTGCAGAGCGGTTGGGCCTTGGGCTGGGGATTGACGGCGATTCTGTATGCGCTGCTGTTCTCGGTTTTGCCGCCGGAAGAGGCCTGGCGAGCGCTGTTCATCCTCGGCATCGTCCCGGCGATTTTCGTGATCTTCGTGCGGCGGCTGGTGAAAGACCCGGAAATCTACCGCGAAGCCAAGGCGGCGCAAACCCCGGAAAACCCGGCGAAGTTCTACGAGATCTTTGCCCCGGGCATGCTGTTCACCACGTTCCGCGCCTCCTTGCTGACCACCGGCGCGCTCGGCGGTTACTACGCGATCACCTCGTGGCTGCCGACCTTCCTCAAGAATGAACGCGGCTTGAGTGTGCTCGGCACTGGCGGGTATCTGGCGATGGTGATTGTCGGCTCCTACGTCGGCTATGTGATCAGCGCTTATCTGACTGACCTGCTGGGACGCAAAAAGAATTTCATCCTGTTCGCAGTCGGCTCGTTCACCATCGTCTTGCTGTACACGCAAATGCCGGTCAGCAACGGGGTGATGCTGTGGCTGGGCTTTCCGCTGGGCTTCTTCGCTTCGGGAATTTTCAGCGGCATGGGCGCGTTTCTCACCGAGTTGTTTCCGACGCGGATTCGTGGCTCGGGGCAGGGTTTCTGCTACAACATCGGTCGGGCGCTGGCGGCTCTGTTCCCGCTGCTGATTGGCCTGCTCAGCCAGAAGGTGCCGCTGAGCGTGGGGATCGGTGCGTTTGCGGCGGTGTCCTACGGCGTGGTGATTCTGGCCGCGTTGAGCCTGCCGGAAACCCGTGGCAAGCAACTGGATGCGCAGTAACTGATAACCTGCCGGGCAAGTGTCCTACAGATAAAAAGACCAGAAGCTACAGGAGTGTTCACCGTGAGCCGCCTGCTATTGAACTGTGACATCGGCGAGAGTTTCGGCAGTTGGACCATGGGTCTGGACGCCGAAGTCATGCCCTTCATCGACTGCGCCAACGTGGCCTGCGGCTTCCATGCCGGTGACCCGGGCATCATGCGCAAGACCGTCAGTCTGGCCCTGAGCCACGGCGTGCAGATCGGCGCACATCCGGCCTATCAGGATCTGGTTGGCTTCGGTCGGCGTTCCATGGCTTATTCCGCGCAAGAGCTGCAAGACATCCTGCATTACCAGATCGGCGCGCTCGACGGCATTTGCCGCGCGCAGGGCGGGCGAGTCAGTTACGTCAAACTCCACGGCGCGATGTATAACGACATGATGGCCAACCCGGCACAGTTGCGTGCGGTGATTCAGGCCGTCGCTGCTTACGATCGCAGTTTGCCGCTGATGTTGATGGCCACCCGCGACAACGCGGCGGCGCAACAGCTCGGCGACGAATATGGCGTGACCCTGTGGTTCGAAGCCTTCGCCGACCGCGCCTACGACAGCGCCGGCAAACTGGTTTCACGGCAACTGCCGGGCGCGGTGCATCACGAACCAGAAACAATCATCGAACAGGCTCTGACCATCGCCCGTGGCGGTGAACTCGTCGCCAGCGACGGCAGTGCGCTGCATCTGCAGGCCAACACCTTGTGCGTGCATGGCGACAACGCCAGTTCGGTGGCCGCCGTGCGGCGCATTCGCGAGGCCCTGAATCAGCAGAGTGCGCCATGAACCCACGGATTGAAGTGGTGGCGGTGGATTGCCTGATGCTGCGCCTGTTCGATGAAATCGCCGAAGCCAACATGCCGTGGATGCTCGCCGCCAGTGAGCGCTTGCGTGCGGTGTTTGGCGCGCAGTTGATCGATCTGGTGCCGTCTTACACCACGTTGATGGTGCATTACGACCTGACCGCGCTGAGCCCGAATCAGGCCCGTGAATTGATCGCTGAAGCGTTGATTGATCTGTCGCCGAACGCTCGAACCAGCGGCCAGTGCCATGTATTGCCGGTCTGGTACGACCTGAGTGTCGGCCCCGAACTGAGCCTGTTGGCGCAGCGCAGCGGGTTGGCGGTGCAGGAGGTGATTCGTCGGCACAGCGCTCGCGAATATCAGGTGTTTGCCCTCGGCTTCGCACCGGGATTCGCCTTCATGGGGCTGGTGGAAGAAATCCTTGCGGCGCCACGTCTGGACACCCCGCGCAAAAAAGTCGCGGCCGGCAGCGTCGGCATCGCCGAACGGCAGACCGCGGCTTATCCGGTGGTGTCCCCCGGCGGCTGGAATCTGATCGGCCGTACCCCGGCGAAACTGTTCGACCGTCATCGCGACGGCTACAGCCTGATGCAACCCGGCGACACCGTGCGTTTCGAAGCGGTGAGCCACGCCGAGTTCATCAACCTGGGCGGTGATGACACACCGCTGGAGGCGCTGGCATGAGCCGACTGACGATTGAAGCCAGCACGCCGCTGTGTTTGTTGCAGGACGCCGGGCGTTTTGGCGTGCGCCATTTGGGCGTGACTCAGGGTGGCGCGGCAGATTGGTGTTCGATGAGTTGGGGCAATTGGTTGCTCGGCAATGCGCTGGATCTGCCGGTGATTGAAATTACCCTCGGCGGGTTTGCCGTGGTGGCAAAGGAGGATTGCCTGCTGGCGCTGGCCGGGGCGGATCTTGGTGCGCAGATCGATGGGCAGGCGCTGGCGCCGTGGCGCAGTTTCAAACTGGGCCAAGGGCAAACATTGAGGTTCACCCAACCGCTGCTCGGCGCGCGGGCTTATCTGGCCGCGCCCGGTGGTTTCGATGCGCCGCAGGTGCTGGGCAGCAGTGCTACGGTGGTGCGCGAAGAACTCGGTGGATTGGATGGTATGGGGTTACCGCTGACCAAGGGCGCGACGTTGAGTTATCGCGGTGCGGTTCTGCAGGTGCGTGAAGTGCCGCTGGCGCATCGACCTGATTTGCGCCTCAATGCACCGCTGGATCTGGTGCTCGGCGCACAGATCGGCCAGTTCAGCGGGCAGAGTCTGTTTGATGTGTTCAACAGCCCATGGACGCTCGACAGTCGCGCTGACCGCATGGGCATTCGGTTGTTGGGCACGGCGTTGCAGTATCAGGGCCGGCCGATGATTTCCGAGGGCATTCCGCTGGGCGCGGTGCAGGTGCCGCCGGATGGACAGCCGATTGTGCTGCTCAATGATCGGCAGACGATTGGCGGGTATCCGCGGTTGGGAGCGATGACGCCGTTGGCGTTGGCGCGACTGGCGCAATGTCTGCCGGGGGCGCAGGTGCGATTGAGGCCGGTGGTGCAGGACGTCGCGCACCGCGAGCATGTCGAGTATTTGCAGCGCTTTGGTTGAAGATCAAAAGATCGCAGCCTTCGGCAGCTCCTACATGGAAACGCGAATTTTTCTGTAGGAGCTGCCGAAGGCTGCGATCTTTGGCTTTTTATTTGGACAAAAACCGCATCCCTTCTTCCAACCCGCGCAGGGTCAGCGGATACATCTGATCCTCGATCAAATCGCGCACGATATTGGTCGACGAGGTATAGCCCCACGTATCCTTCGGATACGGATTGATCCAGATGAGCTTCTTGTACTTCTCCATGAAGCGCTGCATCCACAGGTAGCCCGGCTCTTCGTTCCAGTGCTCGACGCTGCCGCCGGCCTGGGTGATTTCGTAGGGCGCCATGGCGGCGTCACCGATGAAGATCACTTTGTAGTCGGCGCCGTACTTGTGCAGCAGATCCTGCGTCGAGAAACGCTCGGACGTGCGGCGCATGTTGTTCTTCCACACCGACTCATAGATGAAGTTGTGGAAGTAGAAGTACTCCAGATGCTTGAACTCGGTCTTGCAAGCCGAGAACAGCTCCTCGCAGATCTTCACGTGGGCGTCCATCGAGCCGCCGATGTCGAACAGCAGCAACAGCTTCACCGTGTTGCGCCGCTCCGGGCGCATCTGGATATTCAGCAGGCCGGCGTCTTTGGCGGTGTGGTCGATGGTGCCGTCGATGTCCAGCTCTTCCGCCGCACCTTGCCGGGCGAATTTGCGCAGACGCCGCAGAGCAACCTTGATGTTGCGCGTGCCCAGTTCCACCGAATCGTCGAGGTTCTTGTACTCGCGCTGATCCCAGACCTTGACCGCTTTGCCTTGACGCTTGCCGGCATCGCCGACCCGAATGCCTTCCGGGTTGAAGCCGCCGGAGCCAAACGGGCTGGTGCCGCCGGTGCCGATCCATTTGTTGCCGCCGGCGTGGCGTTCCTTTTGTTCTTCGAGGCGCTTCTTGAACTCTTCGATCAGCTTGTCCAGACCGCCAAGGGACTGGATCTGCGCGCGTTCCTCATCGGTCAGCGAACGCTCGAATTCCTTGCGCAACCAATCTTCGGGAATCAGCGCCTGCAAGTGATCGTCGAGCTTTTCCAGGCCATTGAAGTAGGCGCCGAACGCACGGTCGAACTTGTCGAAATGCCGTTCGTCCTTGACCAGAATCGCCCGCGACAAGTAATAGAACTCGTCCATGTCGGCGAAGGTCACGCGCTGCTTCAAAGCGTTGATCAGGTCGAGCAACTCGCGCACCGACACCGGCACCTTGGCGGCACGCATTTCATTGAACAGGTTGAGCAACATGGCATCAGCCTCTTAGCGAGAACCGCGACGGCTCATGAACGCCAGGCGCTCAAGCAACTGCACGTCCTGCTCGTTCTTCACCAGCGCACCGGCCAATGGCGGAATGGCTTTGGTCGGATCGCGCTCGCGCAGCACCGCTTCGCCGATGTTGTCAGCCATCAGCAGCTTCAGCCAATCGACCAGTTCCGAGGTCGACGGCTTCTTCTTCAGGCCCGGCACCTTGCGCACGTCGAAGAACACGTCCAGCGCTTCGCTGACCAGATCCTTCTTGATATCCGGGTAGTGCACGTCGACGATTTTCTGCAGGGTGCTACGGTCGGGGAAGGCGATGTAATGGAAGAAGCAGCGGCGCAGGAAGGCGTCCGGCAGCTCTTTCTCGTTGTTCGAGGTAATGATGATGATCGGACGTTTCTTGGCCTTGATGGTCTCGTCGATCTCGTAAACGTAGAACTCCATCTTGTCGAGTTCTTGCAGCAGGTCATTCGGGAACTCGATGTCGGCCTTGTCGATTTCGTCGATCAGCAGGATCACCCGTTCTTCGGACTCGAACGCCTCCCAGAGCTTGCCTTTTTTCAGGTAGTTACGCACGTCGTGGACTTTTTCGTTGCCCAGTTGCGAGTCGCGCAGACGGCTGACCGCGTCGTACTCGTACAGGCCCTGATGGGCCTTGGTGGTGGACTTGATGTGCCAGGTGATCAGCTTGGCGCCGAACGATTCGGCCAGTTGCTCGGCGAGCATGGTCTTGCCGGTGCCCGGTTCGCCCTTGACCAGCAGCGGCCGCTCCAGGGTGATGGCGGCGTTGACCGCCAGCTTCAGGTCATCGGTGGCGACGTAGGCCTGGGTGCCTTCGAACTTCATCTGCTAATCCTCGAACGGTAACGCCGACCTGCACGGGCAGGGCGGGGGCGAAAAAATCGGATGCCCCGACTATAACGCGCAGCCCGGTCGACTGTGAACGCAGACGGCTTATTCAGTCTCTGAATGGGGCGTCACATGTTGACTCGGTTTCGGCCAGAGGCCAGTATTCAGGTATCGCCGATTTGGCGATAGTCTGTCGGGCATGACGACTAAATACCGATTTCGCGACAAATACCGCATTCAGTTACGTGAGAAGGATCACCCGCCACCCCATGTCCACTTGATCGGTGGCGGTGTGGACGTGATGCTGAGCCTTGAAACCGTCGACGTCATGACGGGCAAGGCACCGCCGCTGATTATCAAGGAAGCGCTGGCTTGGGTTGCGGCTCATCAAGTGCAACTGCTGGAGGACTGGAAACGATGTTACCCATGAAAAGGCCTCGTCTGACGGCTGTGCAGGCACTGTCAGGTTTTCGATTGAAACTGACCTTTATTGATGGTCAGGATCTGACCCTTGACCTGAGCCGAGATATCCACGCTTATCCAGGTCTGCAACCATTGCTTGATCCCGAAGTGTTTGCGGCTGCGACCCTTGACGACAATGGCTGGACGGTCGAATGGCTTGAGCCCGATATACAGATCGGCGCAGACACGCTTTATATGGATGCGCTGGCCCAAAACACTGTCGATGAAAACACTCGGATTTTCATCGATTGGCGTGCACGTACCGGACTCTCACTGAATCAGGCAGCCGAGGCGCTGGGTGTCAGTGCCCGCAGCATCAGCCGATACAGTAATGGGCGGGAGGCGGTGCCAAGGTCATTAGCCTTGGCTTGTCTTGGTTGGGACTCATTGCAGCAAAAGTCCACGCTGGCGGCTGAAGAGTCTGGTCGATATGTCGTTAATCGTAAGAATTAGCCCGCATCCGGCTTCGGCCGCTCATACCGCGCATTGAAAGCCTGAATGAAGCCATTACGCAAAATCTGCAAAAACGCTTCGAACGCACTGATGTTTTGCTGATGCACGTTGCCACTGAGTTCGACCTTGGTGGCGAACTGGTTTTTGGCCTGGTTCTTCAGCACGGTTTCCGTGCCGCCGACGATGGCCTCCCAGACGGAGCGGAAGATGCTCTTGTCCTTGTTTTCCACGTCCTGCTGCCAGTTGAACACTTCGACGTCGCGCAGCAAGGGTTTGATGTAGCCGCTGACCTGGGCTTTTTTCGCCTGGGCTTCGATGACCACGTCGCCGTGGCCGGCGTTGAAGTCGAACTTGCCATAGGCCGAGGCAAAGTCGTTCATGCTTTTGAGTTCGATGTCGCGGGCGCGCAGGCGGAACTGGAAGTCTTCGAAGTTGCTCAGCGGATCGAAGGTGGCGCTGGTCTCCAGCGGTGCATGGCCGAGCAGTTTTGCCTTGCCTTCGAAACGGGCGTCGCGTTTGCCCTGTTTGTCGACAACATTGGTCAGGTTGTAGATGCTCGCTTCGACGTTGCTGGCGTTCATGTTGACCGGCGGTTTGGAGTTGAAATTGCGGAAAGTGATCTTGCCGTCGTGGATCTGCACCTCGTCGAGAGTGATCGGCAGCAACTTGCCCAGTTGCGCCCGCCAGTCGGTGCCTTTACCAGTCTGCGAGTTCTGCTTGTTGGGGCCGCCATCGACGAAGTTGATCTCGGGATTGAAGAACTGCACCTGCGCCACCACGGCATGGTCGTACCACAGCGAATGCCAGCTGACCGCCAGATCAATCACCGGCGCGTTGACGAACGGCACCGGCACCTTGCCGTCGACCTTGACGATCTTCAGGCCGTTGATCCGGTAGGCGCCGCGCCACAGGGCCAGATCGACGTCGGTCACCTGACCGCGGTAATCACCCATGTCGGCCAGTTTGCCGTTCAGGTAATCGCGCACCACGTAGGGCAGGGCGATGTGCAGGGCGATAAGCAGCACAACGACGACGGCAAAAATCCCTATTGGCCAGCTGTAGCGACGCTTCATGACGGTAATTCCCGAACGATGTAAGCGATTGACTGTTACGCGTCGCAGACGTTCGACCCGACTGGACTGTGTCAGGCAACAGGCATACCTTGAAAGGCTGAATTCAACGCTGCATAAGGACCCAGCCATGAGCCGCATTTTCGCTGACAACGCCCATTCCATCGGCAACACGCCGCTGGTGCAGATCAACCGCATCGCGCCGCGTGGCGTGACCATTCTGGCCAAGATCGAGGGGCGCAACCCCGGTTATTCGGTCAAGTGCCGGATCGGCGCGAACATGATCTGGGACGCCGAAAGCAGCGGCAAACTCAAGCCGGGCATGACCATCGTCGAACCGACGTCGGGCAATACCGGCATCGGTCTGGCCTTCGTTGCCGCCGCCCGTGGTTACAAATTGATGCTGACCATGCCGGCATCAATGAGCATCGAGCGGCGCAAGGTGCTCAAGGCCCTCGGCGCAGAGCTGGTCCTGACCGAACCGGCCAAAGGCATGAAAGGCGCAATCGAGAAGGCTGCCGAGATCGTTGCCAGTGATACCGGCAAATACTTCATGCCGTCGCAGTTCGATAATCCGGCCAACCCCGCGATTCACGAAAAAACCACCGGTCCGGAAATCTGGAACGATACTGACGGCGCTGTCGATGTACTGGTCGCAGGTGTCGGGACCGGCGGAACCATCACCGGCGTTTCGCGGTATATCAAGAATACCCAGGGCAAACCGATTCTGTCGGTCGCGGTAGAACCCGTCTCTTCGCCGGTGATCAGCCAGGCCCTGGCAGGAGAAGAGATCAAGCCAAGCCCGCACAAGATTCAGGGAATTGGCGCCGGTTTCGTGCCGAAGAACCTCGATTTGTCGATGGTTGACCGGGTGGAGCAGGTCACCGATGACGAGTCCAAGGCCATGGCGCTGCGCCTGATGCAGGAAGAAGGGATCCTGTGCGGGATCTCATGCGGCGCGGCCATGGCCGTGGCGGTGCGTCTGGCCGAAAAGCCGGAAATGCAGGGCAAGACCATCGTGGTGATTTTGCCGGACTCCGGTGAGCGGTATCTGTCGAGCATGTTGTTCAGCGATCTGTTCACCGAGCAGGAGAATCAGCAATAGTCGAATTGACTCAGATCAGCCGGGGTTCAGGATCGTTATGCTAATAAATGCTTTGTTGCGCAATTCTCAACACTGAATCTTGGGTTCAGCGGGTTTTGCCCGAGGCCGGTAGTGTTTATCATGGCCGGCTGCCATGCCGGCTAAAGGGCATTGCGCAGCGTTGTCTTTATTCAAGGAGTCGTTGATGACCTTTTCGTTAGCCGCCAAGGTGTTGGTGTTGCTGCTGTTTGTGGGCAGCATCCTCTATGTGCATTTGCGCGGCAAGGCGCGTTTGCCGGTCCTGCGTCAGTTCGTCAACCACTCGGCGCTGTTCGCCCCGTACAACGCGCTGATGTACCTGTTCTCCGGCGTGCCGTCCAGACCGTATCTGGATCGCAGCAAGTTTCCGGAACTGGATGTGCTGCGCGATAACTGGGAAACCATTCGCGACGAGGCCATGCATCTGTTCGATGAGGGCTATATTCGCGCCGCGGAGAAGAACAACGACGCTGGTTTCGGCTCGTTCTTCAAGAAGGGCTGGAAGCGTTTCTACCTCAAGTGGTACGACAAACCGCTGCCGTCGGCCGAAACCCTGTGCCCGAAAACCGTGGCGCTGGTCAGTGCGATCCCTAACGTCAAAGGCGCGATGTTCGCGCTGTTGCCCGGTGGCAGCCACCTGAACCCGCACCGTGATCCGTTTGCCGGCTCGCTGCGTTATCACCTGGGCCTGTCGACACCGAACTCCGACGACTGCCGGATCTTCGTCGACGGTCAGGTCTACGCCTGGCGCGACGGTGAAGACGTGATGTTCGACGAGACCTACGTGCACTGGGTGAAGAACGAAACCGAACAGACTCGCGTCATTCTGTTCTGCGACGTCGAACGCCCATTGAGCAACCGTCTGATGACCCGCATCAACCGCGCCATCAGCGCTTGGCTGGGACGCGCCACCGCCCCGCAGAACCTTGATGACGAACGTGTCGGCGGCATTAACCAGGCTTATGCCTGGAGCAAGAGCTTCAGCGACAAGTTCAGTGGCGTGGTCAAACAATGGAAACGCCGCAACCCCAAGGCTTACCGCATCCTGCGTCCGGTGTTGGCGGTGCTGGTGTTGACGTTGCTGGGGTATTGGCTGTTTGGTTGAGGCTGGGTGTTGAAATAAAAAAACCGCTCCTGGTGAGCGGTTTTTCGTCTGCTGATAAATCTAAAGTCGGCCAGCGGCGAGTACATTCGGCTCTTCGCTTTCAGTACCCTTTATCAGTAACTGCAGCAGACGCCTCTGACTCGCAGTGAGCGTTATCTCATCGGATTTTTTGCCGAGAGGGGGTATCTCTTTTCTGGAGGACGGCTTCTTTGTTGATTTGCTCATTTCTCCTCCTGTGTTGATCGATAATTGAACAGTTTTCACGATACTAGGTTCTCCAGGGTTTTGACAAGGCGGCCACCAGCGTCGAAGCCGAAGCCAAGCTCTTGATAGTGTGAAATCGCGCCCTTCAAAGGTTCTTGGATCTCGAGAACCTTGCTGCCTATGAGTTGGGCGTATTGTTCAATCACAATCATCGCCAGTGCCCCGATACGTCTTTTTAACGGATGGGATTCGTAGGGGCGTCCCTCCAGGCGCACAATTCGTATTCTGTTTTTGCTGGCATTTGGATTTGCGAAACACAGCCCGCACAGTTCCTCTTCAAACCAGATAGCGATGTCCAGAGATAAAGGCTCTCGACCTTTCCACTCAATGACCTCATTCCAGCAAAAGTGCTGGTCTCTCCAGAAAGTTGATGCCTGAAGTGCTTGTTGGTCGATAGGTTCGAAACGTACTTTCGACAAATCGATGGCAGTCGGACCATGGCGTTCCAACTGAAGCTGTAGTTGAAGGGTAACGATAGCAGCCTGCTTCCGCGCCTCTGACCGATAGACCTGATACCGCAAATATGTCCGTTCCCTTGGCATGTGATCCCGAGCATTCCCTGTCTCCCCATCAATGGGCCTATCCGTTGCTCATCAGCCTATTCACCTCGCCGCCAACTGTCCCTGCTGGCCCTTTGTCCAAATCGTTGCAATCCATGTCCCACGCTGGTTATAGTCGGCGCTCGTGAATCAGCTGATTCACTCTCCAAACCCTTCAAAAAAGATCAGCCCAATGCCTGCATCCCTCATCAACGCGGTAGTCGATTCAGCGGTCAACGCTGGCGTCGTGCCGTGCGGGAATCAGCAGCCTGGGCAGATCAGTCATTACCCTCCACCTGTCAGTAGCACGCCGGTGTGCGTCGTCGTATCACCGCCGGGCGTTGGCGTTGCGGGCTGATCGGCATTCTCCGCTGACCCCCTGCGCCCGCCAGAAACACCTACTGAATTTCAGCCTCGGCTGAGTTGGCTATTTGCCTGACTACAGGTGGTATTCATGTTTGTCCTTTCGAAAAAATCCGCGCTCGCGGCGATGTCCACGAGCCTGTTCGTTCTGCTGTGGAGCAGTGGTGCGATCTTCTCTAAATGGGGCCTGGCCCATGCCTCGCCCTTTGCCTTTCTGCTGATTCGCTTTGTGATCGCCCTGTGCGGGCTGCTGCTGTTGACGCCGCTGCTCAAGTTGAAGCTGCCCAAGGGCGGCAAACCGATGCTGTTCGCGATTGCAACGGGCCTGGTGTTGTTGGGGGCGTATCAGATTTTCTATCTGCTGGCGCTCAACACCAAAGTCACGCCGGGGGTGATGGCGACCATCATGGGTGTACAGCCGATCCTCACCGTGGTGTTGATGGAGCGGCAGCGCTCGGCGAGCCGGATGTTCGGTCTGGCGCTGGGCTTGGCGGGGCTGATCATGGTGGTTTACCAGGGGATCGGTCTGGCGGGGATGTCCTGGGCCGGCATGCTGTTTGGCCTGCTTGCACTGGCGAGCATGACTCTGGGTTCGATCATGCAGAAACGCATCACCGACAATCCCCTTGGCACGCTGCCGGTGCAATACCTGGCCGGACTGTTGTTGTGCGGGATATTTGTACCGTTTCAGCCGTTCCACTTTGAGCACAGCGCCGGTTTCATCGTGCCGGTGTTGTGGATGGGACTGGTGGTGTCGGTGCTGGCGACGCTGTTGCTGTACCGCCTGATCGCTCGGGGCAATCTGGTGAACGTCACCAGTCTGTTCTATCTGGTGCCAGCGGTGACGGCGCTGATGGACTATCTGATTTTCGGCAATCGTCTGGCGGCGCTGAGTGTGCTGGGGATGCTGTTGATCATTGTCGGTCTGGCGTTTGTGTTCCGTAGAACTGCTTGAAAACTTTCAGGCCGACCCGGGCATTTTCAGTGTCTGGGCCGGCCTCTTCGCGGGCAAGCCCGCTCCCACAATTGGAATGCATTCCTCCTGTGGGAGCTGGCTTGCTCGCGAAGACTGACTTATCAACGCCGCAAATCAGCGGGCTGTAGCTACCGCCGGCTTCAACACCAACCACAACGCCAGCGCAATCAACACCCCGCCGTACAAGTGAGCCATCGACAGCGGCTCATCCAGCAGCAACGCACCCCACAACACGCCGAATGCCGGGATCATGAAGGTGACGGTCATCGATTTGACCGGGCCGATGGAACTGAGCAAGCGGAAATAGATGATGTAGGCGAACGCCGTGCAACCCAGCCCCAGGCCCAGCAGCGATAGCCAGACACTCCAGCCGCCCCAGCTTGCCGGTGGTGCGGTGATCACGCTGTAGCCGAACAGCGGCAACAGAAACAGCGAAGCGCCGAGCATGCTGCCCACCGCCGAGAGACGACTGTCGAGCCCGCCGCTGTGATCCAGCCAGCGTCGCGTGAGAAATCCGGCGAAGCCGTAGCAGGTGGTGGCAAGCAGGCAGGCGAGGGCGCCCATGAGCAATGGCAGATCAAAAGCCACCGGACCTGCGCGCGTCAGCACGCCGACACCGAACAAGCCGAGAAACACCCCGGTCAGCTTCGCGGCAGTGAGTTTTTCACTGAAAAACAGCCCGCCAATCAACACGCCCATCAACGGCGTGGTGGCGTTAAAGATTGCCGAGTAACCCGCCGGCAACACCTGCGCCGCGACTGAATACAGCGTTGCCGGAATCCCCGAATTGATCACGCCCAGCAACATCACGGTTTTAAGCTTGCCTTTGAAGTCCCAGCTGATGCGCATCAACCCGAGAATCACCAGCAGCCCGACGGCCGCTATCGACACCCGAAAGAACGCAGTCGGAATGGTGCCGATGACCGGCGCAATAATGCGCATGAACAGGAAACTCGCGCCCCAGATGGCTGCCAGCGACAGCATGCGGAAAATATCGACAGCGCTCACGATGGCACTCCTTCCTTGATCGGGACGAGAGTGTTGCCGAGCGCCCCGGCGATGGCAACCGCTAATCGGGCATTTAATTCTCAGCAGCGGGTTGCCTGGTGAAAAATGCCAGCGATGTGCGCTGGCGTTCCGGTTTTGGCAGAAATTGCACTTCACCTGCACCCGGTTCCGTGGCTAAGCTCAGGCACAGATTTCCACTTGCACGCCGAGGTCTCATCTATGCCGCAGCAATGGCCAGCCATCGACATCGCCCGCATGATCCTCGATGGCTTTGACGATTACCGCGAGCACTTCCGGCGGATTACCGATGGCGCGCGCGAGCGCTTCGAGCAGGCGCGCTGGCAGGAAACGCAGACCGCCTCGGCGGCGCGGATCAATCTCTACGAGGAAAAGGTCGGCGAAACCATCGCCCGCCTGCGCGATCATTTCGACGACGAGACGTTGATGAATGTCGGCAGCTGGCCGTTGGTGAAAAGCGCCTACATCAGCGTAATCGACCTGCGCTTCGACGATGAGCTGTCCGAGACCTGGTACAACTCGATCTTCTGCGGGCTGTTCAGCCACGACCTGATCAGCGACGGCTGCATGTTCATCCACACCACCCGGCCGAGCCTGCGCCGCGCCCGGGCTGCGCAAACCCGCACCTACAAGCCGCAAGGTCAGCTGTCGTCGATGCTTGCGAGCATCTTTGCCGACTACCGTTTCAGCGAGGATTACGCCGATCTGCCCGGCGATCTGCAGCGCCTCGAAGCGCAACTGCGCGAGAATTTGCCGGACTGGGTGTGCAAGGATCCGGAGCTGAGCGTCGAGCTGTTTTCCTCGGTGCTGTACCGCAACAAAGGCGCCTATCTGGTCGGGCGCATCTACACCCGCGACGAGCAGTGGCCGCTGGTGATTCCGCTGCTGCACCGCGAAGGCCGCGGGATTCAGATCGACGCGCTGATCACCGACGAAGCCGATGTGTCGATCATCTTCTCTTTCACCCGTTCGTATTTCATGGTCGATGTGCCGGTGCCGGCGGAGTTTATCGGTTTCCTGCGGCGCATTCTGCCGGGCAAGCACATCGCTGAGCTGTACACCTCGATCGGCTTCTACAAACACGGCAAGTCCGAGTTCTACCGCGCGCTGATCAATCACCTGGCCAACACCGACGATCAGTTCATCATGGCGCCGGGCGTGCGCGGCATGGTCATGAGCGTGTTCACCCTGCCGGGCTTCAACACCGTGTTCAAGATCATCAAGGACCGTTTCTCGCCGTCGAAAAACGTCGACCGGGCGACGGTGATCGAGAAATACCGATTGGTGAAAAGTGTCGACCGCGTCGGGCGCATGGCCGATACCCAGGAATTTGCCGACTTCCGTTTTCCATTGAGCAAGTTCGATCCGGCGTGCCTGGAAGAACTGCTGGAAGTCGCGCCGTCGACGGTCTCGGTCGAAGGCGACACGGTGCTGATCCGCCACTGCTGGACCGAGCGCCGCATGACCCCGCTCAACCTCTATCTGGACAACGCCAACGACGCGCAGGTGCGCGAGGCGCTGGAGGATTACGGGCTGGCGATCAAGCAACTGGCGGCGGCCAATATCTTCCCCGGCGACATGTTGCTGAAGAACTTCGGCGTTACCCGTCACGGGCGGGTGGTGTTTTACGATTACGACGAGATTTGTTTCCTGACCGAAGCCAACTTTCGCCACATCCCCGCGCCGCGCACCCCCGAGGACGAAATGGCTTCCGAGCCGTGGTATTCGATCGGGCCGCTGGACGTGTTCCCGGAAGAGTTTCCGCCGTTCCTGTTCGCCGATGCCGGGCAGCGCAAACTGTTCGATCAACTGCACGGCGAGCTGTACAACGCCGATTACTGGAAGGGTCTGCAGGAGGCGATTCGCGCCGGGAAAGTCATCGACGTCTTTCCTTATCGCCGCAAAGGACTGGATAACGAATAACCCGTTGTCACCTCAATCCTGTAGGAGCTGCCGCAGGCTGCGATCTTTTGACTTTGATTTTTAAAAACAAGATCAAAAGATCGCAGCCTGCGGCAGCTCCTACAGGGGAAGCAGGTCAATCGAGAGCAAATCTGCGACAATCCGCCCCCTGCACATATAGACGACTGAATTGCGTACCCGATGACCGACGAATCGCCCTCCATCGACAAACTGCTGAAAAACCTTGATCACGCCATGCTCGCCGACCGTCACCGGCTGCGGCGGCAGTTGCTCGAGCTGCGCAAGAAACCCGACGAGGCCAAACTGGCCCAGTGGGTGACGCGTCTGCAGGCGTCCAGTGATCAGGTGCTGGCGCGCCGTGCCAGCCTGCCGGTGATTCGTTACGACGACAGCCTGCCAATCGCCGCCAAGCGCGATGAGATCAAGGCTGCGCTGGAGAAGCATCAGGTCCTGATCATCGCCGGCGAAACCGGTTCGGGTAAAACCACCCAGTTGCCGAAAATCTGTCTTGAAATCGGTCGCGGTCAGCATGGCTTGATCGGCCACACCCAGCCGCGCCGAATCGCGGCGCGCAGTGTGGCCAGCCGGGTCGCCGAAGAACTCGGTACGCCACTGGGCGCGCTGGTCGGTTATCAGGTGCGTTTCGAAGATCAGAGCGATGCCAACACCCTGATCAAACTGATGACCGACGGCATCCTGCTGGCGGAAACCCAGAACGACCGTTATCTGGAACGCTACGACACGATCATCGTCGACGAAGCCCACGAACGCAGCCTGAACATCGACTTCCTGCTCGGTTACCTGAAAACCCTGCTGCCGCGTCGTCCGGACTTGAAAGTCATCATCACCTCGGCGACCATCGATCTGGAGCGCTTCTCCAAGCATTTCGATGACGCGCCGATTGTCGAGGTGTCCGGCCGCACCTTCCCGGTTGAAACCTGGTATCGCCCGCTGACGCTTGAGCAGGATGAAGAAGGCAACCGCGTCGAAGACGACCTGACCGTGGATCAAGCGATCCTCGCCACCCTCGACGAAATTGCCGCTTACGAGCGCAGCGAACGCCGCAGTCCCGGCGATGTGCTGGTGTTCCTGCCCGGCGAACGCGAGATTCGCGACGCTGCCGACATGCTGCGCAAGGCCCAGCTCAAACACACCGAAATCCTGCCGCTGTACGCGCGCCTGTCGCCGGCTGAACAGCAGCGGATTTTTCAGTCGCATCCGGGACGCCGCGTGGTGCTGGCGACCAACGTCGCCGAGACCTCGTTGACCGTGCCGGGCATCCGGTACGTGATTGACAGCGGCACCGCGCGCATCAGTCGCTACAGCTATCGCGCCAAGGTCCAGCGGTTGCCGATCGAAGCGATTTCCCAGGCCAGCGCCAATCAGCGTAAGGGTCGTTGCGGCCGGGTCGAGCCTGGTATTTGCGTGCGCTTGTACAGCGAAGAGGATTTTCTCGGTCGCCCGGAATTCACCGATCCGGAAATTCTGCGTACCAACCTTGCCGCCGTGATCTTGCAGATGCTGCACCTGCGTCTCGGCGAAATCACTGCATTCCCGTTCATCGAGCCGCCGGACGGCAAGGCGATCAGCGACGGTTTCAACCTGCTGCAAGAGCTCTCGGCGGTGGATCGCAACAGCCAGCTGACCCCGCTCGGTCGCCAGCTCGCGCGCCTGCCGGTGGACCCGCGCATGGGCCGTATGCTCTTGGAAGCGGCGAAACTCGGCAGCCTGCAGGAAGTGCTGATCGTCGCCAGTGCGATGTCGATTCAAGACCCGCGCGAGCGTCCGCCGGAGCGTCAGCAAGCGGCGGATCAGGCCCACGCGCAGTGGAAGGACAGCGATTCGGACTTCGCCGGTCTGGTCAATCTGTGGCGTGGTTTTGAAGAACAGCGCCAAGCGCTGACGGCCAGCCCACTGCGTAACTGGTGCCGGAAGAATTTCCTCAATTACCTGCGCCTGCGCGAGTGGCGCGATTCCCATCGCCAGTTGAGCCTGATCTGCCGCGACATGCAGTTGAGCCTGAATAAAGAGCCGGCGGATTATCCGAAACTGCACAAAGCGGTGCTGGTCGGCCTGCTCAGCCAGATCGGCCAGAAAACCGAAGACGGCGATTACCTCGGTGCCCGGCAACGGCGCTTCTGGATTCATCCGTCGTCGGGCATCGGCAAGAAACGTCCGCAGTGGCTGATGACCGCCGAACTGGTGGAAACCACCAAGCTCTATGCGCGCATGGTCGCCAAGATTGACGCCGATTGGATCGAACCGCTGGCCGGGCACCTGATCAAGAAAAACCACTTCGAACCGCACTGGGAGAAGAAGCGCGGCCAGGTCGTGGCCTACGAGCAGATCACCCTGTTCGGGCTGATCGTGGTCGGTCGCCGTCCTGTGCATTACGGCCCGGTGGATCCGGTGGTGTCGCGTGAGCTGTTTATCCGCGAGGGCCTGGTGCGTGGCGAGATTCAGTCGAAAGCCAAATGCCTGAGCGCCAACAAACAATTGCTCGAACAGCTCGACGAACTGGAAGCCAAGGCCCGGCGCCGCGACATTCTCGCTGACGAAGAAACCCTGTACGCGTTCTACGATGCGCGGTTGCCGGCGGAGATTCACCAGACCGCGACCTTCGACAGTTGGTATAGGGTCAACAGCCAGAAGAACCCACAGCTGCTGATCATGCGCGAAGAGGACGTGCTGGCCCGCGAGGCCAGCGAAGTCACCGCGCGCGACTACCCGGACGCGTTGCACATCGGCGATCTGGAGCTGGCGCTCAGCTACCACTTCGAACCCAATCACCCGCGCGACGGCGTGACCCTGCGCGTGCCGGCACCGCTGCTGCCGATGCTGCCGCCGGAGCGTTTGGAATGGCTGGTGCCGGGGCTGATCGAGGCCAAGTGCATTGCGCTGGTGCGCAATCTGCCGAAAGCCCTGCGCAAAAACTTCGTGCCGGTGCCGGACTTCATCAAGGCGGCGTTGCAGCGCATGAGCTTCGCTGAAGGATCGTTGCCGCAATCGCTGGGTCGCGAACTGCTGCGCATGACCGGCGCCCGAGTAAGCGATGAGGCTTGGGCGGAAGCGGCGCAGCAGGTCGAAAGCCATCTGCGGATGAACCTGGAAATCGTCGACGGCCAAGGCAAGTTCCTCGGCGAGGGCCGCGATCTGGCCGAGCTCACCGCGCGCTTCGCCGAAGCCAGCCAAGCGGCTTTGGCCGTGCCGCAAAGTGCGAAAAGTCAGCAACCGGTGGAGGCCAAAGTGTTTGCCCCGGTGGCGGAAAAGACTCAGCAGAAGATTGCCGGCCTGTCGATGACGGTCTATCCGGCGCTGGTGGAAGAGGGCGGCACGGTCAAGGAAGGGCGGTTTTCGACCCCGGCCGAAGCCGAATTCCAGCATCGCCGCGCCTTGCAGCGGCTGCTGATGCAGCAACTGGCGGAGCCGGCGAAGTTCCTGCGCAGCAAACTGCCGGGCATCACCGAGTTGGGCCTGCTATATCGCGAGTTGGGCCGAGTGGATGCACTGGTCGAAGACATTCTGCTGGCCAGTCTCGACAGCTGCATTCTGGAAGGCGAAGACCCGTTACCCCGTGACGGTGCCGGGCTCGCCGCATTGGCTGAACGCAAACGCGGCAGCTGGACCGAACACGCCGAGCGCGTGGCGCGGCTGACGCTGGAGATCCTCAAGCTGTGGCACGGCCTGCAAAAACGCTTCAAGGGCAAGATCGATCTGGCTCAGGCTGTGGCGCTGAATGACATCAAGCAGCAAATCAGCCATCTGGTGTATCCGGGGTTTGTCCGGGAAACGCCGATGCAATGGCTCAAGGAGCTGCCGCGCTATCTGAAGGCGGTCGAGCAGCGTTTCGAAAAACTCGGTGCGCAAGTACAGAAGGATCGCGTCTGGAGCGGTGAATTGGCCGGCCTCTGGGCGCAATACCAGACCCGCGCGGCGAAACATGCCCAGGAAGGCAAGCGCGATCCGCAGCTGGAGTTGTACCGCTGGTGGCTGGAGGAATACCGGGTGTCGCTGTTCGCCCAGCAGTTGGGAACGAAAGTGCCGATCTCGGACAAGCGGCTGAGCAAGCAATGGAGTCAGGTCGAGGCTTGAACCCGCGACAGGCAAGGACTTTGTAGGAGCCGCCGAAGGCTGCGATCTTTTGATTTTGCTTTTTAAAGGATCAAGATCAAAAGATCGCAGCCTTCGGCAGCTCCTACAGGGAGTGCGTTTAGCGGGAGAGGCGCCAAAACCTTGGGTTTATGGCAAACTTCGCGACCATAAACGCCGGTTTCGTGACCCAGAGCCTTCGGCCGGGTCACGTGGCGGAATAAAGCGATGCCAGGTCAGCGTCCCCGGACGGGAACAGACCCTTTGTGTGTTGGTACGTCGGTGCCAGCGCTTTCTGCCTGAACAGATTAGAGAAACGACCATGCATAACGTCGTCATCAGCGGCACCGGCCTGTACACCCCGGCCAACAGCATTTCCAACGAAGAGCTGGTGCAGTCTTTCAATACCTACGTCGCGCAGTTCAACGCCGACAACGCCGATGCCATCGCCCGCGGTGAAGTCCAGGCGCTGACTGAATCCAGCGCCGCGTTCATCGAAAAGGCCTCTGGCATCAAGAGCCGCTTTGTCATGGACAAGGATGGCATTCTCGATCCGCGACGCATGGCCCCGCGTCTGCCGGAGCGTTCCAACGACGAATGGTCGGTCCTCTGCCAGATGGCCATCGGCGCCGCCGAACAGGCGTTGCAACGTGCCGGCAAGACCGCCGCCGACATCGACGGCGTGATCGTCGCCTGCTCCAATCTGCAGCGCGCCTACCCGGCCATCGCCATCGAAGTCCAGGAAGCACTGGGCATTCAGGGCTTCGGTTTCGACATGAACGTGGCCTGCTCCTCGGCGACTTTCGGCATTCAGGCTGCGGCCAACAGCGTGCAACTGGGTCAGGCCCGGGCGATCCTGATGGTCAACCCTGAAGTCTGCACCGGTCACCTGAACTTCCGCGACCGCGACAGCCACTTCATCTTCGGCGACGCCGCGACGGCAGTCATCATCGAACGCGCTGACCTGGCGACCTCCAAGTACCAGTTCGATGTGGTCAGCACCAAACTGCTGACCAAGTTCTCCAACAACATCCGCAACAACTTCGGCTTCCTCAACCGCGCCGCGGAAGAGGGCATCGGTGCCCGTGACAAACTGTTCGTGCAGGAAGGCCGCAAGGTGTTCAAGGATGTCTGCCCGATGGTTGCCGAGCTGATCGGTGAGCATCTGGAAGAGAACAAACTCAACGTCGGCGACGTCAAGCGCTTCTGGCTGCACCAGGCCAACCTGAGCATGAACCACCTGATCGTGCGCAAGCTGCTGGGTCGTGAAGCCACCGAAGAAGAAGCCCCGGTGATTCTCGACACCTACGCCAACACCAGCTCTGCCGGCTCGGTGATTGCCTTCCACAAATATCAGGACGATCTGGCTGCCGGTTCGCTGGCCGTGCTGAGCTCGTTCGGCGCCGGTTACTCGATCGGCAGCGTGATTCTGCGCAAGCGCTGAGTTACCCGCCCTTGTGGCGAGGGAGCTTGCTCCCGCTGGAGTGCGTAGCGCTCCCAAAACCGGCGATTGCGATCTTGTTGAAGAACCGCAATCGCCGGTTTTTTGCGACTGCTGCGCAGCCGAGCGCGAGCAAGCTCGCTCGCCACAGGTTCGAGTGGTTAACGTTAATCGGTATTGCAAACGAGGCGCGCATGGCCGCAACGGACGACACCCAACTGCTCGAACGCCTGTTGGCCGGTGAGCAAAAGGCTTTCAAGGAACTGGTCAGCACCTACCAGAGCGCCATGCGCGCTGTGGCTTACGCGATTGTCGGCCAACGTCATGTCGAAGAAGTGGTGCAGGACGCCTGGCTTTCGGTGGTGCGCCACATCGGTAGCTTCGAGGGCCGTTCCAGTCTCAAGACCTGGCTGCTGACCATCACTGCCAACTCGGCCAAGAGCCGCTACAAACAAAATCGTCGCGAAGTCTTGATGGATGATCTGCCGTCACCCCACGGCACCATCGACGATGATCGCTTTTCTCCCGGTGACGGTCATTGGCTGGTGGCGCCGTTCGCCTGGCATCAGGACACGCCGGAAGCCTTGCTGACGGAAAGCGAATTGCGCGACTGCCTGGAGCACACCTTGCTCAGCCTGTCGGAACTGCAAAGCAGTGTTTTGCTGCTGCGCGAGCGTCAGGGCCTGGAGCTGGAGGAGATCTGTAATCTTCTGGAGATCTCGCTCTCCAATGTCCGTGTGCTGCTGCATCGTGCGCGGCTGAAAGTCTTCGCCACGGTGGAGCATTTTGAGGAGACCGGCGAATGCTGACCTGCAAGGAACAAGTAGCGCGCTCCAGCGATTACCTCGATGGCCAGTTGAGCTTTCGCGAGAGACTGTTGGTGCGCCATCACCTGATGTTCTGCCCTAACTGCCGGCGTTTCATTCGCCAGATGCGTTTGATGCAGGCCACGTTGAAGGCGATGCCGGAGAAGCCGCAAGAGGGTATGGATGCGCTGGCTGAGCGCCTGGCCGAGCAACGCCGCAAAGATAATCTCCTGTAGGAGCTGCCGGAGGCTGCGATCTTTTGATCTTGTTTTCAAGGATCAAAAGATCGCAGCCTCCGGCAGCTCCTACATGTTTTTTGCATCCTGCAAAAAATAGCCCGACGCGGATGAAACGAACGGATGATGGGGATCGTCCCGCCCGCGTCAGGCTACAGGTGACGCTTTTTAGAACTTCGCTTCCGCGTCCAGCTGCAGGGTGTTGGTGTCTGCGTCACGCTGGGTACGGCTGGAGAAGTCGGCCTTGGTCAGGAAGTAGGTCGCGCCGATGGCGAAGTTCTTGTCGATGTCGTAACCGACCTTGAACTTGTGGCCGCGCGAACCGGTGGTGCCGTTGGCGAAGTCGGAGTCGGTGAACGCGCCGACCACGGCGTCACGCTGTACGTCACGATAGTTGTAGTCCAGGTTCAGGCCGAAGACTTTCGACTTGGCGCCGACCAGCCACGCAGTGTCGGCATCGGTCACCGCATCGTTGTTCTTCACGTACTGGCCGTAGAACGACAGCGGCATTGGCAAACCACCGATATCGATCTGGCTGAAACCCTCGTACAGACGGAATTCGTTGTTGGCCGAGTTGCCGTTGACCGACAGTGCGCACGGTGTGGACGTCCCGGTGCAACGGCTGTCCTCGTCGTTCTGGTAGGCGTAGACGCTGCCGCCCAGGGTCAGTTTCAGGTTGTCGGTGATCGCGAAGCGGCTGCCCAACTGGCCAGCGGTCAGGCGCAGGTCGTGGCGAAATTGCACGCCTTCGCCGTCGACATTGTCCTTGAGGGTGTAGTTACCCAGGCTGCCGAACAGTTCGGCGCTGCTGCCCAGCGGGTATTTGTAGGTCACGGCCAGACCTTCCGGGTTGATGTCGCTGTCCCAGATCACATCGCCCATGCTGACCCACGGTTGCAGCATCTTGCCGCCGATCACGTGCAGGTTCTTGATGGCATCGGGGTGGTAGTCGATGTAACCCAGATCGAGCCAGATCTGCTTCTTGTCGAAGTAGTTGTCCATGTCCTGGTTGGTCGAACGGGCATCGTCGCCGCCGCCGGTGGCAATACGGATACCGGTGTCGACTTGCGGGTTGATCTCGGTGTAGGCGCCGAGGCGGGCACGGATACGCTGGCGATCCTTGTCGCGACCACCATTGTTGGATTCACCGTCGATCTTGACGGTCTCCTGACGGATACGCACGTCACCCTTGAACTGGGTCTTGGCGGCCCAGGCAAGTTTCTGGTCGAAGGAGCTCAGCTCATTGGTTTTCTTCGCGGTTGCCGCGATTTGCTCGTTGGTCTCTTGCTGCGCCTGCTGCGCGATTTGCTGAGCCTTCTGATCCTTGGCCAGTTCAGTTTGCAGTTCAATGTACTGCGCCTGGGAAATGGAACCGTTAGCCTTGAGCATGTCGAGCAGTTTGGCGTCGACTGCAGCACTGGCCGGAACGCTCATGGCCAGCAACAGGCCACCGCACAGGGCCGCCGCAGTTTTCGTGGAAGCAAGACGCATAGCAATCTCCGAAGATGAGAGGGATGGCTGAACCATCCTGGGCACACCGACGCGCACGTCGGAAAACAGTGTCCGGGTAGACCCCGGCGCTCTAAAAACAGGAGCGAGTATCGCGATGGTTTATGACAGAGCAGTGGCTAAGTGATGTCATGTCGATGACGATGCAAAGTCTTCGTGAACTATTGAGCCAGAGCACTGTCGCCCGAATGAGCGTGTGCAATGGAAGCTGATCAGCGATACTCGCGGGGCTTTGACGCCAAGATGTGGAGAGCTAGTGGATGCCGTTGCAACGTGTGCAAAACCTGTCAGAAATCGCCCCCGCGACCTGGGATGCGCTGGTGCCCGAGAACCAGCCGTTTCTGCGCCATGCGTTCCTCGGCGCACTGGAAGACAGTGGCAGCGTCGGCCCGCACACCGGCTGGCAACCCGAGCATCTGCTGCATGTTGAAGACAATCGGTTGATCGCCGCGCTGCCCAGTTATCGCAAATGGCATTCCTACGGCGAGTACGTCTTTGATCACGGTTGGGCCGATGCCTGCGCGCGCGCCGGGATCGATTACTACCCCAAGCTGCTGACAGCGGTGCCGTTCAGTCCGGTCAGTGGCCCGCGCTTGCTGGCGGCGAATGTCGAGGACGGATTCGAACTGCTCAAGAGCCTGCCGGGTTATCTGGAAATCGAAGAACTTTCCAGCGCTCACGTCAATTTCACCGACCCGTTCACCGACGCCGCCATGGCCGAGCAACCGGGCTGGCTGCAACGCATCGGCTGTCAGTACCACTGGCAGAATCGCGGTTACCGGGACTTTCAGGATTTTCTCGACGTGCTCAGCTCGCGCAAGCGCAAGCAGATGCGCAAGGAGCGCGAGCAAGTGGCGGGGCAGGGCTTCGAATTCGAATGGCTGGAAGGGCGTGAGCTGGACGAGGCGCAATGGGATTTTGTCTACGCCTGCTATGCCAACACTTATGCCGTGCGCCGACAGGCGCCGTACCTGACGCGCGAGTTCTTCAGTCTGCTGGCTGCGCGGATGCCGGAGGCGATTCGGGTGGTCTTCGCCAGGCAGGGTTCACGGCCGGTGGCGATGGCCTTCAGTCTGGTCGGGGGCGACAGCTTCTATGGACGCTATTGGGGATGTCTGGCCGAGTTTGACCGGCTGCATTTCGAGACGTGTTTCTATCAAGGCATGGATTACGCGATTGCCCAGGGGTATCAGCGCTTTGATGCGGGGGCCCAGGGTGAACATAAACTGATTCGCGGCTTTGAACCGGTGATCACGCATTCGTGGCACTACCTGCGCCATCCCGGGTTGAAAGCGGCGGTGAAGGATTTTCTGCAGCAAGAGCGCGCTGGCGTCCTTGCGTACGCCGAGGAAGCCAGAACAGCCTTGCCTTACCGCCAAGCCTAGATCCCTGTAGGAGCTGCCGGAGGCTGCGATCTTTTGCTCTTTAAAAGTCAAAAGATCGCAGCCTCCGGCAGCTCCTACAGGGGAGGTAGTGGTTTCAGGATTCCTCTTTACCCAGCCAGCGATAGATTCCGCCGCCCACCACCGCGCCCAGCAGCGGCGCGACCCAGAACATCCACAACTGCGCGATCGCCCAGCCGCCGACCATCAGCGCCGGCCCGGTGCTGCGCGCCGGGTTGACCGAGGTGTTGGTGACCGGGATCGAGATCAGGTGAATCAACGTCAGACCCAGGCCGATGGCGATCGGTGCAAGGCCCGCCGGAGCGCGTTTGTCGGTGGCACCAAGGATGATGATCACGAACATGGCGGTCATCACCAGTTCGGTGACAAAGCCTGCGGCCATCGAGTATTTGCCCGGCGAGTGCTCGCCATACCCATTGGAGGCCAGACCTGCGGCAATATCGAAACCCTCCTTGCCGCTGGCAATGTGCGCAATCAGCGCCGCGGCGAGAATCGCGCCGAGCACCTGCGCGATGATATAGGCGGGCAACTCTTTGGCCGGAAACCGGCCGCCAACGAACAGACCGACCGAGACGGCCGGGTTGAGATGACATCCGCTGATGTGGCCAATGGCGAACGCCATGGTCAGCACCGTCAGACCAAACGCCAGGGCCACCCCCAGCACTCCAATGCCCAAGGGCGAAGACGCAGCGAGCACTGCACTGCCGCATCCACCCAGAACCAGCCAGAACGTACCCAACAACTCAGTGACTGAACGTTTGAACAGAGACATGAGAGAGTCCTTGATAGGCGTGCTATCGAGACTGTATCGAGTTGTGCTTCCTTGCAGATTTACGACAGGCTCCCTGCTGGAGCCTTGGCTGAGTACAGCAGGCTTTGGATGGATTTCCAGCAGGCATGAAAAAACCGCCAGAGCCCGTGGTTGGCGGGCTGGGGCGGTTTTTTGGCGGACAAACATTGTGTGGCGAGGGAGCTTGCTCCCGCTGGACAGCGAAGCTGTCCCAAAACTATCTGCACCGGTAGTGTCAGACTCGCACAGTTGGCGGGCTTTGCGTCTGCTGCGCAGTCGAACGGGAGCAAGCTCCCTCGCCACAAAAGTTCACAAAGTCAGATTTTTTGTGATCAATCGATCCCGACAAATCCACCGGTCTGGTGCGCCCACAACCGCGCATACAACCCGCGATGGGCGAGCAATTCGGCGTGGGTGCCGCTCTCGGCGATCTTGCCGTTTTCCAGCACCACCAGCCGATCCATGCGGGCGATGGTCGAGAGGCGGTGAGCGATGGCGATCACGGTTTTGCCTTGCATCAGGGTTTCGAGGCTTTCCTGGATCGCTGCTTCGACTTCCGAATCCAGTGCCGAGGTCGCTTCGTCCATGATCAGGATCGGCGCGTCCTTGAGCAGCACCCGGGCAATCGCGATGCGCTGGCGCTGGCCGCCGGACAGCTTCACCCCGCGCTCGCCGACGTGCGCATCGAAACCGGTGCGGCCCTCGGCGTCCGACAGCAACGGAATGAACTCGTCGGCGCGAGCCTTGTGCACCGCATCCCAGAGTTCGGCGTCGGTGGCGTCAGGCTTGCCGTACAGCAAGTTGTCGCGGATCGAGCGGTGCAGCAGGGAGGTGTCCTGCGTGATCATGCCGATCCGTGCGCGCAGGCTTTCCTGGCCGACTTCGGCGATATTCTGCCCATCGATCAGGATCCGTCCGCCCTCGACGTCGTACAGGCGCAGCAGCAGGTTGACCAATGTCGATTTGCCGGCGCCGGACGGCCCGATCAAACCGATTTTCTCGCCCGGTTTGATGGTCAGGTTGAGGTCGCCGATGATGCCTTTCTTCTTGCCGTAGTGAAAATCCACATGTTCGAAACGCACCTCGCCACGGGCCACCGCCAGTGGTTTGGCCTGTTCGTGATCAGTGACGCTGACCGGTTGTGAGATGGTCTGCAGACCGTCCTGCACCATGCCGATGTTTTCGAAGATGCCGGTGACCACCCACATGATCCAGCCGGACATGTTGACAATGCGAATCACCAGACCCGTAGCCAGCGCGATAGCGCCGACCGTGATCAACGACTGCGTCCACAGCCACAGCGCCAGCGCGGTGGTGCCGACGATCAGCAGGCCGTTCATGGCGGTGATTGCCACGTCCATGCTGGTCACCACGCGGCCGGCCATCTGCGCCTTGACCGTCTGTTCCTCGATGGCTTCCCTGGCGTAATGCTGTTCGAAATGGGTGTGGGCAAACAGCTTCAGCGTGGCGATGTTGGTGTAGCCGTCGACAATCCGCCCCATCAGTTTCGAGCGCGCATCGGAGGCCTCCACCGAGCGATCCTTGACCCGTGGCACGAAGTAATACAGGGCGCCGATGTAGGCGGCGATCCACGTCAGCAGCGGGATCATCAGGCGCCAGTCGGCTTCGGCGAACAGCACCAGCGAACTGATCGCGTAGATCACCACATGCCACAACGCGTCGACCGCTTGCACGGCGGAGTCACGCAGCGAGTTGCCGGTCTGCATGATGCGTTGGGCGATACGCCCGGCGAAGTCGTTCTGGAAGAAATTCAGGCTCTGTTTGAGCACATAGCTGTGATTCTGCCAGCGGATCATGCTGGTCATCCCCGGGCTCAGGGTCTGGTGCACCAGCAGGTCGTGCAGGCCGAAAAAGATTGGCCGCAGTACCAGCGCAACCACCACCATCCACGTCAGTTCGAGGGCGTGGTCGCTGAAGAAATTCGGGTTGGGCGTGCCCTGGGCCAGGTCGATGATGCGGCTCAGGTAACTGAACAGCGCCACTTCGATCAACGCAGCAAACAGACCGACCACCAACAGAGCGGCAAAGCTCGGCCAGACTTGTTTCAGGTAGTAGGTATAGAAGGGCAGCACGCGATTGGGCGGAGCCGCCGTCGGAGCGTCGCGGAATATGTCGATCAGTTGTTCGAAACGGCGATAGAGCATCAGATAACCGCCCGGAGGCCGGGCTCTCCTTTTATCGGTGTGAGCGGCGTGGCGTCAGGCCTGCGCCGCTCGAAACGCCCTGTACAGCTTAGTCGATGACTTTGGCCGACTTGATGATCACAGGGTCGGAAGGCACGTTTTGCATGCCCTGTTTGGTGGTGGTTGGCGAGTTGACGATGATGTCGACCACGTCCATGCCTTTGACCACTTTGCCGAATACGGCGTAGCCATCACCCTGGTCGAGGAAGTCGTTGTCCTTGACGTTGATGAAGAACTGGCTGGTCGCCGAATCAGGTACGGAGGTGCGCGCCATGGACAAGGTGCCGCGAACGTTGGCCAGACCGTTTTTGTGTTCGTTCTTGATCGGCGCCTTGGTTTCTTTCTGCTGCATCTGTGGCGTGAAACCGCCGCCCTGAGCCATGAAGCCCGGGATCACGCGGTGGAAAATGGTGTTGGTGTAAAAGCCGCTGTTGACGTAATCCAGAAAGTTTTTGGTACTGATCGGCGCCTTGACCGGGTCCAGTTCGATTTCGATCTGGCCGTTGGTGGTGTCCAGCAGCACGTGCGGCGCTTTGGCCGGGGTGGCAGCCATCAGGTTGGCAGCGAACAGCACGGTGCCGGCGGCGAGGGCGAGTTTTTTCAGCATGGGTCAGTGATCCTGAGATTGAATGTCGGCTGCGGCGAGAAACTCCAGCAGCGTTTGATTGAAGCGTTCGGGTTGATCGAGCGGGGTGGCGTGGCGCGAATCGGCGATGACCACCAGCCGCGCATCGGGCAGCAGTTTTACATAGGTTTCTTTCAGCGCCACCGGTGTGTAGTCACGGTCGGCAGTGACGATGAGGGTTGGACAGGTCACCCGGGAAAGTCGTTCCTGAACGCCCCAGCCAACAATCGCATCGAAGCTGGCGAGATAAGCACGTTTGTCGTTTTTTGCCCAGCGTTCGGCCATTTTCTGCCGCAAATCAGCCTGTTCCGGTTTCGGAAAAAGTTTGCCGCCCAGCGCCTTGCCGATGGTTGCCAGGCTCAGCACACGCATCAGGCTCCAGCGTTTGAACCACTGCCAGTAATCGTCGCGGCTGCGGAGTTTGACTTCGGGGGCGCTGTTGACGATGGTCAGGCTTTTGAGCCTTTGCGGCTGATCGACGCCGAACTGAAAGCCGATCATCCCGCCCATCGACAGCCCGACGTAATGCACCGGACCGAGGTGCAAGTGGTCGAGCAACGCCAGCAGGTCAGCGCTGAAACCGGCGATGCTGTAGCGCTCGCGGGGTTTGTCCGAGCGACCGTGACCGCGTATGTCCGGGACGATCACCCGGTAATGCGCCGACAGTGCCGGAATCTGCATTTCCCAGTCCAGGGTGCTTGAGCCGAGCCCGTGAACCAGCAGCAACGGCGTACCGTGGCCATATTCCTCGTAGTGCAGGTTGCAACCTTCGTGCTCGAAATACGCCATCGGTGAACTCCGTGTCAGGCTTGTTCGGGGGCGGCGAACGGTGCGTCCAGCGGCAAGGTGTCGAAGGTACGCAGCAGTTCGATGAGGATTTGTGTCGCCGGGCCCAGCGGTTTGTCCTTGTTCGAGTACAGATAGAAACTCGGGTTGCGGCTGCCGCCCTGAACCAACGGTAGCAGCTTGAGCGTGCCTTCCTTCAATTCACGTTCGATCATGTGTCGGGGCAACCAGGCGAAACCCAGTCCGCTGCTGACGAACGTTGCGGCAGTGGCGAGGCTGCCGACCGTCCAGCGCTGTTCGGCACCCAGCCAGCCGACGTCGCGTGGCTGCTGGCGCCCGGAGTCGCGAATCACCACCTGCATCTGGGTTTCCAGATCCTGGAAGCTCAGTTCGCGATTGAGCCGATGCAAGGCGTGGTCCGGGTGGGCGACGGCAACAAATTCGACATCGCTCAATTCCGCACCGAGATAGCCGGGAATGCTCAGACCGGTGATCGCCAGATCGGCCACGCCTTCCAGCAGCACTTCTTCGACCCCCGACAACACTTCCTCGCGCAGCCGCACGCGGCAGCCACGACTTTGCGGCATGAACGCGGTCAGCGCCCGGACGATACGTGCGCTCGGGTAGGCCGCATCGACCACCAGCCGCACCTCGGCCTCCCAACCTTGCTCCATGTGGTGGGCGAGGTCTTCCAGTTGGCTGGCCTGTTTCACCAGTTGCCGCGAGCGGCGCAACAGTACACCACCGGCTTCGGTGAGTACCGCCTTACGCCCGTCAATGCGCAGCAAGGGCACGCCGAGTTGGTCCTGCATGCGGGCGACGGTGTAACTCACCGACGATTGCGAACGGTGCAGTGCCTCGGCGGCTTGGGCGAAGCCGCCGTGATCGACCACGGCCTGCAATGTTCGCCATTGATCAAGGGTCACGCGGGGCGCTTTCATCAATAGCTCCTCTTGTCCTAAGCTGGCCGTCCCTCATGGAGACTGGCGAATGAAAAAATTCTGTTGTGTGTTGCTGGCGCTGCTGCCGCTGTCAGCGTTTGCTTACCCGATCGATGTGCAGAAAAATCTCAATGGCTTGAAGATCGACTACGAAACCTATGACACCGACAAGGACATCGGCTCCATAAAAGTGGTCAACTTCGGTGATGTCGATGCCGTCTGCAAAGCCGTTTTCAACAATGGCCCGGAAGCGCCACGTACGCGCAACATCGAAGTCCCGGCCCGCAAGCATACGAACGCCACGGCCAAGTTCTCTCGCGAGATCATCAGGCTGCGCATTGAACTGAGTTGCAGCCCGAAATAACGGCGTCAATCCCTTGTGGGAGCGAGCTTGCTCGCGAAGTGGCCGTTTCAGTCGACATCATTGTTGAATGACACACCGCTTTCGCGAGCAAGCTCGCTCCCACAGGGGGCAAGTGCATCTAAACGAATTATTCGATGCTTTGCAGCAATTATTTGCGCTTTTTCATCGATACATCCCTGTTTAACCTTCACTCCATCGACCTACAACATTCTCGGATGGAGACTACACACCATGTCCCGCGTTCTGATCATCGAAAGCAGCGCCCGCCAGCAAGACTCGGTTTCCCGTCAACTGACCCAGACCTTCATCGGTCAGTGGAAAGCGGCGCACCCCAACGATCAGATCACCGTGCGTGACCTCGCCGTGAACCCGGTACCCCACCTGGACGCCAACCTGCTGGGTGGCTGGATGAAGTCTGCCGAACAGCGCAACGCCGACGAACAATCGTCGCTGGACCGCTCCAACGAATTGACCGAAGAGTTGCTGGCCGCCGACGTATTGGTGATGGCAGCGCCGATGTACAACTTCGCGATCCCGAGCACTCTGAAAGCCTGGCTCGACCACGTGCTGCGTGCCGGTGTGACCTTCAAGTACACCGAAACCGGCCCGCAAGGCCTGCTCAGCGGCAAACGTGCCTACGTGCTCACCGCTCGCGGCGGGATCTACGCCGGCGGCCCGGCCGACCATCAGGAACCGTACCTGCGCCAGGTCATGGGCTTCATCGGCATCCACGACGTGACCTTCATTCACGCCGAAGGCATGAACCTGGGCGGCGACTTCCAGGAGAAGGGCTTGAATCAGGCCAACGCCAAACTGTCCCAAGTCGCTTGATAGGTTAATCGCCAGATAATCGCCGCTTGTTTAAGTGACCTGGCGCAACCCCTTCAAGGCTCTACGCGCATCGAACCTCCCTTTGCACTTGTTGCTCCTGAGTGCTGTAGCCCGATTGAACGCTTAAGCGAAATCGGGCTTTTTTTTGCCTGAGATTATCTGAGCAACGTGTATCCCCTGTGGGAGCGGGCTTGCTCGCGAAGGCGGTGTGTCAGTCAAATATTCGTCGACTGACACGATGCCTTCGCGAGCAAGCTCGCTCCCACAGGGTTCAGTGTTGCCTGAGGTTCGCGGTCTGGCGCAAAAACCGCTATCGTCGCCGCCATTCGAAACAGAGGCGACCATGGGCTATCTACTTTTTGTCACGCTGATCCAGGCGTTTTCCTTCAGTCTGATCGGCGAATACCTCGCCGGGCATGTCGACAGCTACTTCGCAGTGCTGGTGCGCGTGGTGCTGGCCGGGCTGGTGTTCATTCCGTTGACCCGCTGGCGTTCGGTGGAACCGGCGTTCATGCGCGGCATGCTGTTGATCGGCGCATTGCAGTTCGGCATCACCTACGTCTGCCTGTACCTGAGCTTTCGCGTATTGACGGTGCCGGAGGTGCTGCTGTTCACCATCCTCACACCGTTGCATGTGACGTTGATCGAAGATGCGTTGAACCGACGCTTCAATCCATGGGCGCTGGTCGCTGCATTGGTAGCGGTGGGCGGTGCGGCAGTGATTCGTTTTGATCGGATCAACCCGGATTTCTTCATGGGTTTCCTGTTGCTGCAACTGGCGAACTTCACCTACGCCGCCGGCCAGGTGCTGTACAAGCATCTGGTGGCGAAACACCCGAGCGACCTGCCGCATTACCGGCGTTTCGGCTTCTTCTACCTCGGCGCACTGGCGGTGGTGTTGCCGGCGTTTCTGCTGTTCGGCAAAGCCAACTTCCTGCCCGAAGCACCGCTGCAGTGGGGTGTGTTGCTGTTTCTCGGCCTGGTCTCCACCGCGCTGGGCATGTACTGGTGGAACAAGGGCGCGTGCATGGTCAACGGCGGCACGCTGGCGGTGATGAACAACCTGCATGTGCCGGTGGGGCTGCTGCTGAATCTGCTGATCTGGAATCAGCACGAAGAGCTGGGGCGATTGTTGCTGGGCGGCAGCGTCATCCTCGCGGCCGTATGGATCAGCCGGTTGGGTATCCGCCGCACCGCATGACCCGGTGTAGGAGCTGCCGAAGGCTGCGATCTTTTAATCTTTAAAATCAAAAGATCGCAGCCTTCGGCAGCTCCTACACTGATCGTGGGTTACATGAGGTGTTTTTGTTGTTCCGCAATGTGCGCCGAACCCAGCACCGCCGGCAACAACCCCGAACGCAAATCCCCGCCACTCGGCTGCTGATACAGGCTCAAGCCAAACTCCGGTAGCACCGCCAGCAGATAATCGAAAATATCACCCTGAATCCGCTCGTAATCGGCCCACACCGTGGTGGTCGTAAAGCAGTAGATTTCCAGTGGAATGCCCTGCGCCGTGGTCTGCATCTGGCGCACCATGCAGGTCATGTTCGGCTGGATCTCGGGATGGCTTTTCAGATACGCCAGCGCATAAGCGCGGAAGGTGCCGATGTTGGTCATGCGCCGACGGTTGGCCGCCATCGCCGCTACATTACCCTGCGCCTCGTTCCACGCTTTGAGTTCGGCTTTCTTGCGGCCCATGTAGGCGGTCAGCAGGTGCACCTGAGAGAGTTTTTCTTCTTCATCGTCGCGGATGAAACGCACACCGCTGGCGTCGATAAACAGGCTGCGCTTGATCCGTCGCCCGCCGGACTGCTGCATGCCGCGCCAGTTGCGGAACGACTCGGACATCAGGCGCCAGGTCGGGATCGAGACGATGGTTTTGTCGAAGTTCTGCACCTTGACCGTGTGCAAGGTGATGTCGACCACGTCGCCATCGGCACCGACTTGCGGCATTTCGATCCAGTCGCCGACCCGCAGCATGTCGTTGCTGGTCAGCTGTACGCTGGCGACGAACGACAGCAGGGTGTCCTTGTAGACCAACAGAATCACCGCCGACATCGCACCCAGACCGGACAGCAGCAACAACGGCGAACGGTCGATCAGGGTGGCGACGATGATGATCGCACCAAACACGTACAAGACCATTTTCGCCAGTTGCACATAGCCCTTGATCGAGCGGGTGCGCGCGTGTTCGGTGCGCGCATAGATGTCCAGCAACGCATTGAGCAGGGCGCTGACCGACAGCAGCAGGAACAGGATGGTGAAGGACAGCGCCACGTTGCCGAGGAAGGTCATCGCGGTTTTGCTCAGTTCCGGCACCAGGTGCAGACCGAACTGGATCACCAGCGACGGCGTCATCTGCGCCAGACGCTGAAACACCTTGTTGTGGCGAAAGTCGTTGATCCAGTGCAGCGCCGGCTGGCGCCCGAGCATGCGGCTGGCATGCAGGATCAGATAGCGCGCCACTCGTCCGAGGATCAGCGCGATCACCAATAGCAGCATCAGCGCCAGGCCGGATTGCAGGAACGGGTGCTTTTCGAGGGCACCCCAGAGGTCTTGGGCGTTGAGCCAGAGCTGTTTGAAATCCATGTGAGCAACGATTCTTCTGTAAGACGCGATGGGCGATTAGAGCATTTAAGACGCTGTGTATTACCGTTGGAGACAAATCGAGCAACAAAAAAGCCACTGATTACGCCCGTTTGTATAAAGAAACTCGGCCTGAGCGCTCGAAACCGGTAACCTATGCAGCTGTTTTTTTGCATATCTTCGAGGTAGCACCCGTGTTTTCCCAATTCGCCCTGCACGAACGCCTGCTCAAAGCCGTGGCCGAGCTGAAATTTGTCGAGCCAACGCCTGTGCAAGCAGCGGCCATTCCGCTGGCGCTCCAGGGGCGTGACCTGCGGGTGACGGCGCAAACCGGTAGCGGCAAGACCGCCGCTTTTGTCCTGCCGATCCTCAACCGCCTGATCGGCCCGGCGAAGATTCGCGTCAGCATCAAGACCCTGATCCTGCTGCCGACCCGCGAACTGGCCCAGCAGACCCTGAAAGAAGTTGAACGCTTCTCGCAGTTCACCTTCATCAAGTCCGGCCTGATCACCGGCGGTGAAGACTTCAAGGTGCAAGCGGCGATGCTGCGCAAGGTGCCGGACATCCTGATCGGTACCCCGGGCCGGATGATCGAGCAACTCAACGCCGGCAACCTCGACCTCAAAGAAGTCGAAGTGCTGGTGCTCGACGAAGCCGACCGCATGCTCGACATGGGCTTCGCCGAAGACGTACAGCGTCTGGTCGACGAATGCCCTAACCGTCAGCAGACCATGCTGTTCTCCGCCACCACCGGCGGTTCCGGCCTGCGCGAGATGATCGCCAAGGTGCTGAACAACCCTGAGCACCTGCAGCTCAACGCGGTCAGCCAGCTGAACTCGACGACTCGTCAGCAGATCATCACCGCCGACCACAACCAGCACAAAGAGCAGATTGTGAACTGGCTGCTGGCCAACGAGACCTATCAGAAGGCCATCGTCTTCACCAACACCCGCGCCATGGCCGACCGCATCTACGGCCGCCTCGTGGCTCAGGAATACAAGGCGTTCGTGCTGCACGGCGAGAAAGACCAGAAGGATCGTAAACTGGCGATCGATCGTCTGAAGCAAGGTGGCGTGAAGATTCTGGTTGCCACCGACGTCGCAGCACGTGGTCTGGACGTGGATGGCCTGGATCTGGTGATCAACTTCGACATGCCACGCAGCGGCGACGAATACGTGCACCGCATCGGTCGTACCGGTCGCGCCGGCAACGATGGTCTGGCGATCTCGCTGATCTGCCACGGCGACTGGAACCTGATGTCGAGCATCGAGCGCTACCTGAAGCAGAGCTTCGAGCGCCGCACCATCAAGGAAGTCAAAGGCACCTACGGCGGGCCGAAAAAGGTCAAGGCCTCGGGCAAAGCCGTCGGCGTGAAGAAGAAAAAGACCGACGCCAAGGGCGACAAGAAGAAAACCGCCGCCAAGACCCCGACCAAGCGCAAGAGCGCCAATCGGCCGAAGCCGGATTCGCTGGTGAGCAGCGACGGCATGGCCCCGCTCAAGCGCCGCAAGCCGGCCGAGCCTGCGGCTGAATAAGTCGCCACAAATGGCCAATAAAAAACCCGGACAGTGTCCGGGTTTTTTTATGCGCAGGGTCTGTCAGTTCCCCAACTGTCCGCTGGTGTCCGCGTCAAAGCGCTGTCTGGCGCGATCTGCCGCCGGTTTGAGCAGCGCGAGCAGCGCGGCTTCGCTGTACAGCCGCGAGTCGCCCAGCTCTTTTGGCGTCGGCTCAATCGGGATCAGCACATCCTCACCGTCCGCATGCAGCCAGATCGCCACGACGTGCAGCGCCGAGACAAACAGCACGCGCAGTTCAACGCTTTTGCCTTGCAATTGCGGCGCCTGTTCCGCCAGTTTCAACGCGCCCACGGTGTCGGCGGCCCGGGTGCCGTGGTTCAGCGAAGCGAACTCGACATGGCCACGCACCTCGGCCAGTTGCGCATCGGCAATGCTGACGCCGTCGGCAAACACCAGGTAATGCCAGTCACCGATGCGTGCGTTTTTCAAACCCTTGCCCTGGCTCAGATCGTCGAGTGTCAGCGAGTAGCCGCGATAGGCTTCGCTGAGGCTGACTTTGGCCGGTGTCGCGGCGGCGAACTGGCGATTAATGCCGAAACCCTGTGTTTGCAGTGCGGCTTGCAGCGCGGGACGCAAAGTCTGAACACCGTTGGAAGGCGCCTTTGGATAAGTCAGTTGCATGATGTCGCCCTCCTAGTTTTTTGCGGTGAAGTAAGTGTGAGTCCAGTTGCCGCCGCCGTTGTACGAACCCGGGAATGAGTTCAGCGCGCGGGTCGAATAACCGTAGATCGAGTCGGCAACCAGCACATAGTTGCCGTTGGTGCCGTAGATCGCCAGGAAGTGCGCACCGCCACCGTACCAGGCACAGCGCAGGCCGACCGGGCGGCCCATGTTGATCTGGTTCTGAATGGCCGACATCTGCAGCGAACCCTGATTCATCCCGTTATAGCTGCGGGTGGTTTGCAGGGCTGAATCCAGATAGCCGTAGACGTTGCACGGTCCTGGCTGGCTGCAGCAATTGCGATCCAGTTGGGTGCTGGCGACGCCGCACTGGGTCCAGTTTCCAGTGCCGTAATAGTTGCCGACCGAAGCGGAAACAGCGGCCCAGCACCAGTTGGTCTGAGTCTGTTTCTGCATGCTGAAGTTGAGGCTGGCAGCGGCCAGTGCGGCGGTTTGTGCAGTGGCTTGAACCTCGACCAGCTGCGGGTCGAGCAGATGGCCGACAAGGCACCTTGGCAGGCTCTCGCCGGTGAATGATGTGGCTTGAGTGGTTAACATTTTTTCAGTCCTCCATGAATGAAAACAAGCGTCCAGCTTGTGGTGGTGTTGCGGTATTGCCGAGCGATCGGTGGTTAACGGTTTTCATCTGCGATGAACGGTGCCGATCTCCTTGCTCGAGGTAACCTTAGTCTGGATATGCGTTTGTGCAATAAAATAAATGCATTAATGCATTTTCAGGGGCAAAAGATCGCAGCCTTCGGCAGCTCCTACGGGGTTCGGTGTAGGAGCTGCCGCAGGCTGCGATCTTTTGATCTTGCTTCTAGCCCTCGGCTTTTTTCTCGGCCGTGCCTAATTCCTTCAACCGCTGATCAATCAACTGGCACTTGTCCGGCAAATCTGCACTGGCCGTGCCCAAATCCATCTTCTGCAACTCGGCATTGATTTCCTTGGCCTTGGCCGGATTCTGTTCGGTGAGCTTGGCCACTTCCTTGGCCAGTTGTTCACGTTTGGCGGTGGCTTCTTCTGGGGTACAGGCCCAGACGGGCAGGGCGCAGGCGAGGGTGGCGGCGAGGGTGAGCTTGAGCAGGGTTTTCATGGGGCAGGCCTCCGTTCCGGTTAAGGCGGGTTATTGGGTGGAGGCCTCGATGCGACGAAAAGTTCAGAGTTGTCGCAAACAGCATGTCGGTCGCTCGCTGCGGAAAATGCAGCTGAACGGCTGCGGTGTGTCCGGGTCACAACCTATGACAGTGCCCCAAATCACGCGCACCGGAGGTTGAATCAGGATGACGACTTATAACTGGGATTTGATTGAACGCTTGCTGCATGAAGTGCAGAACAGTGCAGGCGAAAGTTTCGCGCCGCGAAAATATGCCGAGGACTACGCAGCAGAGAAAGCCAGTGCGGGCGAGCCGATCGAGAATCTGGATCACCTGAAAACGGTGGCCTGCGAGTACGAGAAGTTACTGCTGGACCGTGGGTTCATCGAACCGCGTCCGGATCATGAGGGCAGCACCGGTAACAATTTCATACTGACCCAGCGGGGTTCCAGCTTGTTGAGCCTGATCGACAGCAGCATTCCCGGCAATGACCATCCACGGCAAGTGCTGGATGAGCAGGTGGATGCGCTGGATGAGGCGACGTTTGATGAGGTGGCTTCTAAAGCGCAAATTGCCTGAAAACAAAAGATCGCAGCCTTCGGCAGCTCCTACACATAACCCTGTAGGAGCTGCCGAAGGCTGCGATCTTTTGATCTTCTATTCCTGCTTTACTGCCTTCAGACACTTCAAATCATTGAAGTCCTTACGCACACCCTCGATTTTCTTGAGCAACCGCTGACGCTGCTGCGGCGTACTCTCGGCCATCAGATCCACCGCCAGCGAACGCGCCTGCGCTTCGGTGTTGGCGTAGGCTTTTTGGTAATCCGCTGTCCATAAACGCTCGCGGTTGACCAGAAGTGTCTCGATTCGTTGTGGGAATTCCGGACTTTTGCGCTGAGCAACGGCATTGCTGAACTGCTGCTGCCAGTGGGCGCGGTTGGCGATCCATTGGGTATTCTGATCGCCCAGGGCGGTCGACCAAGCCATTACCCGTTGTTCCTGAGTCACGCTCAACGGACCCAGCCAGTCGGTCAGGCGCTTGTCCATGCGTGCGCCGCGTTCGGCAATCTGTTGCGCCAGCGGCGGTTTAACGTATTCCTTTTCACGTTTGCGCAGATCCTTGGCGAACGCGTCGTTCATTTCCGCCACTTGTTTGTCGTCCAGCCCTTGCAGTAACTCGATGGCCGACGGTGTGATCTGGCGTGCGGTTTCGGCGATGGCCTGTTTGGCCTCTGCGATTCGCGCTTGCAGCGCAGCGTCGGTCACCTGATTGGTTTCAACCATGTTCTGCAAACGGTCCAGCCAATCGAGGTAGCCCGGCAATTGTGTGGTGCAGTGCCAGTTCAGGTGCTCCTTGAGCCGTTCGTTGAACCAGTCTTTTTGCTCGCCGTTCATGTCCAGGTAGTCGCCGAGCGTCCACGGGATGATCACGTCGAGGTTGCGGTAGGCCAGGCCGACACGGCTGCAGGCGCCGAGGGCAAGGGTGAAAATCAGCAGGGTGGCGAGGTGTTTGAACCAGCGAGACATGAGCGAATCCTTGCGAGAGCCTGACGTCTGATTCTTATGTGAACGCAGGAAGCTCCCGGCGGTTCAGCCGATCAATAGAATGCGCGCTCGGCCTTGAGCGTCACCAGCCCGTCACACTGACTGTTGTGCCCGGAATACGCCGAGCAATCGCTGCCACTGAGGTTGGAATTGCTGTAGATCAGGTCGAGATCGACGCCCATGAACGGTCGGGAAAATTTCACCGACCAATCGGTAAAACTGCTGACATAACCACCGTCCACTGACACCGGCGTGTTCAATTGATGGGTGGTGTATTTCATGCTGATCCCGATGCCGAACGGCTGATTGCCGCCAAGGTCGGCGAACAGCGTGTTGTTCTGTTTGTCCGGGTCGTTGCTGACGGCTATGCCGAAACGGCTGCCGAGCAGGGTCAGGCCGCCGAACAGTTCCTGACTGTCGAGGGTCTCGACCTTGGGATAGCTGTAGTGGATCATCCCGACTTCGTAGCCGAGGGTCTGATCGAAAGGTTGTTTGAAGCCGACGTAGGAGTCGATTTCCAGGTTCTTGCCCGGGGTCAGGCCCATGCTCGGCGCGTATTGACCGACATACAGGCCGCTGTCGTGGCTCAGATCCAGGCCGCCGTGGAACGAGCCGACGGCTGCCGGCTTGACCAGACCTTGGGCCATGCTGCGGCTGGGCGTGGTGCCGAGTTTGAGGTCGAAGTCGCCGAGCTCGCGCTGGAAAATCTGCGCGTGCACCGATGACCAGGCCAGTAGGCCCACAAGCAATAAACAGGAATTTGATTTGAGCATGCGTCACTCCATGAACAGCGAGGGCAGGGCTGAGCCTGCTGAAACGCTTGATCCAGACGCGTGCAAGGATACCGGCGAATGCTCGGCAATGATGGCCGTTCGTCGATTTTCAAAAGATTGATTAAACAGAAGTGAGGGTGTTGCGCGGGTGCCTGTCCAGACGCTTCGAAGCTCAAAGCGTCTCAGGACGGGTGTTTTACCGGGTGTTACTTCTTGCCCAGGCTGATCTGCTTGGACGGGCCGAACGTCTGGCCGCTGACGCCTTTGGCAATTTGCTGGATTTCGCCGCCGGACTTGAGGAACGCTGCGATTTGATCATTGATCGATTCGCTGGTTTCAACGGCTGGAGCTGGCTTTGCTTTGCTGGTGGATGCTTTTACACGCATGGCGGCCATTAACCTGTAGAAAAGTAACTCGGCCAGGCATCGTACAGGAATAACTTGACAATTGCTTGATAAATATCCCCGGGAATAACTGAGTGTGCGGGTGGATTATTCTCGCTTAATTATTCGAAATATCCGCCTAAGCCACTGTTTTAAATAACAACATTTATTGCTCGTTACTGAAAATGTAAGCCGTGAAACGCTGCGTCAGGTGCCGCACCGGCCTGACGAATGGCGACTCGCTTGCGCCAAACCAAGGAAAATCAAGGTGCCCCGCGGATTTTCTTCGCCCGGTTGCTCGCTCGGCGAACGAGACCGGCAAAACCGGGTAGAATGCCGCCACGCAATGAGGGTTTTGGAAAATGGCTTTAGTCGGGCGTTACAACAGTTTGCAAGTGGTTAAACACACTAACTTCGGTTTATATCTGGACGGCGGTGCTGACGGCGAAATTCTTTTGCCCAACCGTTATATCCCTAAAGATATTCCCAGCGAAGATGAAGACTGGCTCAACGTATTTATTTATCTGGACAGCGAAGACAAACTTCTCGCTACCACTGAAAAACCAAAAGTTCAGGTCGGTGAATTTGCCAGCCTGAAAGTAGTTGAAGTCAACAGCATCGGTGTCTTCCTCGATTGGGGCCTGCCAAAGGATCTGTTGCTGCCGTATTCCGAAGAAAAGCGGCAGATGACCGCTGGCGAGTACTGCGTGGTGCACGTCTATCTCGATAAACACACGCGCCGCATCACCGCGACCGCACGTCTGGATCGCTACCTCGACAAGACACCGGCCAACTACAGCGCCGGTCAGGAAGTTGATCTGCTGGTGGCTGAAGCCACCGACATGGGTTTCAAGGCGATCATCAACAACAAGCATTGGGGCTTGATCCACAAGAATGAAATCTTCAAGTTCATGCGCTCCGGCATGCGCGAGAAGGGTTTCATCAAGGAAGTGCGCGCCGACGGCAAGATCAGCCTCAGCCTGCAACCGGTAGGTCAGGAAGCGGCGAGCAGCCTCAGCTCGAAAATCCTCGCCAAGTTGCGCGAAAACAATGGCACGCTGGCCGTCAGTGACAAGAGCGATCCGGCGCTGATCAGCAGTCTGTTCGGGGTCAGCAAGGGTAACTTCAAGAAGGCCATCGGTTCGCTGTACAAGGAAGGCAAGATCGTCATTCATGCTGATCGCATTGAACTAACCTGAGTGACCGTTGGCCCCATGTAGGAGCTGCCGCAGGCTGAGATCTTTCGATCTTCAAAGGCAAAAGATCGCAGCCTGCGGCAGCTCCTACATGAGGGTTTGCAGATGAAGAAAGCGTTGATTGCCTATGGCGCCACACTGCTGGCGTTTCTGTTGCTCGACGGTATCTGGCTCGGCGTATTGATGGCGCCCACCTACCGCGAGCTGCTCGGTTCGCTGATGCTCGAAAAACCGCTGCTGGTTCCGGCAGCGGTTTTTTATTGCCTGTACGTTTTTGGTTGCGTGCAGTTTGTGGTGTTGCCGGCGCTGAGCTGGCAACGCGCGGCAAAGATGGGCGTGCTGCTGGGGCTGGTGGCGTATGGCACGTATGACCTGACCAATTGGGCGACATTGCACGGGTGGTCGGTGCAGGTGAGTTTGATGGATTGGGCGTGGGGGACGTTTGCCACGGCTCTTGCCTGCTCGGTCGGTTTCCTGGTTGCGAAGCGATTTGTGAGGTCAGCTGCATAATCCTGGTTGTCTGGGCAGACGCCTTCGCGAGCAAGCTCGCTCCCACAGGGGAAGTGCGGTCGACTGTGGGAGCGAGCTTGCTCGCGAATGGCGGCGCAGCCGACAACCATTCACCTGTGACGTTACTGACGCATCCAAAGTCTTTTTCAGACGGCTTTTTTTGCCCGAGTGATTGATAATCCCCGACACAGATTTTCGACCAGTGGACGGCTGCCATGTTGTGTGTTTTCGAGGTGTTGCGGTGAGTGTCGAGCGGCGCAATGCCGACGGGTTTGCCTTGCAGGTGATGATCGGCCTCTGCCTGATCTGGGGCGTGCAGCAAGTGATGATCAAGTGGGCCGCGCCGGACATCGCGCCGGTGATGCAAGCCGCCGGGCGCTCGGGGATTTCTGCGCTGCTGGTGGGCCTGCTGCTGTGCTGGAAGGGCGGTTGGGATCAGGTGAGCAACACTTGGCGCGGCGGACTGCTGGCCGGTGCGTTGTTCGGTCTGGAGTTCTTCTTCATCGCCGAAGGTCTGCAACTGACCACCGCCGCGCACATGTCGGTGTTCCTCTACACCGCGCCGATTTTCACTGCGCTCGGCGTGCATTTCCTGTTGGCCAGCGAACGTCTGCGGGCGCTGCAGTGGCTGGGGATTCTGCTCGCGTTCGTTGGTATCGCCATTGCCTTCGCCGGCGGCGTGTCGTGGGACAACCTCGACCGGCGCATGCTGCTGGGCGACGCGTTCGGGGTCATTGCCGGCGCCTGCTGGGGCGCGACCACCGTGGTGGTGCGTGCCTCGCGTCTGTCAGAGGCGCCAGTGACGTTGACCCTGTTCTATCAGTTGATCGTCGGCTTCGCTGGCCTGCTGTTGATTGCGTTGTTTAGCGGCCAGATCAGCCACGTCAGCCTGACCCCCGTGGCGGTGGCCAGCGTGTTGTTTCAGGGTCTGGTGGTGTCGTTTTTCAGTTACCTGACCTGGTTCTGGCTGCTGCGCCGCTATCTGGCGGCCAATCTGGCGGTGTTTTCGTTCATGACGCCGCTGTTCGGCGTCACCTTCGGCGTGCTGCTGCTCGGTGAAGCATTGAGCGTGAACTTCGTCATCGGCGCGGTACTGGTGTTGCTGGGCATCACTTTTGTCAGCGCTGAGCAGTGGGTGCGTCGGCGTTTGCGCCAAGCCCTCGGCCAGCGCTGACTGACTGCAAGGCCAGCCCGCCGGCAATCAGCAGACCGCTGCCGGCGATCACCAGCGCCGGTTGCAAGCCGCCGCTGAAATGGCTGCTCAGCGCCGCCAGCAACGGGCCGCTGAGCTGGCCGACGGCAAAGCACGCCGTCAGCAGCCCGGCGTTGCGCTGGGTGCTGTGCGGCGCCAGTTCCCGCGAGCGTTGCATCACCAGTTGCATGCAAGCGAGGAACGGCATGCCGCACAACACCACCCCCAGCGCCAGGCCATAACTGCTGCCCAACAGACAGGCAAAGACCCCGAGCGCTTGCAACCACAGGGTGGCGGTCAGCCAGTGCCGTGTGGTGTTCGGGTCGTGGCGTCGCAGGCTCACCAGCAACACGCCGATGGCCGCGCCAAGGCCGAAGCACGGCCAGAACAGATCGGCCTGCCATTGCCCGTGAAACTGCGCGTTGGCCATTTGCGAAAGGAATGTGGCCGGGATGATGTAACCCAAGCCATACAGCGCATACACCACTGCCAGTCGCGGGATGCCGCGATTCGAATGATTGACGTTGAGCGTGGCGACCGGCGTGTGCACGCCCGGTTGCGGCAGGATTCGCACGATCCCCAGCAGCATCAGCATCGCCACGCCGGCATAGATCAGCCACAACGTGGCAGAGGTCTGGTTCAGCAGATGTGAGAACAGTGCCAGCAACCCGGTCAGAAAAATTCCCAGTCCGGGGCCGGCAAATACCAGCGCACCCAGCCGTGGCCGACCTGCCGCCGCTGCCAAAGGCTGACTCAGCGCCGTAATCATCACCAGCACCCAGGCACTCGCCACTCCGGTGCCGAAGCGCAGCAGCAAATGCGCCCAGAAACCGTTGGCCCAGAACGATGCCAGCGTCAGCACCACGCACAGCCACAAACCGCCATGCAAACGCCGCTGCACTTGCGGCGGACGATGGGCGAACATCGCATCCACCGCGCCCAACAGATAGCCGAGGTAGTTGGCCGCAGCAATCAGACCAGCGGCCGTCAGATCGATCTGGCCTTCGCTGAGCAGGTGCGGCAGTTGCGGGGTGAGGGCGAAACGCCCGATGCCCATGGCCATCATCAGGGCGATGAAACAGGCGGATAAGCGAATCAGTGGCGACATGGTCAGGATTCCTTTGGAGGAGCAATGACCGTCAGGCTAGAACCGATTGACTTTCTTTAAAATTGAATAATAGTGAGAAACTTGTTCTGTTATGGAGAAGGCTTGTGGAGTTCAGCCAATTGCGGATCTTTCAGGCAGTGGCCGAGGAAGGTTCGATCACCCGCGCCGCCGAGCGCCTGCATCGGGTGCCGTCCAACCTGTCGACCCGGCTCAAACAGCTGGAAGAGCAATTGGGCGTCGAACTTTTCGTTCGTGAGCGTCAGCGTTTGCAGTTGTCCCCTGCGGGAAAAGTCCTGCTGGACTACACCGGCAAGCTGTTTGCCCTGCGCGATCAGGCCAGTGCGGCGGTGATGGGCGGGCAACCGGCCGGGGATTTTGTCCTCGGCACGCTGTACAGCACCGCGGCGATCCATTTGCCGGCGCTGTTGGCGCGTTATCACAAGCAATACCCGGCGGTGAACCTGCAAGTGCAATCCGGGCCCAGCGGCGAGTTACTCGAAGGCCTGGTCTCCGGGCGCCTCGACGCGGCGCTGGTGGATGGCCCGCCGCAACTGGCCGGGATCGACGGTGTGCCGCTGTGTGAGGAGCGTCTGGTGCTGATCAGCGAGGCCGATCATCCGCCGATCCGCAGCGCCAAGGACGTCGAGGGCAGGGCGGTGTTTACCTTCCGCCATGGCTGCGCCTACCGCGCCCGGCTGGAGGCCTGGTTCGTCCACTATCAGGCGGCAATGGGCCGGGCGATGGAGATCGAGTCCTATCAAGGCATGCTTGCCTGCGTGATTGCCGGCAGCGGGGTGGCATTGATGTCGGAGTCGATGCTCGCCAGTCTGCCGGGGCGCGAGAGCGTTGCAGTGCACCCGTTGGCCGAACCGTTCGCCAGTGCGACAACGTGGCTCATGTGGCGCAAGGGCATGGTCGGGGCCAACCTCAATGCCTGGATTGAACAGCAGCAAGCGCTCTATCCCGTGGCATCGAGTGAACCCCGGCGGACGGCGTGAACCAACCCATCGTAATTCTGTTCAATTCAGTAACAGATCATTGCGGATTTGGCCGAGCATTGCGTAGGACTTCGGACTATTATCAGTGCGAAGCGGCCTCAGAATTCCGGCCGCTCAGCACTACCCTGAAGGGGGCATGACGATGAAAGAGAAAATTCAGAACTGGCTGCACGATTTGGGTGTTGCCCTCGGCTTGATCGAACCGCCTCTGCAACCCGTACCGATCCGCACCGATGACGAACAGCGCCGGCGTCAGCCTCGCCGGCGGTAGTGCTCAAATAAAAGATCAAAAGATCGCAGCCTTCGGCAGCTCTTGCAGGGAATGTGTTTCCTGTAGGAGCTGCCGAAGGCTGCGATCTTTTGCTTTTGTGGTGGAACTCAAGCGTGCCCGCGCAGCCATGCGTCAATCATCGAACGCAAATGCCCGCCGGAAAAACTGCCGAAATGCCCGCCATGCACAGTGCGGATCGGCAGCGTCTGCAAGCGCCGCAGGCTGGCGGCGTAATCCTGCAGATCGGAGTGGTAGGCGTCTTCGATCAGCGGCCCGTCGTAGATGATGTCGCCGCTGAACAGCGTTTCGGTCGCCGCTTCATACAGGCTGATGCCGCCCGGCGAATGCCCCGGCGTGTGCAGCACTTGCAGCGTGCGGTTGCCCAGATCCAGTACATCGCCATCCTCGACAAACCCGGTGGCTGGCGCAGCCTTGACCCGGTATTCGGCGTAGCACAGCGGACAGTCCGGATGCGCCTCGAACATGTCGTCGCCGACGAAGGCCCGGCTCAGGTCATTCTCGCCGTCCGGCGCGGCGAGGATGTCGGCCTCGGCGCGATGCACCAGGCGTTCGGCGAATTCGTGATGCCCGGCGATGTGATCGAAGTGGCAATGACTGGCCACCGCCACCAATGGCCGCTCGGTAATCCACGGCAATTGCTCGCGCAGGCTGACCAGCCCTGAACCGCTGTCGAGCAGCAGATCCTTGTCGCGGCCCTGGATGTGCCAGAGGTTGCAGCGATAGAACGGGCGGATGTACGGCTCGTGGATCAACCGAATGCCATCGCTCAGATTCTGAACTTCAAACCATTGATCGCGAGAAACAATCTTCATCAATCATTTTCTCCAGGCGAAAAAAACGGGTGTGGCAACCGACGCCACACCCGTCGAAGAAAGCATCAAGTCGTTACGTAAAGCTTAGATCGCGCTCGCCACCGTCGCCGGGCGAGGGGAGACCAGGCTGACCACCACAAAACTCACCAGGCCCACAGCCAGGCTGTAGTAGATCGGCGTGTTCGCATCCAGACCGTCCTTGAACATGAACAGCAGCGCGGTGGCGAAACCCAGGCCCATGCTGGCAATGGCGCCGGCGGTGGTCGCACGTTTCCAGAAGATCGCGCCGATCAGCGGAATCAGCATGCCGCCGACCAACAGGTTATAGGCCAGGGTCAGGGCGCTGATCACGTCATTCACCACCAGCGCAATACCCAGTACCACGACACCGGTGAGCAACGTGAACAGGCGGTTGACGCCTAAGCTCGACTGTTTGCCGCCGCGCAGTTTCGGCAGCAGGTCTTCGGTCAGGGTGGTGGCCGCGGCGAGCAGGCCGGCGCTGGCGGTGGACATCATCGCCGCCAGTGCCGCAGCGATCACCAGACCACGGATGCCGTCCGGCAGCGACAGTTTGACGATGGCGGCGAAGGCGTTGTTGACGTTGTCCAGATCCGGGATCAGCACGTGCGCAGCCATGCCGATCAGCGCGCAGGCCAGCCCGTAGAGGATGCAGTAGATACCGGCGATGCTGCCGGCGTACTGCGCGACTTTGGCGGTCTTGACGGTGAACACCCGTTGCCAGATGTCCTGACCGATCAGGATGCCGAAGAAGTAGATCATGAAGTAGGTGATGATCGTGTCCCAGCCGATGGTGGTGAAGTTGAACGCCGCTGCCGGCAGCTTCAGCACCAGTTCGTCCCAGCCACCGACGCGGTACAGGCAGATCGGCAACAGGATGAACATCAGGCCCACGGTCTTGATGATGAACTGGACGATGTCGGTGAGGGTCAGCGACCACATGCCGCCGATCGCCGAGTAGATCACCACCACGCCACCGCCGAGCAATACCGAGATCCAGAAGGGCAGGCCGAACAGCACTTGCAGCACGGTGCCGATGGCGAGGATCGAGGTCACGCCGATCATCAGCGCGTAGGCCAGCATGATCGCCGCGCTCGCCGAGCGGGCCATCGGGTTGTAGCGTTTTTCCAGGACTTGGGTAACGGTGTAGATCTTCAGTTTCAACAGCGGTTTGGCGAGGAACAGGTTCAGCGCGACGATGCCGCAACCCAGTGCCGCGCACAGCCAGAAGCCGGAAATGCCATGCACATAGCCCAGACGCACGGTGCCGACGGTGGACGCGCCACCGAGCACGGTCGCGGCCATGGTGCCCATGTACAGGCTCGGGCCCAGGTTACGCCCGGCAACGAGAAAGTCCTCGTTGGTCTTGGCCTTGCGCATGCCGTAGTAGCCGAGCAACAGCATGCCGGCGGCGTAGATGAGGACGACGAATAAATCCAAAGCCATGATGGCGTGTCTCCGATTGTCTTTTTTATGTGGAACGCTGAATCGAATGCCTCTCTGTGGCGAGGGAGCTTGCTCCCGCTGGGCTGCGAAGCGGCCCCAACAGCTTCATTGCGACTGCTGCGCAGTCGAGCGGGAGCAAGCTCCCTCGCCACAAGAACTCCAATCCTTCAAATTTTCTGTGTGAATCAGGCCGCCTGGCGCAGTGCCGATTTTGCTTGCGCCGCCGCGCCTTGACTGCGCGCATCCTGCGGTCCAAATACCTCCCGCGGTTCCGGGAACAGGCTCAGCAGTGTCAGGTACACCACCGACGCCAGACCCAGCGTCACCGGCAGGCTGATGTCGATGCCGCCGGCCATCTCGCCCAGCGGGCCGACGAACTGCCCCGGCAGGTTGACGAAGCACAGGCCGACCGCCGCGCTCGGGATCCATGCACCCAGACCACGCCAGTTCCAGCCGTGGTTGAACCAGTAGCGTCCGCCTTGTTCGCCGCGTGTGAACACTTGCAGGTCATCCGGGCAGTAGAAGCCGCGACGCACCAGCAGGCCGATGATCATAATCACCATCCACGGGGTAGTGCAGGTGATGATCAGCACGGCGAAGGTCGACACGCTCTGCACCAGGTTCGCCGCAAAGCGCCCGATGAAGATGAAGGCAATCGACAGCACGCCGATCAGCAGCGTCGCCTTGACCCGCGACAGCACCCGTGGGAACACGCTGGACATGTCCAGCCCGGTGCCATACAGCGAGGTGGTGCCGGTGGACATGCCGCCGATCACCGCAATCAGGCACACCGGCAGGAAGAACCAGCTTGGCGATACCGCCAGCAGGCCGCCCACGTAGTTGTTCGCCGCGATGTAGTCCGGCGCCTTGATCGCGACGATGGTCGCGGTGCTCAGGCCGAACAGGAACGGAATGAACGTGGCGATTTGCGACAGCACCACGGCGGCCATGATTCGCTGCTTGGAGGTGTCACGCGGGATGTAGCGCGACCAGTCGCCGAGAAACGCACCGAAGGAAATCGGGTTGCTCATCGCCACCAGCGCCGCGCCGATGAACGCCGCCCAGAAGCCCGGTTGCCCGAGGTTCACGGTGCCTGCGTAGTTGACGTCGAAAGGACCGGCGAAGGCGAAGATGCCCAGCAGGAACAACAGGCTGGCGCTCCACACCGCGATCTTGTTCACCCACAACAGAAAGCGGAAGCCGTAGATGCACACGGTCAGCACCAGAATCGCGAACAGACCGTAGGCCAGGCCCAGGGTCAGGTCGGTTTCCGGCAGACCGATCAGGCGTTTCGCCCCACCGATCAATGCATCGCCCGAACTCCACACCGAGAGCGAGAAAAACGCGATGGCGGTCAACAGCGACAGGAACGAGCCGACGATCCGCCCGTGCACGCCGAAGTGCGCCCCGGAGGACACGGCATTGTTGGTGCCGTTGATCGGGCCGAACAGGCCCATCGGGGCGAGAATCAGCGAGCCGAGCAGCACGCCCAGCACAATCGCCCAGACACCGGCCTGAAACGACAGGCCGAACAGTACCGGGAAACTGCCGAGCACGGCGGTGGCAAAGGTATTGGAACCACCGAAGATCATCCGGAACAAGTCCGTCGGGCCTGCGGTGCGTTCGTGGTCCGGGATCTGTTCGACTCCGTGGGTTTCAATTTGCGTAAGGCTTTGGTCGTTGTTGTTGTTATTCATGATCTGCTCCGATCATAAAGGCGCGCTCATCGTGCGTGAGCGTCACCCGTTTGGCTAAGGGGATGGCAGCCCTTCCGGCATTGCGGACAAATGTTCGTGGCAGGCCAGCCAATGGCCTTGTTGTTCTAGGCTCGACGCTTGTTTCCTGAAAACAATCGTCTCGCGCTCCTGGCTGAAATGTTGCTCCCCTTGCATGCGCAGCTCGGTGGCCACGTCATGGATAAACACCGCCACGTCACCTTGCAGGCTGACGAAGGCGTTGCTCGAAGTGCACGACAGCACTTCAAAGCCATCCTCGGCGCGCCAGCTGTCCCACAAGGCCTGATAGGCATCGCGCGACAGCAGCGGCTGTTCGAGGGTGTAAAACACGAAACTCGCATCGGCGCTGAACGCGCCGAAATAAGCTTCGCGATCGTTGCGAGCGAAGGCGGACACCAGATCGGCAGCCGCTCTCAGAACCTGATCACGTTCGTGCATGGCCGAACCCTCAGCGGTGGACCACGCCCGGCAGTACGCAGAGCATTTCGTACAGCAGGTTGGCGGCCAGCAGCGAGGTGTTGCCGGTGGTGTCGTAAGCGGGCGAGACTTCTACCAGATCGCAGCCGATCAGGTCGAGGCCCTGACAGCCGCGAACGATTTCAATCGCCTGAATGGTCGTCAGACCCCCGATTTCCGGGGTGCCGGTGCCTGGCGCCCAGGCCGGGTCGATACCGTCGATGTCAAAGCTCAGGTACACCGGGCCGCCACCGACTTTCTCGCGCACTTCGGCCATCAGCGGGGCCAGCGATTTGTGCCAGCACTCTTCGGCCTGCACCACGCGGAAACCCTGATCGCGGCTCCAGTTGAAGTCGTCAGCGGTGTAACCCTGCGCGCGCAAACCAATTTGCACCACGCGGTCGCAGTCCAGAAGACCTTCTTCGACGGCGCGACGGAAGGTCGTGCCGTGGGCGATCTTCTCGCCGAACATGTGATCGTTGACGTCAGCGTGGGCATCGATGTGCACCAGACCGACCTTGCCGTGCTTTTTATGGATGGCACGCAGGATCGGCAGGGTGATGGTGTGGTCACCACCCAGGGTCATCGGGATCACGTTGTGCTCGAGGATGTTGTCGTAGGCTTCTTCGATGATGCGCACGGCGTCGAGCAGGTTGAAGGTGTTGATCGCCACGTCACCGATGTCGGCAACCGACAGCGAGTCGAACGGCGCGGCGCCGGTGGCCATGTTGTACGGGCGGATCATCACCGATTCGGTGCGGATGTCGCGCGGCCCGAAGCGGGTGCCGGGGCGCAGCGAAGTACCGATGTCCAGTGGCACGCCAACGAAGGCAGCGTCCAGGCCGGCAGCGGTCGGTACATGGGGGAGTCGGAGCATGGTGGCGATGCCGCCGAAGCGCGGCATTTCGTTGCCGCCCAGTGGTTGGTGAAGAATCTTGTCCACGGGTAGGGCCTCATCGTCTTTGTTTTATTTATGTCGGCGCACCGTCGAGCACAGGTTCGGACGCCGCTGTGGGGCCGATTCTGCGAAATGTAGTGCGGCGGAAGAATCGCTACGGGCAAAAACTTAGTTCAGATTTTTCTAAACTAATGGTCAGGCCCGGGATAGACTCTTCGGGCATGTATTGATGAAACTGTGGCGAGGGAGCTTGCTCCCGCTGGGCGGCAAAGCCGCCCCAAAACCACACGACTCGGTACACCTGATCAACTGTATTTGCCGGGTTTGCGACTGCTTCGCAGCCGAGCGGGAGCAAGCTCCCTCGCCACAGGGGATGTGGTGTGGTGCAGCGTTCTACGCACCTGTGATCCTTGTTTGTGGAGTACCTGATGGCCAACGCTTTACCCGACCTGAAACTATTGCGCATCTTCGTCAGCGTGGTCCGACATCAGGGCTTTGCCAACGCGCAGCAGGAACTCAACCTGTCGACCTCGGCGATCAGCACCTACATGAGCCAGCTCGAAGCGGCGCTTGGTCTGGTGTTGTGTCATCGCGGACGGGGCGGGTTCAGCCTGACCAGCAAGGGCGAGCTGTTCCATCAGGAAACCCTGCGCCTGCTGGCCGAACTTGAAGGTTTCGAGCAATACGCTGCTGCACTCAAGGGCGAACTGCGCGGTACGCTCAATCTCGGGGTGATCGACTCCACCGTCAGCGACAAGGCCTTGCCGTTCGCCGAAGCCATCGGCGCTTATAGCCAGGAGCACCCGGCGGTGCATTTGCACTTGTCGGTGATGAGCCCCTACGAACTGCAACTCGGTGTGCAGGACAACCGCCTCGATCTGGCCATCGGCGCGTTCTCCACGCGCATGAGCGGCCTGGTGTACATGCCGCTGTACCGCGAGCAGCACTGGCTGTATTGCAGCAGCCGCCATCCGTTGTTCCACGAGCGGCGGATTCCCGAGCAGGTCATCACCCAGCAACGCATGGTCGGCCGTGGTTATTGGAGTCAGGCGGAACTGGCGCGCCACGGTTTCAAACACAGCGCGGCGACCGTGGAAAGTATGGAGGCACAGCTGATTCTGGTGCTGTCCGGCGCCTACATCGGCTACCTGCCGGAGCACTACGCTCAGGCCTGGGCCGACAAAGGAGACTTGCGCGTGTTGCTGCCGGCGACCTTCGGTTATCAGGCGCCGTTTTCGATGATCATGCGCCGGGGCCGCAGCCGCGAACCGCTGATCCAGACCTTCCGTGATTTGCTCAAAGCACAGCTCAATCAGGCCTGAAGAACATGTCCAGACCCCAATGCCCGCGCTGCCTGCGCCCACAAACTCACTGCCTGTGCTCGCTGATCCCGCGCCTCGACAGCCGCACCCGCGTTCTGCTGTTGCAGCACCCGAGCGAGGTTAACCATGCGTTGAATACTGCGCGGCTTGCGGCGCTGGGGTTGACCAATGCCGAGCTGATTGTCGGCGAGGTGTTCGAGGACTTGCCCGCGCTGTTGAACCGGCCGGGGTATCAGGCGCGATTGCTGTTTCCCGCCGACGATGCGCAGCCGCTGCAGGCTTACCGTGAGTCCGAAGAACCGTTGTTGCTGGTAGTGCCCGACGGCACCTGGCGCAAGGCGCGCAAGATGCTTCATCTCAATCCGTTGCTGGCGGCGTTGCCGCGGGTGACGCTGGCGGCGGGCGGGGTTTCCCGGTATCGGCTGCGCAAAGCGCCGGGGCCGGGGGCGTTGTCGACGATTGAGGCGATCGTGCAGGCGCTGGAAACTCTTGAAGCGCCGACCACGTTTGCGCCGTTGCTCAAGCCGTTCGAGGCGTTGATCGAGGGGCAGATTGCGGCGATGGGGGAGGAGGTTTTTCAGCGCAATCATGGCGACAGATAGTTGATGTCTGGGCTGGCCCCATCGCTGGCAAGCCAGCTCCCACAGTGTCCGTGTCGAACACAAAATCTGTGAGCACCTCAGAACCTGTGGGAGCTGGCTTGCCAGCGATGAGGCCAGTCAATTCACCACCAGATCCAGAAACTTCTACCGCTCACGCATCGCCTCAGTCCTGGCTTTGAGCACCGGTTTCAGCAGGTAATCCAGCACACTTTTCTCCCCGGTAATAATGTCTACCGTCGCCACCATCCCCGGGATGATCAGCAGCGGTTTCACATCGCCGCCCAAGTGGTTTTTATCGGTGCGCACCTGAATCAGGTAGAAGCTGTTGCCCTTGTCATCGGTAATCGTGTCGGCGCCGATCAGTTCCAGTTTTGCGCTCAGCCCGCCGTATATCGTGTAGTCGTAAGCGCTGAACTTGACCATGGCTTTCTGGCCCGGATGGAGGAACGCGACGTCTTGCGGACGCACCTTGGCTTCGATCAGCAGGTTGTCCTCCAGCGGCACGATTTCGACCATGTCGCTGCCCGGCTGCACCACGCCGCCGATGGTGTTGACCTTGAGCTGCTTAATGACCCCGTGCACCGGCGAGGTCACGGTGGTGCGGCTGACGCGGTCGTCGATGGCGATGCTCGAGGCGGTGATTTTCGACAGGTCGGTGCGTTTCTGATTGAGGTCTTTGGCCGCGTCGGAGCGGAAGGTCTGTTCCGATTCGTCAATCTTGCTCTTGATCTCATTGATCGCCGATTCCGCCCGAGGAATCGCCAGGGTCGTCGCATTCAGCGAACCGCGAATCTCCACCGCGCTGCGCTTGAGTCGCAGGATTTCCACTGGCGATACGGCGCCGGTGCCGACCAGAGGCGACGACATGTTCATCTCTTGTTGCAACAGCGCCAGGCTGGAACTGTACTGACCTTGCTTGGAACGAAACTCCGCCAGTTCCTGAGTTTTCTGCCGCAGCTGTTCAGTGAGGGTGCGTTGTTCGCTGGCCAGTCGACGCTGGCGCTGGTCGTACAACGCACGTTCGTCTTCGGCCACTTGTGGCGCCTTGCTGACGACTTCGTCCGAGAGTTTCATCGGCCGCCCTTCGGCTTCAGCCGACAAACGTTCGACCTGCGCCATCAACGCATAACGGTCGGCCTCGCTCTCGCCCTTGTTCGACAGAAACCGCGTGTCATCCAGGCGCAGCAACTTGTCGCCCTTGTTCACCATTTGCCCTTCACGCACGAAAATCTCGGTGACGATCCCGCCCTCGAGGTTCTGGATCACCTGGACCTTGCTCGACGGAATCGCCTTGCCTTCGCCCATGGTCACTTCTTCAAGCACGGCGAACTTGGCCCAGACCAGCGCACTGATCAACAGCGCCGCCGCCAGCCACACGGTGATCCGCGACCAGCGCGGCGAATCCTGCAGTGCAGCGCCGGCGGTTTCCGGCATGAACTCGGCTTCGGCGCTTTTGCCGAAACTGTCGAAGTAGCCGCGCTCTTTCGAAGATGAAGCTGACATGCGGCGATACCCCTCACTCAAGAGAAACAGGTCAACACAATCCTTGTGGCGAGGGAGCTTGCTCCCGCTGGGTTGCGAAGCAGCCCCAAAGATCTTGTGGGCGCTGCGCACCCAAGCGGGAGCAAGCTCCCTCGCCACAGAAAGTAGGTGGCCACAGGTTTATGTTGCATCAACTAAACCGCCGCCGAGCCGACGCGGCCCTTGCGCAGTGCATCGATGACCGCTTCTTTCGGGCCGTCGGCGACGACCCGGCCGTTGTCCAGGACCAGCAGCCGGTCCACCAGGCTCAGCATCGAGGTGCGGTGGGTGACCAGCAGCAGCGTCTTGCCTTGCACCCAGCCGTGCAGCTTCTGGCGCAGCAGGTCTTCGCTGCTGTTGTCCATGGCGCTGGTGGGTTCGTCGAGCAGCATGATCGGCGGGTCGAGCAGCAGCGCCCGGGCCAGCAACACCGCTTGGCGCTGGCCACCGGAGAGCAGTTGTCCGCGCTCGCCCACCGGCCGGTCGAAACCTTGCGGATGCTGCCGCGCCAGTTCGGTAACGCCGGTCAGTTCAGCGACTTCGAGCATGCGCGAGTCGCTGATGTAGCGGGCGCCGAGGGTCAGGTTGTCGCGCAGGCTGCCGGCCAGCAGGGGCAGGTCGTGGGCGACGTAACCGATTTGCTGGCGCAGGTCGGCGACATCCAGTTGCCGCAGGTCGAGGCCGTCGAGCAGCAACTGGCCTTCCTCGGGTTCATAGAAGCCCATCAACAGCCGCGCCAGGGTGCTTTTGCCCGAGCCGCTGCGACCGATGATGCCGATCCGCTCGCCGGGTTTCATGCTGAAGCTGACGTTGCTCAACGCCGGTGCATTCTGACCGTTGTAGTGAAAGGTCACGCCACTGACATCCAGCGCACCTTGCAGCTGTGTGCGTTCCAGTGGTCGCTGTTTGCCGTCACGCTCCTGTGGCAGGCCCATCAGCGCGTCGGTGCTTTTCATGGTCAGTTGCGCTTGCTGGTAGCGGGTGATCAGCCCGGCGATCTGTCCCAGCGGCGCGAGCACCCGGCTGCCGAGCATGTAGCTGGCGACCAGCGCACCGACGCTGAGGTTGCCGGCGATGATGCTGTAGACCCCGGCAACAATCGTCGCCATCCCCGAGAACTGTTGGATGAACAGTGTGCCGTTGGTCGCCAGCGCGGAGAGGTTGCGCGCATGGCTGTCGAGGCGGGTGAGGGCGCCATGGGTGCTTTCCCATTTGTGCTGGCGCTCGCTTTCGGCGCTGCAGGCCTTGAGGGTTTCCAGGCCGCCGAGGGTTTCGATCAGCAGCGCCTGCCGCTCGGCGCCGAGGCTCAGGCTTTTCTGCACGGTGTCGCGCAGGCGCACCTGAATCGCCAGGGCAAAGATGATCGTGATCGGAAACGCCAGCAGCGGAATCACTACCAGCCAGCCGCCGAGCAGGCCGATCACCACCAGCATCAACACCACAAAGGGCAGGTCGATCAGGCTGGTCAGGGTCACGGCGGTGAGGAATTCGCGCAGGCCCTGAAAGTCATGAATGCTCTGGGCGAAGCCGCCGATGGTCGCCGGCCGCGCCTTCATCGCCATGCCGGTGATGCGTTCAAATAAAGTCGCGGAAAGGATCACGTCGGTTTTCTTGCCGGCGGTGTCCAGCAGGTGCGCGCGCACCACCCGCAACACCAGCTCGAAACCGGTGCCGATCAACAGGCCGATCGCCAACACCCACAGGGTCGAGGTGGCCTGATTCGGTACCACGCGGTCGTAGGTCTGCATGACGAACAGCGGCACCATCAGGCCCAGCAGGTTGATCAGAAAACTGGCGAGGATCGCATCGCTGTACAGCCATTTCGACAGCTTCAGCGTGTCGCGAAACCAGGCGTGGACCCGCGGCACCAGCGGTGAACGCAAGTCTTCAAGTTCGTGGCGCGGACGCGCGAACAAGGCTTGACCGCTGTAGTGCTCGGCCAGTTCTTCGCGCTCGACCCATTGCTCGCCGCCATCGGCTTCGCTGGGCAGGATCAGCGCCTTGCCGTCATCGCCAAAACGCCGCAGGACGGCGGTGCGCCCATCCTTGAGCAGCAACAGGATCGGCAGATTCAGCGCAGAAACATCCTTCAGTTCACGCCGCAACAGGCGCGCCTGCAAACCGGCCCGGGCCGCTGCACGGGGCAGCAGGTCAAGGCTCAGGCGTTGCTTGTTCAGGGGCAGCCCGGCACTCAGGCTGGCGCGACTGACCGTCGCGCCGTGGAGCTTGCAGAGGATCAACAGACCGTCGAGTAACGGGTCATCGAAGCTCAGCCGCGGATCGATCCCGGTGTGTCCGCCTTCGGCCATGCTGGTCATATTGATCGCCCCTGTAATGACTGGTCCAACCTTGTGGCGAGGGAGCTTGCTCCCGCTTGAGTGCGCAGCACTCACAAAATCTTCATCGTTGAACGTTTTTGGGGTCGCTGCGCAACCCAGCGGGAGCAAGCTCCCTCGCCACAAGGGATCGTGAGACTTACTTCAGCTCAGGCAGGCGCGCTTCGTTTTTCACCTCGGTCGCCGCGATCGCATCCGCCGGCAGCACCACCCGTTGCTTGCTCAGCAACTGGCCCATGTTCGCCAGCACGCGGTACATCGAATATTCCTCGGTGTAGCGGATTTCGGTGTAGCGGCGGTTGGCGTTGTAGAGCTCGTTTTCACTGTCGAGCAAGTCGAGCAGGGTGCGTTGGCCGAGGCCGAACTGATCCTGATACGCCGCGCGCACGCGTTTGGTGGTCTCGGCGTATTCACGGGCGGTCGGGGTCTGTTTGTTCGCGTTGACCATGGCGTTCCAGGCCAGGTGGATGTTCTCGTTCAACTGGCGCAGGGCGTTGTTACGAATGTCCATCGCCTGGTTGATCTGGTGCGCATCGGACGCCAGTCGAGCCTTGTCGCTGCCGCCACGGAACAGGTTGTAGTTCATGATCACGCCCACGCGCCATTCGTTGTCGTGGCCCTCATCGCCTTGCACGTTGTTGTTCGCACCCACCGCCGCTTCGGCATCGAATCGAGGATAGAACGGCGACTTGGCAACTTCGTACTGGCTCTCGGCTGACTGCACGTCCGCCTGCGCGGATTTCAGGTACGGGTTGTTCTCGACCATGCTCTGCTGGGCTTCCGGCAGGCTGGTGGGAATTTCGCCGCGGGTCGACGGTGGCGCTTCGAGTTCATCGGGCATGCGTCCGACCACGGCGTAGAAGTTCGATTCGGCGTCGGCCAGATCGACTTCGGCGGTGTCGAGGTTGTTTTGCGCCAGCGCCTTACGGGCGACCGATTGATCGGAGTCGGCGGTACTGCCGATGCCGCGTTGGGTGCGCAGGCCGATCTGATCATTCACGCGCAGGTGCGCTTGCAGGTTGTTCTTGGCCAGGGTCACCAATTCGCGCCGCTTGAGCACTTCTAGGTAGACCTCGATGGTGCGCAGCGCCAGATCCTGGGCGGTGCCTTGCGCGTAGTAGGCGCGCGAGTTGGACACGCCCTTGGTGCGCTCGACTTCGTTGGCCGTGTTGAAGCCGTCGAAGATCATTTGTCGCAGGCGCAGTTCCGACTGGGTGTAATTGAGAATTTCGGTGTGGTGATTACCCAAAGCCCGGGTATTGGTGTTGTCGCTGTAGCCGCGCCCGTAGGCGGCATTCAAGTCGACGGACGGATAGAAGCCGCCCTTGGCCACTTTCACTTGCTCATCGGCCGACAGTTTGGCGTCCACACGCGAGGCGAGATCCGGGTGGGTGGCAATGGTGCTCTGGATTGCTTCGGTCAGGTTCATGGCCTGGGCTTGAGAAGTGCAAGCCATGGCCAGCAAAACCGCGCTGCAAAGGGGGGTTAAAACGCGCATGGGGTGCATCTCCCTGGTCCTGATGGTGTGTTACTGTCGCCAAATATTTGACGATAATTTAAGGTGTAAGCGTTTCACTCTTGTAACAACAGAGCTAAGAACATCCTGAAGCGTAGCTAAGAAAAAATTTTCATAAGGCTTATGCCGAAAAAAACTTATGCGCTTGGCCAAAATCGGCACATTGTTCAGGACGAAAGCCTTTGTTTATGCGCTTCAGGGAGCACGGAGAGGCTTGAGGAAAGTTCCATTCACTTTGCGACATACGGCGAAGTAATGCTGAAGGGGAGGGACGCGTAGCGGCAGATGGGTGACGGTTTTTTGTCACCCGGGTGATTCACCACCGTTACGTAGCGCTAGTGGGTTTGCGGCATCAATCAGGATTGCGCAGTGCTTGAAAGCACCGACCTTTCCTTGTTTGCGCTACCTGCGAAACGAACTGTCGAGGTGCGAGCGTCACCCCGGCAACCCGCTTGAGCCATGGGCGTGCTTCGCGAACCAGTGCCGACGGTGTTCGGCAGCGGAGGAGTTTCACATGGCAACGCTCATCGGGATCGTCACTAAAGTCATTGGTCAGGTTTTTGCTCAAGGCACCGACGGCACTCGCCGCGCTTTGGTCGAGGGCGACCGCTTGTTTGCCGGCGATCAAGTGATCACCGGCGCAGAAGGCGCTGTCGCCATTCATTTGCAAAATGGCCACGAACTGACCCTGGGTCGCGACAGCAGCATGACCCTTTCCGGGCAACTGCTGGCCAATCAGGCGGTGCATGTCGACTCCCCTGAAGCGCTGACGCCGAGCGAAGCACAGCTGACTGACGTCGAGCAGATTCAGAAAGCCATCGCTGCCGGCGAAGACCCGACCAAAGCCGCTGAAGCCACTGCTGCGGGCCCGAATGCGCCGACTGGCGTGCCGGGCGAGGCGGGCGGTGGTCACAGCTTTGTGTTGCTGACTGAAGTCGGTGGACGAGTGGATCCGGTCATCGGCTTCCCGACCGCCGGTTTCAATGGCATTCCCGAGTTTCCCGAAGAGCGGCATAACGCGGTGATCGACAATGGCAACAACACGCCGATCGTGCCGCCGCCGGTCAACAATCCGGTGACGCTCAGCGGCCTCGCGGTGCCGGGGGGCGAGCTGACCCTCAACGAAGCCAACCTGCCCGACGGCTCCTCCTCCAACCCCAGCGCGCTGACTCAGAGCGGCAGCTTCACGGTGTCGGCGCCGGACGGCTTGAGCAGTCTGAACATTGGCGGCATCAGCGTGATCAGTGGCGGCGTGGCGGCGGGTTTCCCGCAGTCGATCACCACGCAACTGGGCAACACCCTGACCATCACCGGTTACAACGCTGCGACCGGGGTCGTCAGTTACAGCTACACCCTCAACGGCAATGACGCCCATCCGGCCGGTGACGGCGCCAACAGCCTCAGCGAACATTTCACCGTGACTGCCGGTGACAGCAATGGCGACAGCGCCACCGGCTCGCTCGACGTCAACATCATCGACGACGTGCCCAGAGCGGTGAGCGACAGCAACGCCAATACCGCGTCGGAAACCCTGCTGACCCTTACCGGCAACGTGCTGACCAACGATGTGCAAGGTGCTGACCGCGTGCCCACCGGGCCTGTGACTGCGGGCACCTTCACCGGCACTTTCGGTACGCTGGTGTTGAATGCCAATGGCACGTACACCTACACCCTGAACACCAGCGACGCGGATTTCAAAGCACTGCACGGCGGCGGTAACGGCACAGAGACGTTCACTTACACCATCACCGATTCGGACGGTGACACCAGCACCGCGAATCTGGTGCTGCAGATCCACAACAACGACGATCCGGTGGTCATCAGCGGCCTGGACGTGAACGGCGGCGAGCTGACGGTTTACGAGAAAAACCTCAGCACCGGCAGCGCCCCTGATGCCAACGCGCTGACCCAAAGCGGCACCTTCACCATCACTGCACAAGACGGTGTAACCAGCCTGACCGTGGGCGGCATTGCCGTGGTTACTAATGGTGTGGCTGCAGGCTTCCCGCAATCGGTGACCACGCCGCTCGGCAGCACGCTGACCATCACCGGTTTCAACGCAGCTACCGGTGTGGTGAGTTACAGCTACACCCTCGACCACAACGACGCCCATCCAACTGCCAACGGCGCCAACAACCTGCCCGAGCAATTCGCCGTCACCGTGGTGGATGACAACGGCACCACTGCCAATGCGACCCTCGACGTCAATGTGATCGACGACCTGCCCAAAGCGGTGAATGACAGCAACACGGGCACGGCGTCGGAAACCACGCTCACGCTGACCGGCAACGTGCTGACCAACGACGTACAAGGCGCCGACCGCGTACCGACCGGCCCGGTCACTGCCGGTACCTTCAGCGGCACCTACGGCACCCTGGAGCTGCACACCGACGGCACTTACACCTACACGCTCAACCCGACCGATGCCGACTTCAAGAATCTGCACGGCGGCGGCAATGGCACAGAGACGTTCACTTACACCATCACCGATTCTGACGGCGATACCAGCACCGCGAATCTGGTGCTGCAGAT
>NZ_JTKF01000025.1:0-136767 GCF_000828175.1 Pseudomonas sp. W15Feb9B | reverse complement strand
CGCTTCCGATCTCTCGTTAGCGGGAGGCGAATTCTACAGCGTTACACGCTGCTGTCAACACCTCTTTTTCACCGCTTTCGACCGAGAAGATCGAACCGTCAAAAGAGCCAAACATCACCGCTCTTTCAACTCCTTCCAGGCCTCGATGAACTGAAGCGACCCACTGTCGAAAATCGCGTAACTCATTGAACCTCAAGGAGTTTTCCGTTTCGACTGCGCCGGAAGTGGGGCGAATTATAGACTTCTAAAATTCGCCGTCAACCCTTATTTCAAACTTTATTCAGATTTCAGCGTGATGCGCGCAAACGCCTTCTTGCCCGCCTGACAGACGTGAGTCGCACCCAGTACATATATAAAGGAGCGATCAACCACCTCACCGTCAACACGCACACCACCGGAAGCCAACAGATCGCGCGCCGCCGCCGAGTTCTTCACCAGGCCTGCTTTATTAAGAACGGCGGCAATTGGCATATCCTCAGCAGAGGCCAGCTCGATCTCCGGCAGATCATCCGGCAACTCACCATCCTTCATACGGTTACCTGCAGCCCGATGAGCATTGGCCGCAGCCTCCTCACCGTGGAAACGCGCAACAATCTCTTCCGCCAGCTTGATCTTGATGTCGCGCGGGTTGGCCCCCGCCTCCACATCTGCACGCAAGGCATTGATCTCATCCATCGAACGGAAGCTGAGCAGCTCAAAGTAACGCCACATCAGCGCATCCGGAATCGAAACCAGCTTGCCGTACATGACACCTGGCGCCTCCTGGATACCGACGTAATTGCCCAACGACTTGGACATCTTCTTCACGCCATCCAGCCCCTCGAGCAACGGCATGGTCAGAATGCATTGAGCTTCCTGGCCATATCCACGCTGCAGCTCACGCCCCATCAGCAGGTTGAACTTCTGATCGGTACCGCCCAGCTCGACATCCGCGCGCAGAGCAACCGAGTCATAACCCTGAACCAGCGGATAGAGGAACTCATGAATAGCGATCGGCTGATTGGTGGTGTAACGCTTGTCGAAGTCATCACGCTCCAGCATACGCGCGACAGTGTATTGCGAAGTCAGACGAATGAAGTCCGCTGGCCCCATCTGATCCATCCAGGTGGAATTGAATGCAACTTCGGTTTTCGCCGGATCAAGAATCTTGAACACTTGAGTCTTGTACGTTTCGGCGTTTTCCAGAACCTGCTCGCGAGTCAAAGGAGGACGAGTCGCACTCTTGCCGCTTGGATCACCGATCATTCCGGTGAAGTCACCAATAAGGAAGATCACCTGATGCCCCAATTCCTGGAACTGGCGCAGCTTATTAATAAGCACGGTGTGACCCAAGTGCAGATCCGGGGCGGTTGGATCGAAACCAGCCTTGATACGCAGCGGCTGGCCGCGCTTGAGCTTCTCGATCAGCTCGGACTCGACCAATAGTTCTTCCGCACCACGTTTAATCAGCGCTAGCTGCTCTTCAACCGACTTCATAACAGACCCGCAAGGCTCAGATTCAAAGGGAACCAACCATACAAGATCGTGCACCAATTACAAGTTTTGCCCGGCGCACGGACACCAATCTGCAGACAGGTTGTCTGCAGACTTGCTTCGGGGATGATTTGGTTATATTTTATACAGTTATTTCATCTTCATCATGTCATTCATCTTTTTCAATTCATCTTTTTTCAAAGTCAAAAATACTTATGACCACTGAACCGTCTAAAGCGCCACCGCTTTACCCGAAGACCCACCTGCTCGCCGCAAGTGGAATCGCCGCCCTTCTCAGCCTGGCGCTCCTGGTATTCCCTTCCAGTGATGTTGAAGCCAAAAAGACGACCCTGAGCCTTGAACTGGAAAGTCCTGCTGAACAACTGACACAAGATCAAGACGCTGCTGACGCGGCTCAAGCCACAAATGAGCCAGTAGCCTCACCTTTCGCCCAGATCGAAAACAGCACCGAAGACACTCCGCAAACCGCTGAAGCCGCACCTGCGCCCGCTCCGGTTGCCGAAAAACCAAAAGCTCCAGGACACCGCGAAGTCGTTGTCTCTAAAGGCGATACGCTCTCTACATTGTTCGAGAAAGTCGGTCTGCCAGCCGCCGCCGTGCATGAAGTCCTGGCGAGCGACAAACAAGCCAAACAATTCAGCCAGCTCAAGCACGGCCAGAAGCTTGAGTTCGAACTGGACCCGCAAGGCCAACTGACCAGTCTGCACAGCAAGGTCAGCGACGTTGAAACCATCACCCTGACCAAGAACGACAAGGGCTACGCATTCAACCGCGTCACCGCAAAACCGACCGTTCGCACGGCTTACGTGCACGGCGTGATCAATAGCTCCCTGTCACAATCCGCTGCCCGCGCAGGCCTGTCCCACAGTCTGACCATGGACATGGCCAGCGTATTTGGCTACGACGTCGACTTCGCTCAGGACATCCGTCAGGGCGACGAATTCGACGTGATCTACGAGCAGAAAGTGGTCAACGGCAAAGCCGTCGGTACTGGCCCGATTCTGTCGGCGCGTTTCACCAACCGCGGCAAGACCTACACCGCCGTGCGTTACACCAACAAACAAGGCAACAGCAGCTATTACACCGCCGATGGCAACAGCATGCGCAAGGCATTCATCCGCACACCGGTGGACTTCGCCCGCATCAGTTCCAAATTCTCCATGGGCCGCAAACACCCGATCCTCAACAAGATCCGTGCCCACAAAGGTGTCGATTACGCAGCGCCACGCGGTACGCCGATCAAGGCGGCCGGTGACGGTAAAGTGCTGCTGGCCGGCCGCCGCGGTGGCTACGGCAACACGGTGATCATCCAGCACGGCAACACCTACCGCACGCTGTATGGCCACATGCAAGGCTTCGCTAAAGGCGTGAAAACCGGCGGCAGCGTCAAGCAGGGCCAAGTGATCGGTTACATTGGTACCACCGGCCTGTCTACCGGCCCGCACTTGCACTATGAGTTCCAGGTCAACGGTGTTCACGTCGACCCATTGGGCCAGAAGCTGCCGATGGCGGATCCGATCGCCAAGTCCGAACGCGCACGTTTCCTTGCGCAGAGCCAGCCGCTGATGGCGCGCATGGATCAAGAGAAGGCCACCATGCTGGCTTCGAGCAAGCGCTAAGCCATGGCTCTTTATATCGGCGTGATGTCCGGCACCAGTCTCGACGGGCTGGACATCGCCCTGATCGAGCAAACATCGGCGATCAAACTGATCGCCACGCACTACATCCCCATGCCTGAACCCCTGCGCGCCGAGCTGCTTGGCTTGTGCGCCAGCGGCCCTGACGAGATCGCCCGCTCGGCGATCGCCCAACAGCACTGGGTAAAACTCGCCGCGCAGGGCATCCATACCCTACTTGATCAGCAGCAACTCAAGCCTGACGCCGTTCGTGCAATCGGCAGCCACGGCCAGACCATTCGCCATGAGCCCGCTCGCGGCTTCACCGTACAGATCGGCAATCCTGCGCTTCTCACGGAGCTGACCGGTATCACCGTGGTCAGCGACTTCCGCAGCCGCGACGTGGCCGCCGGCGGCCAGGGTGCGCCGCTGGTGCCAGCCTTCCATGAAGCTTTGTTCGAAGAGCGTAGCGGTAACCGTGCAGTCTTGAATGTCGGCGGTTTCAGCAATCTGAGCCTGATAGAGCCGACACGGCCTGTAGCCGGTTTCGACTGTGGCCCTGGGAATGTGCTGATGGATGCCTGGATTCATCAGCAACGCGGCGAGAACTATGATCGCAACGGTCAGTGGGCAGCCAGCGGTACGGTCGAGCCCGCCTTGCTGACAGCGCTGCTCAGCGACCCGTTCTTCGTCACAAAGGGCCCGAAGAGCACTGGCCGCGAAGTGTTCAACCTGCCGTGGCTGCAACAACACCTATCCAGACTGCCAACCTTTGCTGCTGAAAACGTCCAGGCAACATTGCTGGAACTGACGGCACTGACCATCGTCGAGTCGCTGCAAAGCGCTCAAGCCGATACCCGGGAAATGCTGGTCTGCGGCGGCGGCGCTCATAACGCCACGCTGATGAAGCGTCTGGCCGATCTGCTGCCGAACGCTATCGTCGCCAGCACTGCTACTCACGGTGTCGATCCGGACTGGGTCGAGGCCATGGCCTTCGCCTGGCTTGCTCATTGCTGCCTCGAAGGCATTGCAGCCAACCGCCCGAGCGTCACTGGCGCCAAAGGTCTGCGGGTACTCGGCGCCATCTACCCCAACTGAGCAAAACGCAGGCAACAAAAAACGCCGCAGAACCGTAAGGCTCTGCGGCGTTTTGTTGTGTGCAGCGAGGAGCGATCAGATCGAGAACGAAGAGCCGCAACCACAAGTAGTGGTGGCGTTCGGGTTCTTGATCACGAAGCGCGAACCTTCCAGACCTTCCTGGTAATCCACTTCGGCACCCGCCAGATACTGGAAGCTCATCGGATCCACCACCAGGCTCACGCCTTCGCGCTCGACGATGGTGTCGTCCTCGGCCACATCTTCATCGAAGGTGAAGCCGTACTGAAACCCTGAACAACCGCCGCCCGTAACAAATACGCGCAGCTTCAAGCGATCATTCCCCTCTTCATCGACCAGGCTCTTCACTTTGTGCGCAGCACCTTGGGTGAATTGCAAAGCCGTGGGGGTGAAGGATTCGACGCTCATGCTGACTATCTCCCGGCGTTACGCCGCCATAATGCGTGATGACGCGCATTATCCGCTTGTCCTAGAAAATCGGTCAACTATTGTTACGGTATATCAATAAACCCTACTAACTGTCCGGAATGCAAAAAGGCCCGTCAGACGGGCCTTTTTGCTGTGTTGCCGAACGTGTTACGGCAGCATACCGGCGTGGGACAGGCCGAAACGCTCATCCAGGCCGAACAGGATGTTCATGTTCTGCACCGCCTGACCCGACGCGCCTTTGACCAGGTTGTCGATCACCGACAGCACCACCACCAGATCGCCATCCTGCGGGCGGTGCACGGCGATGCGGCAGACGTTGGCACCACGCACGCTGCGGGTTTCCGGATGGCTGCCGGCCGGCATCACATCGACGAACGGCTCGTTGGCATAACGCTTTTCGAACAGAGCCTGCAGATCCACCGAACGATCAACCACGGTCGCGTAGAGCGTGGAGTGAATGCCACGGATCATCGGCGTCAGGTGCGGAACGAAGGTCAGACCGACATCCTTGCCCGCAGCGCGACGCAGACCCTGGCGAATTTCTGGCAGATGACGGTGACCTTTGACCGCATAAGCCTTCATGCTTTCCGACGTCTCAGAGTACAGCGAGCCTACAGATGCGCCGCGACCGGCACCGCTGACACCGGATTTGCAGTCGGCGATCAGCCGCGAAGTGTCAGCCAGACCCGCTTCAAGCAGCGGCAGGAAACCCAACTGCGTAGCGGTTGGGTAGCAACCCGGCACAGCGATCAGACGCGCTTTTTTGATCTGCTCGCGATTGACTTCCGGCAGGCCGTAGACCGCCTCGTCCAGCAACTCGGGCGCGCCGTGTGGCTGGCCGTACCATTTGGCCCATTCTTCAGCGTCCTGCAAACGGAAGTCCGCGGACAGGTCGATGACCTTGGTGCCCGCCGCCAGCAGTTCACCGGCCAACGCATGAGCAACGCCGTGCGGGGTGGCGAAGAACACCACATCACACGCGCCCAGGGTTTTGATGTCCGGCACGCTGAACGCCAGACCGTTGTAGTGACCGCGCAGGTTCGGGTACATGTCAGCCACGGCCAGACCGGCCTCGGATCGGGAAGTGATCACCACCACTTCTGCCTGCGGATGCTGTGCCAACAGACGCAGCAGTTCGACACCGGTGTAACCCGTGCCGCCGACGATACCGACCTTGACCATAAACCTGCCCTCAACGAACCCACTGGAAAGCCGTCGATAATAGGGGCCGCGCGCCCCTGCGACAACCATCAAGGTGACGTGCGGACGCTCAAGCCTCTACTATCCCGGCTACCGTGAACCTGGGAATAACCAAAAATGCTCTATCTATGGATCAAAGCGTTTCACATCGTCAGCGTCGTCTGCTGGTTTGCCGGGCTGTTCTACTTGCCGCGACTGTTCGTTTATCACGCGCAAAGTGAAGATACGATCAGCAAAGAACGCTTCAGCCTCATGGAGCGCAAGCTGTATCGCGGCATCATGGGCCCGGCGATGATCGCAACGCTGATCTTCGGCGGCTGGCTGATCTACCTCAATCCAGGCATCTTCAGTATGGGCGGCTGGATTCACGCCAAGCTGACCCTGGTGGTTCTGCTGATCGGCTACCACCATATGTGCGGCGCGCAGGTAAAACGCTTCGCCCGTGGCGAGAACACCCGCAGCCATGTCTTTTATCGCTGGTTCAATGAAGTGCCGGTTCTGATATTGCTGGCTATCGTAATTCTGGTCGTGGTCAAGCCGTTCTAACTTCATAACAGCATCACACCTCGGGGGATTTCCAATGTCGCTGCCCGCTCTGCTCGAACAACGTCTGCGCTTGCCGGTAGTGGCGGCGCCGATGTTCCTGATCTCCAACCCGGAGCTGGTGCTCGCCTGCTGCCGTAACGGTGTGGTCGGCAGCTTCCCGGCGCTCAACCAGCGTGAAAGCAGCGGCTTCAAGGCCTGGCTGGAGCAGATTGAAGCGGGCCTGGCGACACTGGACAACCCGGCGCCGTATGCAGTGAACCTGATCGTGCACAACAGCAATCCGCGCCTCCAGGCGGATCTGAACATATGCGTCGAACACAAGGTGCCGATTGTCATCACCAGCCTCGGCGCAGTGAAGGAACTGGTCGATGCCGTGCACAGCTACGGCGGCCTGGTCTTCCACGACGTGACCACGCGTCGGCATGCCGAGAAAGCCGCCGAAGCGGGAGTCGACGGTTTGATCGCGGTTGCGGCGGGTGCCGGTGGCCATGCCGGCACCTGGAGCCCATTTGCGCTGATCGCCGAGATCCGCGAGCTCTTCGATAAAACCCTGCTGCTTGCCGGATGTCTGAACCACGGCCATGAGATTTTGGCTGCACAACTGCTTGGCGCGGATCTGGCCTACTTCGGCACACGATTTATCGGCACTACCGAAAGCCATGCGCCTGACGCCTACAAGGACATGCTGCTGACAGCGAAAGCGGCGGACATCATTCATACGCCTGCGGTCTCTGGCGTACCGGCGAGCTTCATGCGCCAAAGCCTGGAAGCTGCTGGTTTCGACATGGCCGCACTGCAGGGCAAGGGCGAAGTCAATTTTGGCGACAAGCTCAAACCGATCAACGACGAAGCCAAGGCCTGGAAGACCGTATGGTCGGCCGGCCAGGGCGTAGGCCAGATTGACGATCTGCCGAGCGTGGATCAGTTGATCGCCCGGCTCGACGCGGAATATCGTCAGGCGCTGGAGCATGCGGCGCAGTTGCCGAAGCGTTGGCCACGCTGAGAAAATTCAGGCCAGTCTTCGAGTGACTGGCCTTACACTTGCTGACCTTCAATTCATTCGCGACAAGGATGCCTCGGCCATGAGCGAACCTCGCTACAAGATCGTTTTCGACGGTGCTCTACAGCCCGGTGTCGATCTCACCACCGCCAAGCTCAATCTGGCGGCCCTGTTCAAAAGCGATGTTGCCGCCATCGAGCGCCTGTTCAACGGCAGCACCGTCGCCCTCAAACGCGACCTGACCCACAGCGATGCGCAGACCTATCTGCAAGCACTGAGCAAGACCGGGATCGATGCGCGGATCGAAAGCGAAACGGCGATTGAACTGAGTCTTGCGGACGTGCATGAGCAACCGGCGACCTTCAACGAACCCGCATCACCTTATGCGCCCCCTCGGGCCAACGTCGGCGAAAACCTGCCAGCATTCGCCGCCCTCAAGCCCTTCAGTGTCGAAGGCCGGATCGGTCGCCTGCGCTTTTTGGCCTGGACGATGGTGCTGAGCCTGGTGACTCTGCCGATCGTGGCGATATTCGCGTTTATCGGGCTCGGACTGGTCAGCGGCGACTCAACCACCGGCCTGATCATCGGCGGGATACTCGCGTTCTTCCTGTTCCTCGGCTTCATCATTGTCAGCATTCTGTTCAGCGTGCAGCGCCTGCACGACATCGGCTGGTCCGGCTGGCTCTGGCTGCTGAATCTGGTGCCGTTCGTGGGCAGCTTCTTCCCGCTGGTGATCATGGTCGTGCCGGGCAACACCGGGGCCAACCGCTACGGGCCGCCGCCACCGCCCAACAGTACTGCGGTCAAAGTGCTGTGCTCGTTGTGGATCGTGTTCTTCGCCCTGGTATTTGCCGGCGGCATGCTCGGCGGTATTTCGGCCATTCAGCAAGAATATGAAACCAACCTTGAGAGCAGCTATGAAAGCGGCTCGGTCACCACCGATGAAGTCGAGGTCGAAACTGAACCTGCGAATTCCGTGGACGATGCAGCCGAAGCGGCCCCGGCCCCTGTAGACTCTGCGAAAGAATGAACAACGCTCTCCGCCGTGACACCTGCGTCGCTGGCGTGGAGCTGTTGCGATGGAGAATTGCATGACCCGTTACGCTCTGATCACTGGCGCCTCCAGCGGCATCGGCCTGGCCATGGCCGAAGCGCTGGCCCGACGTGGCCGCAGCCTGATTCTGGTGGCTCGCCAGCGTGATCAGCTGGAAAGTATCGCGATCGAACTGACCCAGCGCTTTGGCGTGGAAGTCTTGTTCCGCGCCTGCGATCTGGGCGAGCCATTGCGCTTGTCCGGCTTCCTGCTGGAGCTGGAAGAAGGCGACCGGCAGATCGATCTGCTGGTCAATTGCGCCGGCATCGGTACCTGCGGCCCATTCCTCGCCCAGGACTGGATGACCGAGCAGGACCTGATCGAAGTTAACATCCTCGCCCTCACCCGTCTGTGCCATGCCATCGGCAACAGTATGGCGCTGCAGGGCGGCGGGCAGATCCTCAACGTCGCCTCAGTGGCGGCGTTCAATCCCGGTCCGTGGATGAGCACTTACTACGCCAGCAAGGCTTACGTTCTGCACTTCTCCGAAGCGCTGCGGGTTGAACTGAAACAGAGCGCGGTCAAAGTCTCGGTACTTTGCCCCGGCCCGACCCGCACCGCATTCTTCCGCACCGCGCAGCTCAACAGCGACAAACTCAAGGACAGCAAACTGCTGATGAGCCCCGAGGAAGTCGCGCTGTACACCGTGCGTGCGCTGGAGAAAAACCGCGCAATCATTATCCCGGGACGACGCAACCGCTGGCTGGCCTTCCTGCCACGCCTCGGCTCGCGCTGGCTCAATCGCACCCTCGTCGGCATGGTCAACAAGGCTTACTGCCCGCGCTGAACTGTCCTACGGCAAAACACTGGGCGGGGTCATTTCCCATGAGTACACTCAGGCCAGCCCCCACAACGGAGAAAACAGCAGTGGATACTCTGTTCACCAAGATCATCAACCGGGAGATCCCGGCCAAGATCATTTACGAGGACGACCAGGTTCTGGCGTTCCACGACATCGCCCCTCAGGCACCGGTGCATTTTCTGGTGATCCCGAAGAAACCGGTGCGCACCCTCAACGACCTGACCGAAGACGACAAGGCACTGGCCGGGCACATTCTGTTCACGGCCCAGCGTCTGGCGCTGGAGCTGGGCTGCGAGGAAGGCTTCCGGGTGGTGATGAACTGCAATGAAAAAGGTGGGCAGACCGTCTATCACATTCATATGCACGTACTCGGTCAGCGTCAGATGAACTGGCCGCCGGGCTGATACCAGCAAACCTGTGCAGGAGCTGCCGAAGGCTGCGGTCTTTTGATCTTCAAGTATCAAAAACAAGAACAAAAGATCGCAGCCTTCGGCAGCTCCTACATAAAGCAAAAAGCCCATCCAGTGTGACTGATGACCCAGCGCAAACCTTCCCCGGCCGATTCGGTTAAACTGGCGGTCGAGATTTTTCCCGGAGGTCAGCATGACTACCCAACGTCACTACTCGCCGATTGACCGTCTACTGCTGCAAGCCGATGCCGCGATGCGTACCCTGCTGCCTTTCAGTGGTCAGCCGTACCGTCCATCGCCAGCGATTGTGCAGCCGGAAGTGCAGATGAGCGATGAAGACACTCGCCACGTCGCCGGCCTGATGCGCATCAACCACACTGGTGAAGTGTGCGCCCAAGCGCTGTACCAAGGTCAGGCGCTGACCGCCAAGTTGCCGCAGGTGCGTGCCGCCATGGAGCACGCCGCCGAAGAGGAAATCGACCATCTGGTGTGGTGCGAACAGCGCATCCATCAGCTGGGCAGCCATACCAGCGTGCTCAATCCGCTGTTCTATGGAATGTCGTTCGGCATCGGCGCTGTGGCCGGCCTGATCAGTGACAAGGTCAGTCTCGGTTTCGTCGCAGCCACCGAGCATCAGGTGTGCAAGCACTTGAACGAGCACCTGGAGCAATTGCCGGCAGAAGACGAGAAGTCCCGGGCAATCTTGCAGCAGATGCGCATTGATGAAGAACATCATGCGGAGAGTGCACTGGATGCGGGTGGTTTCCGTTTTCCGGCACCGGTGAAGTTCGGGATGAGTCTGCTGGCGAAGGTGATGACCAAGAGTACCTACAGGATCTGACTTCAGTATTGTCTGGCAGGGCCCCTTCGCGAGCAAGCTCGCTCCCACAGGGTTCTGTTTCGGCAATAAAAAAGGCGACTACCGCACGGTAGTCGCCTTTTTTGTGCCCGGGAATCTTACGCTGGCATGTTGCGCGCGTAGAAGATTTCCAGCATTTCGTGTTTCACACGCTCGGTCACCTGAGCACGCTGCTCGGAGGACAGGTTGCTGGTGGCGTCGCCGAACAGGTAGTTGTCCAGTTCGAAGTTCTTCAGCAGCATTTTGGTGTGGAACAGGTTTTCCTGGTACACGTTCACGTCGGTCATCTGGTACGCGTCGCGGGTGTCTTCGGAAAGGTAGTTCTGGATCGAGTTGATCTCGTGGTCGATGAAGTGCTTGTTGCCTTCAACGTCACGGGTGAAACCGCGCACACGGTAATCCACAGTCACGATGTCCGAATCGAACTGGTGAATGAGGAAGTTGAGCGCTTTAAGCGGTGAAATGACACCACAGGTCGACACATCAATGTCCACACGGAACGTCGCGATACCGGCGTCCGGATGGATTTCCGGATAGGTATGCACCGTGATGTGGCTCTTGTCGAGGTGGGCAAGGATGATTTCGGGCAATGGACCCGGGGACTCTTCGATCTGGCTGTCAGTCGGGGTCACCGGCTCTTCCGAGATCAGAATCGTGACGCTGGCACCCTGAGGCTCATAGTTCTGACTGGCGATGTTCAGAATGTTGGCACCAATGATTTCGACAACTTCCGTGAGGATCTGCGTCAGACGTTCGGCGTTGTACTCTTGATTGATGTACTCGACGTAAGCCTGCTGGTCTTGCGGGGTTTCCGCGTAGCAGATGTCATAGATGTTGAAGCTCAAGGTCTTTGTCAGGTTATTGAACCCGTGGAGCTTGAGTTTGCTTTTCACCGTTAAAAACTCTCTATGTATGCGGCGCAGCCGCGTGATCAAGCATGCCCGTCAAGTGCGAACAACGCACCTGCGTAGGACGGTTAACACCTCTTCGCGATGGCGATTTTGGTTATCTGTTCAGGCGGATGACCCGTCGACTGACCGATCACTGCCCTGAAAAAAGTGGCGCATTATGCAGACGTCAGCGAGGGATCGCCAGAGTCTGCACTGCTTTTATGATAGTTGAATGTCGGTTCAACCGAGTTCGACGATTTCATAATCGTGAGTGATCGCCACGCCGGCCGCGCCGAGCATGATCGAGGCCGAGCAATATTTCTCGGCAGACAGTTCGATGGCGCGTTTGACCTGGGCTTCTTTCAGGCCCCGGCCCTTGACCACGAAGTGCATGTGGATCTTGGTGAACACCTTCGGGTCTTCGGTCGCGCGCTCGGCGTCGAGGAACGCTTCGCAGCTTTCAACCGCCTGACGCGATTTCTTCAGGATGCTCACCACGTCGAAGTTGCTGCAACCGCCAACGCCCAGCAGGAGCATTTCCATCGGGCGAACACCCAGATTACGACCACCGGCGTCGGGCGGACCGTCCATCACCACGACATGACCGCTACCGGATTCGCCGAGGAACATGGCTTCGCCAGCCCATTGGATGCGTGCCTTCATCGCCAAGACTCCACTGTAGAAAAAAGGGTCGCCAGCTTAGCACAGGCCTTTGCTCTGACAGCGACCGGCGTTCCAGGGAAGGATGCCTAAGCTGCGTAGGTAATTTCTCGAATTTTCGACGAAGTGTCTGGTAAGCTGGCGCCAATTCGCTGGCGCCAATTGTCAGCCTGTGTAGCGACCGCCTTCAGCGCCTCATATAAAAATCAAACATCACCGTGCAGTCTTTTCGGGATACAACCATGGTTGCTATTACCCCCACACCCAAAATCAAAAACCTCGACAAGCTGTTGATGCATTGCCAGCGCCGTCGCCATGCGGCCAAAAGCAACATCATCTGCGCCGGCGATCGCTCGGACACGCTGTACTTCATCATCAAGGGCTCGGTGACGATCCTGATTGAAGATGACGACGGCCGCGAAATGATCATCGCCTACCTCAACGCCGGGGACTTCTTCGGCGAGCTGGGTCTGTTCGAGCAGGCAGGCCAGGAGCAGCAACGCAGCGCCTGGGTGCGGGCCAAGGTTGAATGTGAAATCGCCGAAATCAGTTATGTGAAGTTCCGCGAACTGTCACAGCAGGATCCCGACATTCTTTACGTCCTCAGCGGACAAATCGCACAACGTCTGCGCAATACCACGCGCAAGGTCGGCGATCTGGCGTTTTTCGACGTTACCGGTCGTGTTGCCCGTTGCCTGCTGGAGTTGTGCAAACAGCCTGACGCAATGACTCACCCGGACGGCATGCAGATCAAGGTGACCCGTCAGGAAATCGGGCGGATTGTCGGTTGTTCGCGGGAGATGGTCGGTCGCGTGCTCAAGGATCTTGAAGAACGCAACCTGGTCGATGTGAAAGGCAAGACCATGGTGGTCTTCGGCACCCGCTAAGCGCGCCGAATCAGGCGCTGTAGACCTGCGCCAGCATCCGTCGAAACAACTCATCCAGACGCGCCAAAGCATTTGGCGCGACGAACTTCTCATGCAGGGCAATGTGGCTTTCAGCCCGCACTCGCTGCTCCAGACCGCAAGCTTCGTTGAAACGATTGACCGCCAAGACCATCGACTCGCGCTCGTTATCGATCAACATTGCCCCGTGCACCAATCCCACCGGACGCTGACCGCCCTGACTCTGGCGCCAGCGCTGAGCGGTGCCGACCATCTTGCGGCCGTCGAGATTGACGTTGAAACGACCGTCGCAGAACGCACCGTTGATTTCGCCCAACGACGATGTGCCGCCCAACTCATCCAGCAACTCACAAATTGGATCGCACAGACGCCGATAGCCAGTTTCGATGCGATTCAGATCGCCCTCGCTGCGGGGCGGGGCGTAGACCAGTGCGATGTTGATCGTTGAGGAGGACTGCGGGACCGGTTCACCGCCGGTTTCCCGCAGCAAAACTGGCCAACCGGCTGCAGCGGAGACTTCGCAGGCGTGATCAAAACCGGGCAGACGATTGAGGCGGCGCGGCATGACCAGGGCGTTGTCACTGGGTTGCCAGAACAGCAGACCAAATTCGGCGTCGCCGGCGCAGACGGAACCGAGCAAGTCTTGTTCGGCTTGCAGGCCGGCCTCGATGGTCAGGAAGGTGGGCAGCGACATGGAGGGCTCCGGCAGATCTGGAATCTTTAGGGATTTTGAGGGCCTCTTCGCGAGCAGGCTCGCTCCCACAGGGGAAATGCATTCCAATGTGGGAGCGAGCCTGCTCGCGAATGAGGTCGACTCGGTCAGTCGAGGGTCGAACCACTGACCGGTACGCCGCGTTCCGGGAAGAACAGGCGTTGCAGTTCGGTGCCCGGGCTTTCCGCGCGCATGAACGCTTCGCCCACCAGAAAGGCATACACATCGCTGATTTCCATCAGCTCGACATCGGCACGGTTAAGGATGCCACTCTCGGTAATCACCAGTCGGTCGCGCGGAATGCGCGGCAGCAGGTCGAGGGTGGTTTCCAGGCTGACGTCGAACGTGTGCAGGTTGCGGTTATTGACCCCGACCAGTGGTGTGTCGAGGGTTTTCAGTGCGCGCTCCAGCTCATCGCCGTCGTGCACTTCCACCAGCACATCGAGACCGACACCTTTGGCCACCGAGGCCAGCTCGGCCATTTTCACGTCGTCCAATGCGGAGACGATCAACAGCACGCAATCGGCGCCCAGCGCACGGGCTTCGACGATCTGGTACGGATCGATCATGAAGTCTTTGCGGATCACCGGCAATTTGCACGCGGCGCGGGCCTGTTGCAGGTAGATATCAGCGCCCTGGAAGTAGTCGATATCAGTCAGCACCGAAAGACAGGTCGCCCCGCCCTTCTCGTAGCTCTTGGCGATATCGGCAGGCACGAAGTTCTCGCGGATCACGCCTTTGCTCGGCGAAGCCTTCTTGATTTCGGCGATCACCGCCGGTTGCTTCTTCTTGGCCTGCGCCAGCAATGCCTGGGCAAAACCACGGGGTGCATCGGCCGCCTTGGCCAGACTTTCCAGCTCGCTCAGGCTGACGCGAGCGCTGCGCTCGGCGACTTCCTGGACTTTGCGCGCCAGAATGTTTTCCAGAACCGTCGGTACACTCATCCCTCATTCTCCACTTTGAATACCGCGGTAAAGGCACCCAACTCCTCGAGTTTTTCCCGAGCGAGACCGGTGTGCAGGGCGTCGTGCGCGAGCGCCACGCCTTCTTTGAGACTGGTCGCCAGGTCGGCGGCATACAGCGCCGCACCGGCATTGAGCACGATCATTTCAGCCGCTTTCTGGCCACTTTCGGTTTTGCGTTTGCCCAACGCATCACGGATCAACGCCAGCGATGCTTCCGGACCTTCGACCGACAGACCGTGCAAACTCTGGCTCTTCATGCCGAGATCTTCCGGCTCGACCCAATATTCAGTGATCTCGTTGTTCTTCAGCTCAGCGACGAAGGTCGGCGCGGCAAGACTGAACTCGTCCAGACCGTCCTTCGAATGCACTACCAGCACATGTTTGCTGCCCAAGCGCTGCAAGACTTCGGCCAATGGCCGGCACAACGCGGGCGTAAACACGCCCACCACCTGATGTTTGACACCGGCCGGATTCGTAAGCGGGCCGAGCATGTTGAACAGCGTACGCAGGCCGAGATCGCGACGCGGGCCAGCGGCGTACTTCATGGCTTTGTGATGAGTCTGGGCAAACATGAAACCGATGCCGACGTTGTCGATGCAACGGGCAACCTGCACCGGGGTCAGGTTCAGGTAGATGCCGGCTGCTTCGAGCAAGTCGGCGCTGCCGCTCTTGCCCGATACCGCGCGGTTGCCGTGCTTGGCCACGGTACAACCGGCTGCCGCGACAACGAACGCCGAAGCAGTCGACACGTTGAAGATGTTGGCACCGTCACCGCCGGTGCCGACGACATCGACCACGCCGTCGAGGGTCTTGAGTTCGACCTGGTCGGCTAGCTCACGCATCACCGACACGGCACCGACGATTTCATCGATGCTCTCGCTCTTCATGCGCATGGCCATCATGAATGCGCCGATCTGCGCCTCGGTGCATTGACCGGTCATGATTTCGCGCATCACGTCACGCATTTCTTCGGTGCTGAGGTCGAGGTGTTCGACGATACGGCTCAGGGCTGTCTTGATATTCATGGGAGTCCTTAGCGCGTGCCGCCGGTTTGTTTGAGGAAGTTGGCAAACAGTTCATGACCCTGCTCGGTGAGGATCGACTCGGGGTGGAACTGTACGCCCTCAATGTTCAGGGTCTTGTGCCGCAGGCCCATGATTTCGTCGACTGAACCATCATCGTGCTGCGTCCACGCGGTCAGCTCAAGGCACTCGGGCAAAGTATCGTGCTTGACGATCAGCGAGTGGTAGCGGGTAACCGTCAGCGGATGATTCAGACCGGCGAAAACGCCCTTGTCCTCATGGAATACCGGGCTAGTCTTACCGTGCATCACCTGACGGGCACGCACCACATCGCCGCCGAACGCTTGGCCAATCGATTGATGGCCGAGGCACACGCCGAGGATTGGCAGTTTGCCGGCGAAGTATTTGATGGCTTCGATGGAGATGCCGGCTTCGGTCGGCGTGCACGGACCTGGCGAGACCACGATGCGCTCGGGGTTGAGCGCTTCGATTTCGGCGACGGTCAGTTCGTCGTTGCGCACCACTTTGACCTCGGCACCCAGCTCGCCGAGGTATTGCACAACGTTGTAAGTAAAGGAGTCGTAGTTGTCGATCATCAGCAACATGGCGTTTCGAACCTCTTGAATTCTGACTTGAAGACAGCCTTCAGATGACTTGCCCGCAGGGCGCTGCACGATGTCGGACGCACAGAGAGCGTCGGCACAGCGGCATTTCAAACGGGTAAGGAAGGCAAAGCGATACAGATCCGGCCGGGCCGGCAGAAAAGATTCAGGCGCGCCAACGCCAACGGGCGTGTGCCTTGATGACTTGATCCAGAAGTTTGCAGACGATCAACACGGGGAAGGTCTCGTTCATACGTTCCGGCACAGTAACTTAGCTGGGCAGAGCGTGCAATATGGCGGGGCTGACGGGGGACAAAACTATGGGAGGCTTCGCGACCGATGGCAAAATGCCGGGAGTTTTTGGTACTGTCGTTTCGTTCACCTACAACAATAAATAAACGGACTTGCTCATGATCAAACAGACGTTGTTTGTACCGCTCGCCGGTTGCCTGCTCGCCATGGCTTGCGCCCAGGCCTACGCAGCACCCGCGCCCTATTCGAACTTCATCGTGTTCGGCGACAGCCTGAACGATGCCGGGACCTTCAGGGACACCGGCGGCCCGGCCGGCGCCACGCAGCGCTACACCAACCGCACCGGCCCATTGTACAAGGATGGCACAGGGGAAAACCGCGACCTCAACGCCACCCAGATCATTGGCGGCAAACTGGGTTTCAGCCCCGATCAGACCGCCTCCTCGTCCTCGGCCGTGCGGGCCGGTGAAGGTCTGGCCGATGGCAACAACTGGGCGGTGGGTGGTTACCGTACCGACCAGATCCTCGACTCGATCACCACCCAGTCCGCCACCGGTGAACGCACGCGCAGCGGTTATCTGCCGTCGAATGGCTTCCGCGCTGATCCGAACGCGCTGTATTACCTGTCCGGGGGCGGCAACGACTTCCTTCAGGGCCGCGTGCTCAGCCTCGATCAGGCCAGCTCGGCGGCTGACCGACTGGCCGACAGCGTGCGCACGCTGCAAGGTGCCGGCGCCAAATACATCATGGTCTGGCTGTTGCCAGACATCGGCCTGACCCCGGCGATCAACGGCTCGCCGCTGCAGAGCTTCACCTCGCAGCTCAGTGCCCAATTCAACACCGAACTGGTCAGCCAGTTGCAGGGCATCAACGCCGAAATCATTCCACTGAACATTCCGGTGCTGCTCAAAGAAGCGTTCGCCAACCCGGCGCAGTTCGGCCTCGCGACCGACCAGAACCTGACGGCCACCTGCTTCAGCGGCAACAGTTGCACCGAGAACGCCCGATACGGCATCAATAGCGCCACACCGGATCCGACCAAGCTGATCTACAACGATTCGGTGCACCCGACCGAAGCCGGCCAGCGCCTGATTGCCGACTACGCCTACTCGCTGCTGGCCGCCCCGTGGGAACTGACCCTGCTGCCGGAAATGGCCCAGGGTTCGTTACGCGCGCATCAGGATGAACTGCGCAATCAATGGCTGGCCGACTGGGAAAACTGGCAAGCCGTGGGCCAATGGCGGGCGATTGTCGCCGGTGGCGGACAGCATCAGGACTTCGACGGCCAGCACAGCGCCGCCAGTGCCGACGGCAACGGCTACAACCTGAACATCGGCGGCAGCTATCGCGTCAACGACGCCTGGCGTGTCGGATTGGCCGCCGGTTTCTATAACCAGAAACTCGAGGCCGGCGACGCCGATTCGGAATACAAACTCAACTCTTACATGGGCACCGCGTTCGCCCAGTATCAACAAAACCGCTGGTGGGGCGATCTGGCGATGACCGCCGGCAAGCTCGACTACGACAGCCTCAAGCGTAAATTCCAGCTCGGGGTCAACGAGCGCGGGGAGAAAGGCGATACCGATGGCTACGTGCTGGCGATCAGCGGTCGCATCGGCTACGACATCGCGCAGCAGGCCAGCAGTCCGTGGCACCTGTCGCCGTTCGTCAGCGCCGACTTTGGCAAGGTCGAGGTCGACGGTTACTCGGAAAAAGGTGCGGACTCAACGGCGCTGACCTTCGATGACCAGTCGCGCAACTCGCGGCGTCTGGGCCTTGGTATTCAGGGCAAGTACCAGATCACGGCGCAGACCGAAGTGTTCGGCGAGTTCGCTCACGAACGTGAGTACAACGACGATCGCCAGGATCTGACCATCAACCTCAACAGCTTGCCGAACAATCGCTTCACGCTCGAAGGCTACGAGCCGCAGACCAACCTCAATCGCCTGAACCTGGGCGTGAGCCACAAGCTCACGCAGGATTTGGCGTTGCGCGCCAGCTACAACGTGCGCAAGGATGATGACTTTACCCAGCAAGGGGTGAACGTCGGGGTCAGTCTCGACTTCTGAGGCGGGAAAGCAAAAGATCGCAGGCTGCGCCAGCTCCTACAGGGTTAGCGCAGGCATAAAAAACGCGGCGTCCTGATGGGCGCCGCGTTTTTTTATGGCTGAACACAAAGTCCATTTGGGAGCGAGCCTGCTCGCGAAGCGGAGTATCAGCCAACATCTATAGCGACTGGCACGCCCACTTCGCGAGCAGGCTCGCTCCCACAGGAGACAATGTGGATCAGGCGTCCGGAGTCTGCTCGGCCAGGGCCACGGCACGGAACATCGCGCGGCGCTTGTTCAGGGTTTCTTCCCATTCCAGCGCCGGCACCGAGTCGGCCACGATGCCGCCACCGGCCTGCACGTGCAGTTCGCCGTTCTTGATCACCGCGGTACGAATCGCAATCGCGGTGTCCATGTTGCCGTTCCAGGCGAAGTAACCGACCGCACCGCCATACACGCCACGCTTGACCGGCTCCAGTTCGTCGATGATTTCCATCGCACGGATCTTCGGTGCGCCAGACAAGGTGCCCGCCGGCAGAATCGCCCGCAGCGCGTCCATCGCGGTCAGCCCGGCCTTCAACTGGCCGGTGACGTTGGAGACGATGTGCATCACGTTGGAATAACGTTCGATGACCATTTTCTCGGTGAGCTTCACCGATCCGATTTCCGAGACACGACCGGTGTCGTTACGACCGAGGTCGATCAGCATCAAGTGCTCGGCGATCTCCTTGTCGTCCGACAGCAGATCCTCTTCCAGCGCCAGATCCGCTTCTTCGGTGGCTCCGCGTGGACGAGTGCCGGCAATCGGGCGCACGGTGATCAGGTTGTCTTCGACCCGCACCAGCACTTCCGGCGAACTGCCGACGACGTGGAAGTCGCCGAAGTTGAAGAAGTACATGTACGGCGTCGGGTTGAAGCAACGCAGCGCACGATACAGATCGATCGGCGCCGCCTTGAAGTCGATCGACATGCGCTGCGACGGCACCACTTGCATGCAATCGCCAGCGAGGATGTATTCCTTGATGGTGTCGACGGCTTTTTCGTAGTCGCTCTGGGTGAAACTGGAGCGGAACAGCGGATCAGCCGCTTGTTGCTTGCTGAAATCCAGGCCACGGCGCGGGGTGATCGGCTGGCGCAGTTTCTCCAGCAGTGCCTGCAATTGCGCCTGACCCTGCTCGTAAGCATCGGCGTGCGCCGGGTCGGCGAGGACAATCGCGTGCATCTTGCCGGCGAGGTTGTCGAACACCACCACCGCATCGGACACCATCAGCAGAATGTCCGGCACGCCCAGTGGATCAGGGTTCGGGCATTTGCCCAGACGCTTCTCGACATAGCGCACGCAGTCATAACCGAAATAACCGACCAGGCCACCGTTGAAACGCGGCAGACCGGCAATGGTCGGCACGTTGTAGCGGGCCTTGAAGGTTTCGACGAAGGCCAGCGGGTCTTCAACGTCATGGCTTTCGGTCTCGACGCCATCGACGGTGATGCTTACGTGATGGTCGTGCACCCGCAGTACGGTGCGGCACGGCAGGCCGATGATCGAGTAACGGCCCCATTTCTCGCCGCCCTGCACCGATTCGAGCAGGTAGGAGTTGGGTTGGTCGGCCAGTTTCAGGTAGATCGACAGCGGGGTGTCGAAGTCGGCCAGGGTTTCGCAGGCCAACGGAATGCGGTTGTAGCCATCAGCGGCCAGGCGCAGGAATTCTTCGCGGATCATGGGGTGCCTCGTGGTGTGAGGGGCAAATCAGTCAGGTGTGCAAACGCGCCGGCAAACCGGCCAGGCATCAGTCAGGCGCGCCAACGCCAGCGGGCCAGGGCCTTGATGACTTTCATCCAGAGTTTGCGGGTGACCACCACGATGGCGTTTCCAGAATGGGATTGAGAAGCGTCGGGCAACGTTATCTCAGCGGCTGTACCGAGGCAACCGGGAATTAGCTTGCGCAGATCGTCGATCACCAGTGCCGGGGATTCCTCGGCAATCGGTCGACCGTGGTTGTAGCCGTAGCTCAGCGCCACGCACTTGACCCCCGCCGCTTTCGCCGCCAGCACGTCGCTGCGCGAATCGCCGACGAACAGCGATTGCGAGGCAGGAATGTTGGCCATCTTCATCACGAAGAACAGCGCGGCCGGGTCGGGTTTCTTTTGCGGCAGGGTGTCGCCGCCGATGATCCACTTGAAGTAGCGGCCGATCTTCATCTGATCCAGCAGCGGCGCGACAAAACGCTCCGGCTTGTTGGTGATCAATGCCATGGCCACGCCCTGTTTGTGCAGCCATTTGAGAGTGTCGCGCACGCCGGGATAGACCACGGTCAACTCGTGGCTCGTGCCATAGGCTTCCATGAATACTTCCAGCGCGTGCTCGGCCTCGACGTCATCCACCGCCGAATGATCGATGCCACCGGCCAGCGCCCGGCGCACCAGCACCGGTGCGCCATTGCCGACCCACTCGCGTACCGCCTCGATACCGGCAGGCTTGCGGCCGAGGGAGAGCAGCATGGTGTCCACCGCCGCCGCCAGGTCGGGAACCGAGTCGATCAACGTGCCATCCAGATCGAACATCACCAACCGTGGCAGTTGCCCCGGGAACAGCTGCTCAAAACCGCTCATGGGCGCGCCAGCGCCAGTTCGGAACGCATCTTGTCGATGACTTCCTGATAGTTCGGCGCATTGAAGATCGCCGAGCCGGCCACAAAGGTGTCAGCGCCAGCGGCCGCGATTTCGCGGATGTTGTTGACGTTGACCCCGCCGTCGATTTCCAGACGGATATCACGCCCCGAGGCATCGATGATCGCCCGCGCTTCGCGCAGTTTGTCGAGGGTGCCAGGAATGAACTTCTGCCCGCCGAAGCCCGGGTTGACGCTCATCAGCAAGACCATGTCGACCTTGTCGATCACGTACTTGAGCACGTCCAGCGGGGTCGCCGGGTTGAACACCAGGCCGGATTTGCAGCCGCCTTCACGGATCAGTTGCAGCGAACGATCGACGTGCAGCGTGGCTTCCGGGTGGAAGGTGATGTAGGTGGCCCCGGCCTCGATGAAGTCGCCGACGATGCGATCCACCGGGCTGACCATCAGGTGCGCGTCGATCGGCGCGGTGATGCCGTACTTGCGCAATGCGGCGCAGACCATCGGGCCGATGGTCAGGTTCGGCACGTAGTGGTTGTCCATGACATCGAAGTGAACGAAGTCGGCGCCGGCGGCCAGAACGTTGTCCACTTCTTCGCCGAGGCGGGCGAAGTCGGCGGAGAGAATCGACGGAGCAATTACGAAGGGCTGCATGACGCACCTTTTCTGAGCTAAATCACGATGGCGCGCATTGTATACCTCAAGTTTCCGTGCGCGCACCGTGACCGCGATGATCAGTACGCCGCTCGGTAGATCTTCTCGATATCCGCAGCGCTGAGCCTGCGCGGGTTGTTGCGCATCAAACGCTCGATTCCCGCGGCCTCCACGGCCATGGCCGGGATCGCCTCTTGCGGGACGCCAAAACTGCGCAACCCGACAGGAATTTCCACTGACGCGCACAACTCGGTCATCGCCTGCACGGCTTTGTCCGCCGCCTCGGTCGCGCTCAAATGAGCGGTCTTCACCCCCATGGCTTCGGCGATATCCTGCATGCGCTCGACGCAGGCCATCTTGTTCCAGGTCATGACATACGGCAGCAGCAAGGCGTTACTGACGCCGTGGGCGATGTTGAAACGCCCGCCCAGCGGATACGCCAACGCATGCACCGCGCCGACCCCGGCATTGCCGAACGCCATGCCGGCCATCAGGCTGGCGGTGGCCATGTCTTCCCGGGCCTGCAGATTGCTGCCATTGGCGTAGGCCTTGGGCAGGGCTTTGGCAATCAACTTGATAGCGCCGATAGCCAGTGAGTCGGTAATGGGCGAGGCATTGACCGACAGATAGGATTCGATCGCATGCACCAGCGCATCAACACCACTGGCGGCGGTGACACTGCGCGGGCAGGTCAGGGTCATCTGCGGACTGACCAGCGCCACATCCGGCAACAGGTAGTCGCTGACGATGCCTTTCTTCAGTTGCGCGACCTTGTCCGAGAGAATGGCGACGTTGGTCACTTCCGAACCGGTGCCGGCGGTGGTCGGAATGGCGATCAGCGGCGGGCCTTTGCGCGGCACCTGATCGACACCGAACAGGTCTTCCAGCGCGCCGTGGTATCCGGCATACGCCGCCACGCTTTTGGCGATGTCGATGGCACTGCCGCCACCGAGGCCGATCAAACCGTCATGCCCGCCCTCGCGGTACGCGCGCATGCAATCTTCTACGATGGCGATTTCCGGGTCCGGCAGCACCCGATCAAAAATCTCGTACTCGCGCCCGCCCAATTGGCACAGCGCCAGCTCCACAGTGCCGGACTTGACCAGCGCGGCGTCGGTGACAATCAGCGGGTTGTCGATATCCAGCCGCGTGAGTTCCGCCGCCAGTTGCTCGATGGCCCCGGCGCCGGTGATCAGTTTGTGAGCGATTTTGAACTGGGACAGACTCATCGTGCGCAGCCTCTTATAGATGTGGGAGCTGAGCACAAGCGTAGCTGGGGAAACCGGGTTGTCTGCCATTCACCCCATGAATGACAACCACACATAGATTTTCTGTACGCACGAACATTCCTATGTAGGAGCTGCCGAAGGCTGCGATCTTTTGATTTTGATCTTAAAAAGCCAGATCAAAAGATCGCAGCCTTCGGCAGCTCCTACAGGGGATCAGCGTCAGACCTGGGCGGTACGCAGTTTCTCGCTACGGCCACGCAACCATTCCAGGGTCAGCAACAGGATGACGGAGAAGGCGATCAGCAAGGTTGCCGCCGCCGCAATCGTCGGACTGAGGTTCTCGCGAATGCCGCTGAACATCTGCCGAGGCAGCGTCGCTTGCTCGGGGCCGGCGAGGAACAGCGTCACCACCACTTCATCGAACGACGTGGCGAAGGCGAACAGCGCCCCGGAAATCACCCCCGGTGCGATCAACGGCAGAGTCACCCGGCGGAAGGTGGTCAGCGGCGATGCGCCAAGGCTGGCCGCCGCCCGCACCAGATTGTGGTTGAAACCCTGCAACGTCGCCGACACGGTAATGATCACGAACGGCACGCCGAGCACCGCGTGCACCACGATCAGCGAGAAGAAGCTGTTACCCAGCCCCAGCGGCGCGAAGAACAGGTAACTCGCCACACCAATGATCACCACCGGCACCACCATCGGCGAAATCACCAGCGCCATCACCAGCGCCTTGCCGGGGAAATCGCCGCGGGTCAGGCCGATCGCGGCCAGGGTTCCGAAGACCATCGCCAGCACCGTGGCCGCGGGAGCGACGATGATGCTGTTCTTCAACGAACGCATCCATTCCGCCGAGGCGAAGAAGTCCTGATACCAGTGCAGCGAGAAACCTTGCAGCGGATACACCAGGAAACTGCCCGAGTTGAACGACAGCGGCACGATGACCAGCACCGGCAGAATCAGGAACAGCAGGATCAGGCCGCAGAGGATCCGCAAGCTGTAGAACCACACCCGTTCAATGGGCGACATATAAGGACTCAGCATTTCAAATTCCCCTTAGCTCAGGCGCAGGCGACTGGCGCCCACCAGCCAGCTGTAGATCAGATAAAGCACCACGGTCGCCAGCAGCAACAAGCCGCCCAGCGCAGTGGCCATGCCCCAGTTGATGCTGGTGTTGGTGTAAAACGCGACGAAGTAGCTGACCATCTGATCGTTCGGACTGCCGAGCAGCGCCGGGGTGATGTAGTAGCCGATGGCGAGGATGAACACCAACAGACACCCGGCACCGACACCGGCATAGGTCTGCGGAAAATACACCCGCCAGAAACTGGCGAACGGATGGCAGCCCAGCGAAATCGCAGCACGCATGTAGGTTGGCGAGATGCCTTTCATCACGCTGTAGATCGGCAGAATCATGAACGGCAGCAGAATGTGCACCATCGAGATGTAGACCCCGGTGCGGTTGAACACCAGCTCCAGCGGTTTATCGATGATGCCCATGGCCATCAGCGCGCTGTTGATCAGCCCGCCCGACTGCAGCAACACGATCCACGCCGCAACCCGCACCAGAATCGAGGTCCAGAACGGCAGCAACACCAGAATCATCAGCAGGTTGCTCTGCCGCGATGGCAAATTGGCCAGCAGGTAAGCCAATGGATAAGCGAGGAACAGGCAGATCACGGTGATGATCAGGCCCATCCAGAACGTGCGGGCGAAGATGTCAAGGTAGATCGCCTGATCCGGGGTGGCCGGGGCCAGTTCGCCGAGATCGTCGATACGGTGATCGACCGCCGCCAGCAGGTAATACGGGGTGATGCTGCTGGTGTTGCGTTTGACCGCTTGCCAATAGGCCGGATCGCCCCAACGCTCGTCGAGCGCTTCGAGGGCTTCTTTATAGGAGGCCGGTTCGCTGGCGAAGGGCAGCGCCCGGGCGGTTTTGGTCAGCAGGCTGCGATAGCCGGCCAACTCCATGTTCAAGCGCTTGGACAGATCGCCCAGCGTCTGGTTCTTGCGGGCTTCGGCGAGGTCTTCGCCAGCCGCTTTGTACACTGGCTCAGCAGGCAGGCCGCGGCCGTCCCAACTGGCGATGGCCGCCACGGTGCGCGGCATGCCGCCGACCACTTCCGGGTTACCGACGCTTTTATAGAGCAGCGCCACGATCGGCACCAGGAACACCAGCAACAGAAACAGCACCAGCGGCGCAATCAACGCCTGGGCCTTCCAGCGGTTGACCCGCTCGGCGTGCTTGAGCTTCTGCTTCAAGGTGGGGCTGGCGCCCTCGTTCAGGGGAACGGCGATGGCCATGACGTACTCCGCAAATCGATCTTTCTAATTCATGCAACTTGTGGAAATTGGCCGTGTGGCGAGGGAGCTTGCTCCCGCTTGAGTGCGCAGCACTCACAAGTATTTTGGGGCTGCTTCGCAACCCAGCGGGAGCAAGCTCCCTCGCCACAACAGTTCGCTCCCGAAGTTGGAGTTTTGGTTACTTCGCAGCCCAGGAATTGAAGCGCTGCTCCAGTTGCTCGCCGTTGTCAGCCCAGAAGCTGACGTCGATCTGCACCTGGTTGGCGATGTTTTCCGGAGTGGTCGGCATGTCTTTCAGCACGTCCTTGCTCAGCAGTGGGACTGCCTGAGTGTTGGCCGGGCCGTAAGCGATGTTTTCCGAATAGGTCTTTTGCTGTTGCGGCTGGACCGAATAGGCGATGAATTTCTTCGCTGCATCGGCGCGGGTCTTGTCCAGACCTTTCGGGATCGCCCAGGCGTCGAAGTCGTAGATGCCGCCGTTCCACACCACTTTCAGGTTGGATTCTTTCTGCACGGCGGCGATGCGACCGTTGTAGGCCGAGCTCATCACCACATCACCGGAAGCGAGGTACTGCGGTGGCTGGGCGCCTGCTTCCCACCACTGAATGTTCGGTTTCAGCTCATCCAGTTTCTTGAACGCACGATCCTGACCACCCTTGCTCGCCAGTTCTTTGTAGACGTCTTTCGGCGCCACACCGTCGGCCATCAGCGCGAATTCCAGGGTGTACTTGGCGCCTTTGCGCAGGCCGCGTTTGCCCGGGAATTTCTTGGTGTCCCAGAAATCGGCCCAGCTGGTTGGCGCGGTTTTCAGCTTGTCAGCGTTGTACGCGAGCACGGTCGACCAGACGAAGAAGCCCACGCCGCAAGGCTGAATCGCGCCTTTGACGTAATCTTCGGTTTTGCCGAACAACGCCGGGTCGAGTTGTTCGAACATGTCTTCGTCGCAACCACGGGACAGCTCCGGCGATTCAACTTCCACCAGATCCCACGACACACTCTTGGTATCGACCATGGCTTTGACCTTGGCCATTTCGCCGTTGTACTCGCCGGCAACGATCTTGCCGTTACCCGCTGCTTCCCACGGTGCGTAGAAGGCTTTGACTTGCGCCGCCTTGTTCGCCCCGCCAAACGACACCACAGTCAAATCGGGACCGGCGGCCATCGCGCTGGCCGCACCCATCAGGCCCAGGGTCAGGGCGGTGAACTTCAGGGATCTCAACATTTATTGTTCTCTCCACGTGCAGGGTTGGTGTTGGTATTGCGGGGGCGTTTTAGTGCGCCTCTAGAAGTGGGTCGAGCGCGCGAACGTGCTCGACCTGCCAGCCAAGCGGTACCACGTCCCCGACCGCGAGCGCGGGATCGAGCTCGGCAATCGGCTGTTTCACGAAGAAGTCGGTCTTGCCGCAGACTTCCAGGCGCACCCGGACGTGGTCGCCCAGATAGATGAATTCCGCCACCCTCCCTGAGAAGCGGTTGACGCATTGGTCGCTCGAGCCATTGAGGCTGACGCGCTCCGGGCGGATCGACAGGGTCACCGGTTCGCCGGTCTGGCCGACGTTGACCGCCAGCGCCTCGACCTTCTCACCCCGGCCCAGCTCAACCACGCAACGCTCGCCGCTCTGGCTGAGCAGGCGGCCGTTGAGGCGGTTGTTCTCGCCGATGAAGTTGGCGACGAAGGTGTTTTTCGGTTCTTCGTAGAGGGTGCGCGGCGGCGCGATCTGCTGGATTTCGCCCTGATGGAACACGGCGACGCGGTCGGACATGGTCAGCGCTTCACCCTGGTCGTGGGTCACGTAGACCACGGTCACGCCGAGGCGCTGGTGCAGGTGCTTGATCTCCATCTGCATGTGTTCGCGCAATTGCTTGTCGAGCGCGCCCAGCGGTTCGTCCATCAGCACCAGTTGCGGTTCGAACACCAGCGCCCGGGCCAGCGCTACACGCTGCTGCTGACCGCCGGAGAGTTGCGCCGGATAACGTGAGGCGAACGCGTCGAGCTGGACCATGCTCAGGACTTTCTTGACCTTGTCGCTGACGTCGCTCTTGTTCAAGCCGCGCACGGTCAGCGGGAAGGCCAGGTTCTCGGCCACAGTCATGTGCGGGAACAGCGCGTAGTTCTGGAACACCATGCCGATGTCGCGCTTGTGCGGCGGCACGTTGTTGATGGCACGGCCGGCCAGGAGGATTTCGCCAGCGGTCGGCGTTTCGAACCCGGCGAGCATCATCAGGCTGGTGGTCTTGCCCGAGCCGGACGGCCCGAGCAGGGTCAGGAACTCGCCTTTGCGAATGTCCAGGTTGAGGTCTTTGACGATCAGGTTCTCGCCGTCGTAGCTCTTCTGCACTCCACGAAAGCTGACCAGCACGTCACTGGCCCCTGCGCTTGAATCGACCTGGCTCATACCCACACCTTTGTTATTGGTAACTGCTGTGGATTAAGCCTAGTGGCTGGCGCCAGCCGCGCAAATCGGGGCGCAGGAGAGAATCGCCTCAGCGGGATGGAAGGTTGGGGGTAGGGATTGCCCTACAAGGATGGCGCGTTTTGGCAAGCGCAGCGGCAAGCGATGGGCTGCAAGCTGCAAGTAAAGGCTTTAGCGGATTTACAGGCTGTCGCTAATGGGCATGCTGACACTGAACCTGTGGGAGCTGGCTTGCCAGCGATAGCGGTGGGTCAGTCGGCATTGAATTAGCAGACAGTCCGTCATCGCTGGCAAGCCAGCTCCCACAAGTTCTACAGTGTTGCTAAAGGAGTTTGTGTTCCATCGCGTATTTGACCAGTTCGGCCAGCGAGGTGATGTTGAGCTTCTGCATCAGCCGCGCCTTGTGGGTGCTGATGGTCTTGCTGCTCAGCGCCAGTTGCTGGGCGATGTCATTGACGTTGGCGCCCTGGGCCAGGCGTTCGAACACCGAGAATTCGCGCTCGGACAGCAGCGAATGCAACGGTCGCGTGTCGGTCAGGCCGACCTCGAAGACCATCCGGTCGGCCAGCTCCGGGTCAATGTAGCGCCCACCCGCCGCGACCTTGCGAATCGCCGTCAGCAGCAACGCCGGATCACTGTCTTTGGTCGCATAGCCAGCAGCGCCGACCTTCAGCGCGCGGGCGGCCATTTGCGCTTCATCGTGCATCGACAGCACCAGAATCGCCGGTGGATTGTTCAACGCGCGAATCCGCGGGATCGCCTCCAGGCCGTTGACGCCAGGCATAGAGATGTCCAGCAGCACCACCTCGCACGGCACACTGCGCAAGGTTTCGAGGAGCTGCTCGCCATTGCTCGCCTCCCCCACCACTTGCAGGTCCTTGGCCAGGCCGATCAATTGCTTGATGCCTTCCCGGACGATGGTGTGGTCTTCGGCTACCAGTACACGGATCAAATTTTCTCTCCAGATTTCAGGTACACACCAAACCCTGTGGGAGCGAGCCTGCTCGCGATAGCGTCAGCTCAAACACCACAAACCTTCAAACCTCACTCACCGGCACCCACACCGTCAGACTGGTGCCCTCGCCCGGCTCACTCTCAAGCACCAGCCGCCCGCCCATGATCAACACCCGCTCGCGCATGCCGACCAGGCCAAAGGATGTCGGCCGCTGCGCCGTCGCGACAAAGCCTGCGCCATCGTCGCTGACCGTCAGACACAACTCGTCGCCTTTCAGCGCCAGCGTCAGCTCCACAGTATGCGCTTGGGCGTGGCGCATCACATTGGTCAGCGCCTCCTGCAGGATGCGGAACAGCCCGATCGCCTTGGCGTCGCTGAGCACCGGCAGATTGTCCGGTACCTGCACCAGACATGGAATCTGCGTGCGCGCCTCGAATCGCCGCGCCTGCCACTCGATTGCCGAGGCGATCCCGGCATCGAGGATCGGCGGGCGCAGCGCCGTCGCCACATCGCGCACCAGCTGGAATAACTGGGCGATCAGGCGTTTCATGCTGTTCAACCGTTCGTGCAGGCCCGGATCGAGTTGCGCGTAGGCCAGCTCGCACATCGAGGTTTCCAGTTTCAGCACCGTGAGCATCTGCCCCAGTTCATCGTGCACTTCGCGGGCGATGCGTGCCTTCTCTTCTTCACGCACGCTTTCCAGGTGCGCCGACAGCTCGCGCAGCTGCTCGCGGGACGCCGCCAGTTCCAGTTCGATGCGCTTGCTTTCGCTGATGTCCCAGACGATGCCATCCCAGACATAGGCGCCATCCTCCAGCTGGCGGGTGATTGCCTTGATCTCGGCCCAGCGCTGTTCACCCTGACGGGTGAGGATGCGGCCCTGCCACGACCAGTCACTGTCGGTGTCCAGTGCCTGGTCCTGGGTCTGGTGGTAACTGGCCTTGTCGTCCGGGTGCACCAGGCTGCGCAAGCCCATATCACGGTGCGCAATGGCGGCCGGCGCGTAGCCGACCAGACTCTCGCTGCCCTCGCTGATGTAGGCGAAATCGATCTGCCCGGTCACTGGCGCCCGCTCCAGGCGAAACACCAGCCCCGGTACGTTGGCGGCGATGCCTTGCAGGCGCGCTTCACTTTCCTGTAACGCGGCCAGCGCGCGGCGACGCTCGGTGACGTCGGTGAGATAAACCACCAGATACTCGCTGTCGCGAAAGCGCAGAAAACTCAGCGAAACGTCCGCCGGCAGGATGCTGCCATCAGCGCGCACGCAGCTGGTTTCAAAGCTCAGCGGTCCTTCTTCACTGGCCCGCGCGCGTTTCCACAGGTTGAGCCAGCGGTCCATGTGCAGACCGGGTTCGAAATCGATCAGCGGCCGTTCGATCAACGCGCCCTGTGGATAACCGAGCATGCTTTCCGCCGCGCGGTTGGCGTAACGCACATGGCTGTCCCAGTTGACCCAAAGAATGCCGACAGTACTTTGATCGATGGAAAACTGGGTCAGGCGCAAGGCTTCTTCGCTGGCCGCGCGCAGGGCGATGTCTTCCCGGGCGGCCAGCAGGCGGTGTTCGAGACTGTGTTGCTGGCGTCGTTGCCAGACCACAATGGCCACACAACTGAGCAACAACACCGCAAACAGCAAACTGAGGTTCTGCCAGAACCCCGGCGACTCCGACAGACGCGGGTATTTGGGTTGCAGCCATTGCGTGTGCAGGCGTTCCAGATCCTTCGCAGGAATCGCCCGCAGAGCACTTTCAACAATGCCGGCCAACGCCGGCCAGTCGCGCCGTGTGGCAATCCGCAACAGCTGCGGCAAGCCGATATCGCCGACCACCACCAACCCGGCGAACTCAGGTTCGGCAGACAACCGTCCGAGTTGCGCTTCATCCACCACGGCGTAGGACGCCTGCTGGGTCAACAGCAGTTGTAGCGCCTGACGCTCCAGCGGCACGCCTTGCAGATTCAGATGGGGATAGGTGCTGCGCAAATAGTCTGCCGTCACGCTGGGCATGCGCACGGCGACGCGCGACAGGCTGTCGAGTTTTTCCAGCTCGACCACGCCGCCGCTCTTCTGGTCGCTGACCACCAGTTGCGGCACCCGCATGTAGGGATCGGAAAACTGCCACAGACGCAGTGCACCCGGGGTCTGGGTCAGGCCCGGGGCGATGTCGATTTCGCCGTCGCGGGCGGCCTCCTCCAGTTGCGCCAGATCCTGAAAATTGCGCCAGCTCAACTCGACGTTCAAGGTCTTGGCCAGTGACTTCATCAATTCGACATTGGCCCCGGACAAGCGCTGCAGACGTCGGTCGTATTGCGCGTACGGCGCCTGCAGCACCAGGCCCACACGCAACTCACGGTGCTGCGCCAGCCATTGCTGCTCGGCGGGCGTCAACAGCGCTGCATGCGCCGCCGGCGCAGACGCCGCCCAGCCCATCAAGGGAAAACACAACCCGCCGATAACCCACAGGCAGCAAAAACGCATCATTGAAGTCTCGTACACTGACAAATTCTGACCAACCCATTAGGCTGCCGGGATACTTTTCTGGCCTGGAATAACCGATGCCCTCTGTCTATCGCCTGGCAATGCCAGCATTGTGCCTGTCGCTGATCCTGCCTTGTGCGTTTTCCGTCGAAGCCGCCGATCCGGCGCCCGCCTCCTCCGTCGAGCAACCGGCCGCCGAAAAACCCGCCGAACGCCAGCCACTGCTTGAGCGTAGTCAGGAAGAAGCCGCAGCACTCGAACGCAAAGTCCCGGCACAAGAACAGCAGCAACTGCAGGCCGGCGCCGACACTTTCCTCGCCCTGTGGAAACCGGCCAACACTGCCGAACCCAAAGGTGCAGTGATTATTGTCCCTGGCGCCGGCGAAACCGCTGACTGGCCGCAAGTGATCGGCCCGCTGCGCAACAAATTGCCTGACGTCGAGTGGAGCAGCCTGAGTATCACCCTGCCGGATCTGCAAAGCGATGTCATCGCCCCACGCGTGATTGCGCCCGCCGCCGCGCCGAAAGCCGCGGAAAGTGGCAGCAAGGATGCCACCACCGCGCAACCGATCGAACAGGCCGCGGGCGGCGAAGCGGACGTGGCGGATCAGGTCGTGGCCGAAACGACTGAAGAACAATCCAAGGCCGATGCCGAGCGAATCTTTGCGCGGATCGACGCGGCCATTGCCTACGCCGAGCAACAAAGCGCACGCCGGGTCGTGGTCCTCGGTCACGGCACAGGTGCCTACTGGGCCGCACGCTTCCTCAGCGAGCGGCAGACTGCTCAAGTCGAGAAACTGCTGATGGTCGATGCGCAAACGCCGAGCAAGGCCAAGCCACAATTGGCCGAGCTGACGCCGACCCTGAAGTTGCCGACGGCGGATATTTTCTACATGGACAAGGCGCTGGATCGCAACGCGGCACTGGAGCGCATGCAGGCCAGCAAGCGCCTGAAGACTTCGGCGTTCAGCCAGGTGGCGCTCAAGGCGTTGCCGGATAAAAAGGCTGAGCAGGAACAGCTGTTTCGGCGGGTGCGTGGCTGGTTGAATCCGCAGAAGACTGACTGATAGAAACAAAAGCAAAAGATCGCAGCCTGCGCCAGCTCCTACCTCGGAATGCCTTTCCTGTAGGAGCTGCCGCAGGCTGCGATCTTTTGCTCTTTTGATCGCTAGCGAAAATCCCGCCGCGCCCGAATCAGGGTAAACGCGTTGTGCAACTCACGGGTTTTCTCGGTCGCCTCGCGCACCTGCTCAGGCGTCGCTCCGCTGCCGGCGATCTTGTCCGGGTGATGACGACTGAGCAGACGTCGATAGGCGCGCTTGATCTGTGCCGGCTCGCTGGTCGCCGACACGCCGAGCAGGCGCATCGCTTCCTGATAACTCACCGCCGCACTGACAATCGGCCGTTTATTCGGCTCGTAATCATTGGCCAGCGCCTGGATCTGGTGCGTCGTCCAGCCCAGCCACTTGCCCCACTGCGCCAATAATTCGCGCTCACTGACGCCCGCACGACCGTCGGCCCAGACCATCCGCCAGCAGGCGCGCAACACACCTTCGGCGGCATGCGGCTGAGCACTCAGGCGCCGCAGATAACCGCGCAGGCGGTCGCCGCCGGACTTGCCACGATTGAACGCAGCAATCGCCCGCCGCCGCGCCGGCTCGCTCATTTCCAGCGCGTTCATTTCATTGCGCGCCTGCTGGATATGGCCGTCCGTCACTCGCCCGTCACTCTTGGCCAGACGCCCGAGCAACACGAACAACAATTCGTCGTTGCGCAACATCGGCCGTCCGCCGAGTTTTTCCCGCAAGTGCCCCCAGCTTTGCAGGTGCAGGCGCCGATCCAGCGCCTGTCCCAACAATGCCCCAAGCATGGCCCCCGGAATGCTGGCGATCGCAAAACCCGCTCCGGCTCCAATCAGAGTCCCTGGCCACAACATATCAACGACTCGCTTCTATCAATGCTTCGGCTTCGGCCAGACGCTCATGCGTGCCGACATCCACCCAATGGCCTTTCAGACGTTCACCGCTGACCTGCCCGTCTGCCATGGCTTTGCGCAGCAACGGTGCAAGCTTGAAGGCTCCTTGCGTGCAGCCATCGAACAACTGCGGATGCAGGACGGCGATGCCGCTGTAGGTCAGGGTTGCCGCGTCCGGTTGGCCATCGATCACCTGACCGTTGGTCAAGGTGAAATCGCCTTGCGGGTGGTGGGCCGGGTTGTCCGCCAGCACCAGATGCGCCAGACCGCTGATCGGTTGGTGCAGTACGCTGAAGTCATAGTCGGTCCAGATATCGCCGTTGACCACCAAAAAGGCGTCGTCAGCGAGCAACGGCAAAGCACGGAAAATCCCGCCGCCGGTTTCCAGCGGCTCGCCTTCCGGCGAGTACTGGATGCTCACGCCAAACTGCGAACCGTCGCCCAGGTAATCCTCGATCTGCTGACCGAGCCAGGCATGGTTGATCACGATTTCACTGAAACCAGCCGCCGCCAGTGCGCGCAGATGGTATTCGATCAATGGCACGCCGCCGGCACGCACCAGCGGTTTCGGGGTGCTCAGGGTCAGCGGGCGCATGCGCTCGCCCTTGCCTGCCGCCAGAATCATCGCCTTCATGCGGCCACTCCGCCACGCAGACTGGCGAGCAATGCCTGCAGATCCGCCAGTTCAGGACGACGCACAATCACCGCTTCTATATAGGCGAAGAAACGCGGCACGTCGGCCAGGTAGCGCGGTTTGCCATCGCGATGGCAGATGCGCGCAAAGATGCCGATGACTTTCAGGTGGCGTTGTACGCCCATCAGGTCGCTGGCACGCAGGAAGTCTTCGAAGTCGGCGTGCACCGGAATGTCCAGCGCCGAGGCTTGCTGCCAGTAACTTTCCAGCCAGCCGCGCACGCGCTCTTCAGGCCAGCTGAGGAAGGCGTCCTTGAACAGGCAGGTGACGTCGTAGGTGACCGGGCCGTAGACCGCATCCTGAAAGTCCAGCACGCCGGGATTCGGCTCGCTGAGCATCAGGTTGCGCGGCATGTAGTCGCGGTGCACCAGGACTTTCGGCTGGGCCAGTGCGCTGTCGATCAGCAGCTCGCTGACGGACTGCCATTGTTGCTGCTGTGCCGCGTCGAACTCGATGCCGAGTTCGCGCTTCACGTACCACTCGGGGAACAGTTCCAGCTCACGGCGCAGCAGCGCGACGTCGTAGCTCGGCAGCGGTGCAACCATCGGCAATTGCTGAAAAGCCAACAGTGCCTGCAAGGCATCGCTGAACAAAGCATCGGCATTTTCGCCGTCGATCACGTCGAGATAGGTCTTGTTGCCCAGGTCATTGAGCAAAAGAAAACCGCGTTCGAGGTCTTCTGCATAAATTTTCGGCACGTTAATTCCGGATTTCGCCAGCAAAAAGGCGATATCCACGAACGGTTTGCAGTTTTCCTGGGGCGGTGGCGCGTCCATCACGACGAAACTGCGGCCCGCGCCTTCCCAACGGAAATACCGGCGGAAACTCGCGTCGCTGCTGGCCGCGGTCAACGTGGCCGGGGGCACGGTGCCCCAGCCTTGATCTGCAAACAGGATTGCCAACTGCTCATCGAGCCAAACTTTCAGGTGTTGCAAGCGTACATCTTGGTCAGGCATTGCAAGGGTCTCCGACGGCGCTAGCCGTCAAGCGGGTCATGCTTTATTATCCAGCATCTTTTTCAGACCATCGAGAGGCGTGCGGCCCACACCGCGGGCAGATGGCACGCAGGAAGCCCGGACTAATAAGATGGCATTGAAATCCCCCGCGTTTCGTAAAAAATTTCCGTTGTTGGTAACCGGCAGTCTGCTGGCTATGCAACCTCTGGCCAGTCAATTCGTTGTTGCCGCCGAGCAGTATGACTGCGCCGTCTCGGCAACGGGTGGCTGGGCGTGTGCGCCCAAGACGCCGGCAGCTGCATTGCCGCCGCGTCCGGTGCATGACGGCAGCGCCGTCAGCGCCGCCGGCGAAGCCCCGGCCCAGAACGGTTCGACTGCCGACAGCGGCGCCAAGCCTGTGCTGGTCACCGAAGCCAAGGGCCGCGGCCTGAAATCACGTAGCGAAGACTACAGTCACCTCGACTGGGTTCCGCGCGAGAAGCTCACCGCCGCCCAATTGGCCGAGACCGGTCCTTACTGCTCTGGTTCCTATATCGAACCGATTCGTCCTGGCATGAATGACAAGACGAATAAAAGTGACGCACCGACCTTTATCGGCGCCAAGGCCTCGCGCTACAACACCGAAGATCAGGTGGGTACGCTGGCCGGCGACGTGGTCCTGCGTCAGGGCAGCATGCAGGTCGAGTCCGACGAGGCCAGCCTGTATCAGGCCGAGAGCCGTGCCGAACTCAATGGCGACGTGCGCATTCGCGACAACGGTGCACTGATCGTCGGCGACCACGCCGATGTGCAGCTCGACACCGGTGAAGCCAAGGTCGACAACGCCGAATACGTGATGCACAAATCGCGCATCCGCGGTAACGCGCTGTACGCCAAGCGTGCCGAGAACGCGATCATCCGCTTGAAGGACGGCACGTACACCACGTGTGAGCCGAACAGCAACGCGTGGCAGCTCAAGGGCAACAACATCACCCTGAACCCGGCCACCGGCTTCGGTACCGCGACCAACGTGACACTGCGGGTCAAGGACATTCCGATCCTGTACACGCCGTACATCTACTTCCCGATCGACGACCGTCGTCAGTCGGGCTTCCTGCCGCCGACCATCGGCACCGGCAGCGACACCGGCTTCATGCTGGTGACTCCGTACTACTTCAACCTGGCGCCGAACTACGATGCCACGTTGTACCCGCGCTATATGAGCAAGCGCGGCATGCTGGTCGAAGGCGAGTTCCGTTACCTGACCAAGTCCAGCGAAGGCCAGTTCGGTGCGGCGTATCTGAACGACGAAGATACCGATCGCAGCAAGCAGACCGATTACGAAAAAAATCGCTACATGTACAACTGGCAGCACAAGGGCGGTCTCGACTCCCGTGTGTTCACCCAGGTTGACTACACCAAGATCAGCGATCCGTACTACTTCCAGGACCTGAGCACCGATCAGATCGGTGTGAAGAGCGCTGACTATGTGAACCAGCAGGGTTCGGTGACCTACCGTGGCGACTCGTACACCGCCATGTTGAACGCTCAGCAGTACCAACTCGCGACCGTTTCGAACATTACGCCGTACGGTCGTCTGCCGCAGATCACCTTCAATGGTCAACTGCCGTATCACCCGGAAGGTTTGAATTTCGATTACGAGACCGAGCTTGTGCGGTTTGATCGTGATCTGAAAACAGGAAGCTTTACGGATGAAGACGGCAACGTATCGCCACGCCTCGATACCAACGTACAGGGTCTGGCGCGCGCCAATGGCGACCGTCTGAATCTGAAACCAGGCGTCAGCCTGCCGATGAACTGGACCTATGGTTTCCTGAAGCCATCGCTCAAGTACCAGTACACCCAGTACGACCTTGATCTGGATCAGCGTGGGAAAGACACCCTGCTGGCCGGCGAAAACTATAGTCGTAATCAGAGCCGTGGCGTACCGATCGCCAGCGTCGACAGCGGCCTGTACTTCGACCGCAACACGTCGTACTTCGGCAAGAACTATCGCCAGACCCTGGAACCGCGCCTGTTCTACCTCTATGTACCCAAGGTTGATCAGGAAGACATTCCGGTATTCGACACCAGCGAATACACCTTCAACTACGCGTCGCTGTTCCGTGACAACCGCTTCTCCGGTGCCGACCGTGTCGGCGACGAGAACAAGCTGTCGCTGGGTGTGACCAGCCGCTGGATCGAAGACGATGGATTCGAGCGTCAGCGCATCAGCGTCGGTCAGGCGTACTACTTCAAGGATCGTGAAGTCCAACTGCCAGGCATTGCGTTCAAGGATCGCAAGGATGCCCAGTCCGACGTGTCGCCATACGCGCTGGAATACGAATACCGCTGGAACCGCGATTGGCGCACCACGGCCGATTACAACTGGGATCCGGACAGCCGCAGCCCGCGTTCCGGCAGCGCGATGTTCCATTACCAGCCAGAAGACAACCCGAACAAGGTGGTCAACGTCGGTTATCGCTATCGCAACGACCAGGTTCGTTACGATCAGACCACCGGCAAATGGTCGGTGGGTGGTGGCGACTACGGCACCCCGGGGCAGCCTGGCTACGTGAAGGATTACTACAAGATCCAGCAGCATGACTTCTCGGTCATCTGGCCGATCGTTCCGCAGTGGAGCGCGATCAGCCGCTGGCAGTACGACTACAACCGCAACCGTACGCTGGAAGCCTTTGGTGGTTTCGAGTACGACAACTGCTGCTGGAAACTGCGCCTGATCAACCGTTACTGGGTTTCCTATGACGAATTCAGTCAGGAAGCTCCGCAAAACGAAAAAGGCGACCACGGCGTCTTCCTCCAAATTGTTCTGAAGGGACTCGGCGGCCTGACTGGCGCCAAGGTAGAGAGCTTCCTCGACAAAGGCATCCAAGGTTATCGTCAACGTGAAGATCAAGCTTTCTGATTCTCTGCGCCCGCTGTTGCTGGGCGCGCTGTTCCTGGGTACTGCGGCCAACGCCGCAGTACAGTCCATCGATAAAGTGGTTGCGATCGTTGATAACGACGTGGTCATGCAGAGCCAGCTGGACCAGCGTGTCCATGAAGTTCAGCAGACCATCGCCAAGCGCGGCGGCGGCATGCCGCCGCCGGGCGTGCTGGATCAGCAGGTGCTCGAGCGCCTGATCGTCGAAAACCTGCAACTGCAGATCGGCGAGCGTTCCGGGATCCGCATTACCGACGAAGAGCTGAACCAGGCAGTCGGCACCATCGCCCAGCGCAACAACATGACCGTGGATCAATTCCGCGCTGCCCTGGCTCACGACGGTTTGTCCTATGACGACGCCCGTGACCAGATCAAGCGCGAGATGATCATCAGCCGTGTGCGTCAGCGTCGCGTGGCAGAGCGCATCCAGGTCTCCGAGCAGGAAGTGAAGAACTTCCTCGCCTCCGACCTGGGCAAGATGCAGCTGTCCGAAGAACTGCACCTGGCCAACATCCTGATCCCGACGCCGGAAAGCGCCAGTTCTGAAGCGATTCAGAGCGCTTACCGTCAGGCGATGGACGTTTACCAGAAGCTCAAGCAAGGCGCTGACTTCGGTCAACTGGCCGTGGCCAAATCCGGCAGCGACAACGCTCTGGAAGGTGGCGACATGGGCTGGCGTAAAGCTGCGCAACTGCCACCGCCGTTCGACCGTGAGCTGAGCAGCATGGCCGTTGGCGACATCACTCAGCCTGCACGTACCCCGGGTGGTTTCATCATCCTCAAGTTGCTGGCCAAACGGGGTGGCGAAGCGCAGATGCGTGATGAGGTGCATGTGCGCCACATCCTGGTCAAGCCAAGCCCGATCCGTGACGAAGCCAAGACCAAAGCCCTGGTGCAATCGCTGTACGAGCGCATCCTCGCCGGTGAAGACTTCGCTGAACTGGCGAAGAACTACTCCGAAGACCCGGGTTCGGCACTCAACGGCGGCGACCTGAACTGGATCGACCCGAACGCACTGGTACCGGAATTCCGCGAAGTGATGGCCAAGACCCCACAAGGTCAGCTGTCCAAGCCGTTCCAGACCCAGTACGGCTGGCACGTCCTGGAAGTCCTTGGCCGCCGCGCCACCGACAGCACCGAATCGGCACGCGAGCAACAAGCAATGAATGTTCTGCGTAACAAAAAATACGATGAAGAGCTGCAAAACTGGCTGCGTCAGATTCGTGAAGAAGCCTACGTAGAAATCAAACTCCCTGGTGCAGACCAGGCAGCGCAGTGAAACCCAAGCGTTTCGCGCTGACACCCGGCGAACCAGCCGGCATCGGTCCCGACCTGTGCCTGCTGCTCGCCTCGCAAGCCCAGCCACATCCCCTGATTGCCATCACCAGCCGCGACCTGCTCACCGAGCGGGCCGCGCAGTTGGGGCTGGCCGTCACTTTGCTTGAGGTTGCGCCTGACAACTGGCCGGCTGTTCCAGCCCCCGCCGGTAGCCTGTATGTCTGGGACACTCCACTCAGCGCTCCGGTGGTCGCTGGACAACTGAACAAGGCTAACGCCGCCTTCGTCCTCGAAACCCTGACCCGTGCCGGCAACGGCTGCCTGAACGGCGACTTCGCCGGGATGATCACCGCTCCGGTACACAAGGGCGTGATCAACGAATCCGGTATCCCGTTCTCCGGACACACGGAATTCCTCGCCGACCTGACCCACACCGCCCAAGTGGTGATGATGCTCGCTACTCGCGGTTTGCGCGTGGCCCTGGTCACCACTCACCTGCCCCTGCGCGAGATTGCCGATGCAATCACCCCGGAGCGGCTGGAGCGGGTCACGCGAATTCTGCATGCCGACCTGCAAGAGAAGTTCGGCATCGCCCGGCCACGCATTCTGGTCTGCGGACTCAACCCGCACGCCGGTGAAGGCGGACACCTGGGTCATGAAGAAATCGACATCATCGAACCGACATTGGAGCGCCTGCGCGGCGAGGGCATGGACCTCCGTGGCCCGCTGCCTGCCGACACTCTGTTTACCCCCAAATATCTGGAGCACTGCGACGCAGTGCTGGCGATGTACCACGACCAGGGCCTGCCCGTGCTGAAGTACAAAGGCTTCGGCGCGGCGGTCAACGTGACCCTCGGCCTGCCGATCATCCGCACGTCGGTCGACCACGGCACTGCCCTGGATCTGGCCGGCAGCGGCAAGATCGACACCGGCAGCCTGCAGGTCGCCCTGGAAACCGCCTACCAGATGGCCGAGACCCGTTTATGACCGAGCAATACCAACACAAGGCGCGCAAACGCTTTGGCCAGAACTTCCTGCACGATGCCGGCGTCATCGACCGCATCCTGCGCTCCATCAGCGCCAAGCCTGACGACCGCATGCTGGAAATCGGCCCGGGCCAGGGCGCACTGACCGCCGGCATCCTCAACTCCGGCGCGCAACTCGACGTGGTGGAACTGGACAAGGACCTGATCCCGATTCTCAACCAGCAGTTCGCCGGCAAGAGCAACTTCAACCTGCATCAGGGCGATGCGCTGAAGTTCGACTTCAACAGCCTCAACGCCGCGCCGAACAGTCTGCGTGTGGTGGGCAACCTGCCTTACAACATTTCCACGCCGCTGATTTTCCATCTGCTGAACAACGCCGGCATCATTCGCGACATGCACTTCATGCTGCAGAAGGAAGTGGTCGAGCGTCTGGCCGCAGGCCCGGGCGGCGGCGACTGGGGGCGCCTGTCGATCATGGTTCAGTACCACTGCCGCGTGGAGCACCTGTTCAACGTCGGCCCGGGCGCGTTCAATCCGCCGCCGAAGGTCGACTCAGCCATCGTCCGTCTGGTGCCGCACGCGGTGCTGCCGCACCCGGCCAAGGATCATCGCCTGCTGGAGCGCGTCGTTCGCGAAGCCTTCAACCAGCGTCGCAAGACCCTGCGCAACACCCTCAAGCAATTGATGACCGCTGCCGAGATCGAAGCCGCCGGTGTCGATGGCAGCCTGCGCCCCGAGCAACTGGACCTGGCCGCATTCGTGCGCCTGGCCGACAAGCTCAGCGAACAAGCCCCGCAAACTCCTGTCGCCGACTGACCGGCGATGAACGCTATCGGGCAGGACGCCACTCTGGTTTACTGCCCGATACTTGCCTAGACTGACTCTTCATCAGCTACGCCACGCGTTCCGCTTCGTTAAGGCCCTTTTGCATGTCCGATTCCCGTTATCAGGTCGATGTCAGCGTCGTTACCCATTATCTGGCAGACCAGTCGCAACCCGAGCATGACCGCTTCGCCTTCGCCTACACCATCACCGTACAGAACAATGGCGAAAAGCCCGCCCGCCTGATGTCACGGCACTGGGTGATCACCGACGGTGACGGGCATGTCGAAGAGGTTCGCGGCGCCGGCGTTGTCGGCCAGCAACCGCTGATCGAGGTCGGCAAAAGCCACACCTACAGCAGCGGCACAGTGATGACCACCAAGGTCGGCACCATGCAGGGCACCTACGAAATGGTCGCCGACGATGGCAAGCATTTCGACGCAATCATCAAGCCTTTTCGCCTCGCCGTGCCTGGAGCCCTGCACTGATGACGACGTACGCCGTCGGCGACCTGCAAGGCTGCCTTGCACCGCTCAAATGCCTGCTCAAGCAAGTCGCGTTCGACCCCAGGCTTGATCGGCTGTGGCTGGTCGGCGATCTGGTCAACCGTGGCCCTCAATCGCTGGAAACCCTGCGGTTTCTCTACGGCATGCGCGACTCACTGGTCTGCGTACTCGGCAACCACGATCTGCATCTGCTCGCCGCCGCCAACAACATCGAGCGCCTGAAGAAATCCGACACCCTGCGCGAGATTCTCGAAGCCCCCGATGCGGCTGACCTGCTCGAATGGCTGCGCCAACAGAAACTCATGCACTACGACGAACAGCGCGAAGTCGCCATGGTGCACGCGGGCATCCCCCCGCAGTGGTCGTTGCGCAAGGCCTTGAAGTACGCCGCCGAAGCCGAAGCCGCGCTGCGTGACGACAACCTGTTTCCGTTGTACCTCGATGGCATGTACGGCAACGAGCCGGCGAAGTGGGACAGTGATCTCACCGGCGTGACCCGTTTGCGCGTGATCACCAACTATTTCACCCGCATGCGCTTCTGCACCGCCGACGGCAAGCTCGATCTTAAAAGCAAGGAAGGCCTGGATACTGCCCCGCCCGGCTACAAGCCATGGTTCCAGCACAAGGAGCGTAAAACCCGTGGCCTGCGGATCATTTTCGGCCACTGGGCCGCACTGGAAGGCGATGTCCGTGAACCGGGCGTCTCGGCACTGGACACCGGTTGTGTCTGGGGCGGCAGCCTGACCCTGATGAACGTCGACAGCGGCGAGCGCGTGTCGTGCAAATGCGATGAGCACGGCGGACTTGCCCCGACCGTCGCCCCACTTATCCCCGAAACGTCGCCAGTCAGCGTCCCGCGTTAGACTGCGCATTCTGCCGAGCTACAGGAACCCGCCATGAGCGAATTCAAACGAATCCCCCCGGAACAGGCCCAGGCCCTGCGTGAACAAGGCGCAGTGGTGGTCGACATCCGCGACCCGCAAACCTATGCCGCGCTGCACATCGCCGGCTCGACCCATCTGGATAACCACTCGATCTCGGAATTCATCCGTAACGCCGATCTCGACGCACCGCTAGTGGTGGTCTGCTATCACGGCAACTCCAGCCAGAACGCTGCGGCTTACCTGATCAGCCAGGGCTTCTCCGACGTCTACAGCATGGACGGCGGCTTCGAGCTGTGGCGTACGACTTATCCTGCGGAAACCGCGCAAGGCGGCGCCGAATAATTTTTTTGTCACGCGCAGGCCCCGGCTCACGCGGGCCTGCGCGTGACAGACGAACGGTCTGCCACAACTAATTACGTATCTCGCCTTTACCTCTCGAATTCCCAACTATCCTTAAGCCCAGGCCATCCAAAACAGGGGAGAGCCGGTACACCGGCGCACGGGTCATCGGGAGTGACTTTCAAGGTTGTCGACCGCGAAAGTGTTCTGGGGGGTAAACAAGCGGCCACCGCGGCTGCTTGCCAGCATCGACTGAGTGATCCGGCGTCGGCTCCACGTATCGAGCGAGGTGACGTCATGAGTATCTTTAGCCACTTCCAACAACGCTTCGAGTCCACACGCCAGGAAGAACTCTCGCTGCAGGAGTACCTGGAGCTGTGCAAAAAGGATCGCAGCGCTTACGTTTCCGCCGCCGAGCGTCTACTGATGGCTATTGGCGAACCCGAGCTGCTCGATACGTCGACCAACTCGCGGCTGTCGCGGATCTTCTCCAACAAGGTGATTCGTCGCTATCCGGCCTTTGAAGACTTCCACGGGATGGAAGAATGCATCGACCAGATCGTCTCGTATTTCCGCCATGCCGCCCAAGGCCTGGAAGAGAAGAAACAGATTCTCTACCTGCTCGGCCCCGTAGGTGGCGGTAAATCGTCCCTGGCCGAGAAGCTGAAACAGTTGATGGAAAAAGTGCCCTTCTATGCGATCAAGGGCTCGCCGGTATTCGAATCACCTCTGGGTCTGTTCAACGCCACCGAAGATGGCGCGATCCTCGAGGAAGACTTCGGCATTCCACGGCGCTATCTGAACACCATCATGTCGCCGTGGGCGACCAAACGCCTGGCTGAATTCGGCGGTGACATCAGCCAGTTCCGCGTGGTCAAGCTGTACCCGTCGATCCTCAATCAGATCGCCGTGGCCAAGACCGAACCGGGCGACGAGAACAACCAGGACATCTCCGCACTGGTGGGCAAGGTCGACATCCGCAAACTCGAGGAATACCCACAGAACGACGCTGACGCCTACAGCTACTCCGGCGCGCTGTGCCGGGCCAACCAGGGCCTGATGGAATTCGTCGAAATGTTCAAGGCACCGATCAAGGTGCTGCACCCATTGCTGACCGCCACCCAGGAAGGCAACTACAACAGTACCGAAGGCCTCGGTGCGATTCCGTTCACCGGGATCCTGCTCGCGCACTCCAACGAATCGGAATGGCACACCTTCCGCAACAACAAGAACAACGAAGCCTTCATCGACCGGATCTATATCGTCAAAGTGCCGTACTGCCTGCGGGTCAGTGACGAAGTGAAGATCTACGACAAGTTGCTGTTCAACAGTTCGCTGGCGAAGGCCCACTGCGCACCCGATACCCTGAAGATGCTGGCGCAGTTCACTGTGCTGTCGCGCCTCAAGGAGCCGGAAAACTCCAACATCTATTCGAAGATGCGTGTCTACGACGGGGAAAACCTAAAAGACACCGATCCGAAGGCCAAGTCGATTCAGGAATACCGCGATTCGGCCGGCGTCGACGAAGGCATGAACGGTCTGTCGACCCGCTTTGCCTTCAAGATCCTGTCCAAAGTGTTCAACTTCGATCCGCATGAAATCGCCGCCAACCCGGTACACCTGCTGTACGTGCTGGAACAGCAGATCGAACAGGAACAGTTCCAGGCTGAAACCCGTGAACGCTACCTGCGCTACCTCAAGGAGTACCTGGCGCCGCGTTATATCGAATTCATCGGCAAGGAGATCCAGACCGCTTACCTGGAGTCTTACAGCGAGTACGGGCAGAACATCTTCGACCGCTACGTGCTGTATGCGGACTTCTGGATTCAGGATCAGGAATACCGCGATCCGGAAACCGGCGAGATTCTCAACCGCGTCGCCTTGAACGAAGAACTGGAGAAAATCGAGAAACCGGCCGGCATCAGCAATCCGAAGGATTTCCGCAACGAGATCGTCAACTTCGTATTGCGCGCCCGGGCCAACAACAACGGCAAGAACCCGACCTGGCTCAGCTACGAAAAACTGCGAGTGGTCATCGAGAAGAAAATGTTCTCCAACACCGAAGACCTGCTGCCAGTCATCAGCTTCAATGCCAAGGCCAGCAAAGAGGATCAACAGAAACACAACGACTTCGTTACTCGAATGGTCGAACGCGGCTACACCGACAAACAGGTACGACTGCTGTCCGAGTGGTACCTGCGGGTCAGAAAGTCACAGTAAACCGCGGCCGGTCAGACCGGTTGTCGTCAGCCCGAGGCCTGTGCCTGCATTTTCTGCTACACAGGCCTCTGGAAGGTGTTCGCAAGTCGGTAGCGAGGTACAGGCAGCATCCAGAGCGCTTGGGGGAGCGTGTACGTCCCCTGGCATTCGGCTCAATGCTGCATGACCGCTCCCGCCTTAGCAGGACAGCTTCTAAGGAGCAGTCATGAGCTATGTGATCGACCGACGTCTCAATGGCAAGAACAAGAGCACGGTGAACCGCCAGCGCTTCCTGCGGCGTTACCGTGACCACATCAAGAAGGCTGTCGAAGAGGCGGTCAGCCGGCGTTCCATCACTGACATGGAACACGGTGAGCAGATCAGCATTCCCGGTCGCGACATCGACGAACCGGTGCTTCACCACGGTCGCGGCGGCAAACAGACCGTGGTTCACCCCGGCAACAAGGAATTCACTGCCGGCGAACACATCGCCCGACCACCGGGAGGGGGCGGCGGACGCGGTCCCGGCAAGGCTGGCAATTCCGGCGAGGGCATGGACGAATTCGTTTTCCAGATCACTCAGGAAGAATTCCTCGAATTCATGTTCGAAGACCTCGAACTGCCGAATCTGGTGAAACGCAATCTCAGCGGGACTGACACGTTCAAGACCGTGCGCGCCGGGATCAGCAACGAAGGCAACCCGTCGCGGATCAACATCATCCGCACCCTGCGCTCGGCCCATGCCCGGCGCATTGCCCTGTCCGGCAGCAGCCGCGCCAAGCTGCGCGAGGCCAAAGAGGAACTGGCGCGATTAAAACGCGAAGAGCCGGACAACTTCGGCGATATTCAGGAACTCGAGGCAGAAATCGAAAAACTCAGCGCGCGCATCCACCGCGTGCCGTTTCTCGATACGTTCGACCTCAAATACAACCTGCTGGTCAAGCAGCCCAACCCCAGCTCCAAAGCGGTGATGTTCTGCCTGATGGACGTATCCGGTTCGATGACCCAGGCCACCAAGGACATTGCCAAACGCTTTTTCATCCTGCTGTACCTGTTCCTCAAACGTAACTACGACAAGATCGACGTGGTGTTCATCCGCCACCACACCAGCGCCCGGGAAGTGGACGAGGAAGAGTTCTTCTACTCGCGGGAAACCGGCGGCACCATCGTCTCCAGCGCCCTGAAACTGATGCAGGAGATCATGGCCGAGCGTTATCCGAGCAACGAGTGGAACATCTACGCCGCGCAGGCTTCCGACGGCGACAACTGGAACGACGACTCACCGATCTGCCGCGACATCCTGATCAACCAGATCATGCCGTTTGTGCAGTACTACACTTATGTGGAGATCACCCCACGCGAACACCAGGCCCTCTGGTACGAATACGAACGCATCGCCGAAGCCTTTTCCGACACGTTTGCCCAGCAGCAGCTGGTCTCGGCCGGGGATATTTATCCGGTCTTCCGTGAACTCTTCCAGCGCAGGTTAGTGACATGACCGCCAAAGAGCAGAAGCGCCAACCCATTTCCACCGGCTCCGAATGGACGTTCGAGCTGATTCAGGCCTACGACCGCGAGATCGCCCGGATTGCGGCCCGGTATGCTCTGGATACTTACCCCAACCAGATCGAAGTGATCACCGCCGAGCAGATGATGGACGCCTATGCCTCGGTTGGCATGCCACTGGGCTATCACCACTGGTCCTACGGCAAACACTTCCTCAGCACCGAGAAATCCTACAGCCGCGGGCAAATGGGGCTGGCTTACGAGATCGTGATCAACTCCGACCCTTGCATCGCCTATCTGATGGAGGAAAACACCATCTGCATGCAGGCCCTGGTTGTGGCGCACGCGTGCTATGGCCACAACAGCTTCTTCAAGGGCAACTACCTGTTCCGCACCTGGACCGACGCCAGCTCGATCATCGATTACCTGGTGTTCGCCAAGCAGTACATCATGCAGTGCGAGGAGCGCCACGGTATCGATGCGGTGGAGGACCTGCTCGACTCCTGCCATGCGCTGATGAACTACGGCGTCGACCGCTACAAACGTCCTTATCCGATTTCTGCTGAAGAGGAACGTCGGCGGCAGAAGGACCGCGAAGAGCACCTGCAGAAGCAGATCAACGATCTGTGGCGCACCATTCCCAAAGGCGCAGACAAATACAGCGACAAGGACAACGCCCGCTTCCCGGCCGAACCGCAGGAAAACATCCTGTATTTCATCGAGAAGCACGCACCGTTGCTGGAGCCGTGGCAACGGGAGATCGTGCGCATCGTGCGCAAGATCGCCCAGTATTTTTATCCACAGCGTCAGACGCAGGTGATGAACGAAGGCTGGGCCACGTTCTGGCACTACACGCTGATGAACGATCTGTATGACGAAGGCCTGGTAACCGACGGCTTCATGATGGAATTCCTTACCTCGCACACCAGCGTGGTGTTCCAGCCAGGTTTCGACAGCCCGTATTACAGCGGAATCAACCCCTACGCACTGGGCTTTGCGATGTATCGCGACATCCGCCGCATGTGCGAAAACCCTACCGAGGAAGACCGGCGCTGGTTCCCGGACATTGCCGGTTCCGACTGGCTCTCGACCATCAAGTTCGCCATGAGCAGCTTCAAGGACGAAAGCTTCATCCTGCAGTACTTGTCACCCAAGGTCATCCGCGACCTCAAGCTGTTCAGCATCCTCGATGACGACCAGAAGGACGATTTGCTGGTGCCAGCGATCCACGACGAAACCGGTTACCGGATCATCCGTGAAACCCTGGCTGCGCAGTACAACCTCGGCAACCGTGAGCCGAACGTGCAGATCTACAGCATCGACCGACGCGGCGACCGCTCGCTGACCTTGCGTCACCAGCAACACGACCGTAAACCGCTGGGCGACTCCACCGATGAGGTACTCAAGCATCTGCACCGGCTGTGGGGCTTCGACATTCATCTGGAAACCCTGCAGGGCGACCAGATCATGAAAACCCACCACGTGCCGCCCCGCAGTGAACACAGCGAGGGTGATTACGGTCGGCTCGACCTGGCCGTGATTCATCTCTAGTTGCGGTTCTGACCTCCGAAAGTCCGGCACAAGGTTTATCCTGTCGGGCTAACGGAGGTTTTTTATGCAGATTTTCAAGGTTGGCGGTGCGGTACGCGATCGCTTGCTCGGGTTACCGGTGACCGATATTGATTGGGTAGTGGTCGGCGCCACGGCGGAGGAGATGCTCGCCAAGGGGTATCGCCCGGTTGGCGCGGATTTTCCGGTATTCCTGCACCCGCAAACCGGCGAGGAATACGCTCTCGCCCGCACCGAACGCAAAAGCGGTCGCGGCTATGGCGGCTTCACCTTTCACGCCAGCCCCGAAGTCACCCTTGAAGAGGACTTGATCCGCCGCGACCTGACCATCAATGCAATGGCCGAGGATGATCAGCAGAACCTGACGGATCCGTACCATGGCCAGCGCGATCTCGAAGCCCGCATTCTGCGTCACGTTTCCCCCGCATTTGCCGAAGATCCGCTCCGGGTATTGCGCGTTGCGCGCTTTGCCGCGCGTTATGCCGGACTGGGTTTCACCGTTGCCTCAGAAACGCTGGAATTGATGCGTCAGCTCAGCGAATCCGGCGAGCTGGAAGCGTTGACCGCCGAGCGTAGCTGGAAAGAAATCTCCCGCGCGCTTATGGAGGATCAGCCACAGGTATTCATTCAGGTGCTTCGCGACTGCGGCGCGCTGAAAGTACTGATGCCGGAAGTTGACGCGCTGTTTGGCGTGCCGCAACCGGAAGCGCATCACCCGGAAATCGATACCGGGCTCCACACACTCAGCGTGCTGGAACAATCGGCGCTGCACAAACAACCGCTAACCGTACGCTGGGCCTGCCTGCTGCACGATCTTGGCAAAGGCCTGACTCCTGAAGAAGCCTGGCCACGGCACATCGCCCATGAACACACGGGGTTGAAGCTGATCAAAGCGGTCAACGAACGCTTCAAGGCGCCAAAGGACTGTCAGGAACTGGCGTTGCTGGTCGGCCAGTACCACACCCACGGCCACCGCGCCCTGGAGCTGAAGGCATCGACCTTGCTGGAGCTTTTGCAGAGCTTTGACGTGTATCGTCGCCCGCAGCGTTTCGAGGAGTTCATCGTCGCGTGCGAGATGGATGCGCGCGGACGCAAGGGGCTGGAACAGCGCAGTTATCCACAGGCCGATTATCTACGCGGCGCTGCCAGTGCGGCGCGTGGCGTGGCAGTGCAGCCGTTGCTGGAGAAGGGATTCAAAGGCCCGGAACTGGGCGAAGCGCTTAAACGCGAGCGACTCAAGGCGTTGAAGGCGTACAAAGAGAACGCTTGAAACAAGATCAAAAGATCGCAGCCTGCGGCAGCTCCTACATGGATACGCGCGTCCCCGTGTAGGAGCTGCCGCAGGCTGCGATCTTTTGCTTCAAAGGTTCAAAGGCGTGAGCTGTTCGCCCCGCCATTCAAATCCAACTGGCGCCAAAACCTGATCAATCTGCGCCTCGGCCCACAACGTCGCGAAGCTTTTTCCCACACCCGGATGCACCCGGTCCGGCGCAATCAGCGACAGCGGCCACAGCACAAAGGCGTTTTTCAGAATTTCGGCACGCGGCAGGATCAAACCGTCGAAATTACCCGTCAGATCACCGTACAGCAGCACATCGATATCCAGCGGCAACCCCTTGCGATCAGGGGCGTACCGACCATTATCGGCCTCGATGAATTTCAGGCGTCGATCCAGTTCCATCAACGGCAGATCGGTATATGCCGAGACTACGAAATTGAAGAACGGTCCGCTCTTGATTCCCACTGGCTGGCTCTCGAACACCGCCGAACAGCGGATATCCACCAGAAATGTCGCCAAAGCGTCGAGCCCGGCGCGCAAATGGGTTTCGCGCTCGATATTGCTACCGAGCCCGAGGTACACCTGAGTCAGCGACATCCGCGCTCAATCTCCACACCCACGCCACCCTTGGCGGCCGGCACGGCGCCCGGCTTGGTCAGTTTCAGGCGAACCCAGGTAATCTTGAACTCGGTCATCAGCACTTCGACCAGACGCTCGGCAAAGGTCTCGACCAATTGATATTGCGCTTGTTCGGCAAAGGCCTGGATGCGCGTTGAAACGCTGGCGTAATCGAGCGCCAGAGTCAGGTCGTCACCGGCCGCAGCCGGACGATTGTCCCAGGCGAAGCTCAGATCAAGACGCAAGCACTGACGGATGCCGCGCTCCCAGTCATAGGCACCGATCACGGTGTCGACTTCCAGGCCCTCGATAAACACTCTGTCCAAGCACTTCTCTCCGCTGCACGACAAGGGCGCAATGCGCCGTTAGAATCAGGGCGTCCTCGCCCGGAATAGTTAGCATGTTTTGGTTACTGGCGACTCTCGCCTACCTGCTCGGCTCTCTGTCCTTCGCCATTTTGCTCAGCCGCCTGACCGGAAATCCGGATCCGCGAATGAGTGGCTCGGGTAATGCCGGCGCCACCAACATGCTGCGCCTGGCCGGTCGCAAACTGGCGATCCTGACCTTGCTCGGTGATCTGTGCAAAGGCCTGCTGCCGGTGCTGATCGCAGCCGCCGCTGGCCTTTCGCTGCAGGATCAGGCCTGGATCGGCGTGTGCGCCGTGATCGGTCACCTGTTCCCGCTGTATTTCCGTTTTCGCGGCGGCAAAGGCGTCGCCACGGCTGCCGGCATGCTGCTGGGCCTGTATCCACCCGCCGCGCTGCTGGCGGTGTGCGCCTGGCTGCTGACGTTCTACCTGACCCGGACCAGCTCGCTGGCGGCGCTGATCGCCACGCCCCTGACCTTGCCCCTACTTGCATGGCAAGAGCCGGAGGCGCTGCTGCCGATGAGCGCGCTGACGCTTCTGATCGTCTGGCGCCACCGCGGCAATCTACGCGACCTGTTTGCCGGGCGCGAACGGCATTTTTAAATACCGCCCATGAGCGCCGCACATTACAGCGCCGACAACTGCTCCATCGGCCAGCGCGCCTGCACGCTGATCGCCAGACTTTCCTGCTGACCGGCCTGCAAACGCTGACAACCGGCAAACGCGATCATCGCGCCATTGTCGGTGCAGAACTCGGGACGGGCGTAAAACACATCGCCCTTCATATCGCCGAGCATCTTTTCCAGCGAAGCGCGCAACGCCTTGTTGGCACTGACGCCGCCAGCGATCACCAGACGTTTCATGCCTGCGTGTTTCAGGGCCCGCTTGCATTTGATGGTCAAAGTCTCCACCACGGCCTGCTGGAACGCCAGCGCAATGTCGCAACGGGCTTGCTCGCTGTCGTCCCCGGCGCTGACGCATTGCTGCCAGGTGTTGAGGGCAAAGGTCTTCAAGCCGCTGAAGCTGAAATCCAGGCCCGGGCGATCACACATCGGACGCGGGAAGGTGAAACGTCCCGCAACGCCCTTCTCGGCCAGCTTGGCGATTTCCGGCCCGCCCGGATAATTGAGGCCCATCATTTTCGCGGTTTTGTCGAACGCTTCACCGGCGGCATCGTCGAGGGTCTCGCCGAGCAGGCTGTATTGGCCAATTCCATCGACCTGAACCAGTTGCGTGTGCCCACCGGACACCAACAAAGCGACGAACGGGAATTCCGGCGGTTTTGGCTCCAGCATCGGCGCCAGCAAGTGGCCCTCCATGTGGTGCACACCGAGTGCCGGAATGCCCCAGGCAAACGCCAGCGCCTGAGCGCACGAAGCACCGACCAGCAACGCGCCGACCAGGCCCGGGCCTGCGGTGTAGGCGATCGCATCGATCTCGGTCGGCACGCAGTCGGCCTCGGCCAACACCTGACGAATCAAGGGCAGCATGCGTTTGACGTGGTCACGCGAGGCCAGCTCCGGCACCACGCCGCCATAGACGCGGTGCAGGTCGATCTGGCTGAACAGCGCGTCGGCCAGCAGGCCGCGTTCACTGTCGTATAATGCGACACCGGTTTCGTCGCAGGAGGTTTCTAATCCCAGTACTAGCATGGGTTTGCGCCTTGTTTAGGCTGAATTCGAAGGCGCGCATAATAGTCGCCACGCGATGCCCCGACTAGCGGTTTTCGATCAGAGGCTTTGCATTCCGAGCGATGAGGGGTTAACATCCGCAACCCTTAAAAACCGACGTCTTCAAGTGCTCTTTTGCCGCGAGGATGTTGACCCCGGTAATGAATGAAGGTAGCTCTGGATGCCAGCCGTCAAAGTTAAAGAGAACGAACCCTTCGACGTAGCTCTGCGTCGTTTCAAGCGCTCCTGCGAAAAAGCCGGTGTACTGGCTGAAGTTCGTAGCCGCGAATTTTACGAGAAGCCAACTTCTGAGCGTAAGCGCAAAGCAGCAGCCGCTGTTAAGCGTCACGCCAAGAAAGTTCAGCGCGAACAGCGCCGCGCCGTTCGTCTGTACTAATACACAGACGTTCGTAGCAAGCTTCTTGCCTAAGCCCGGCCTTCAGCCGGGCTAATGGCATTTGCGTAAAACGCTTGATGCTTCACCGTCGAAGCCGCACACGCGACCGAGACAAATCTGCTTCACGCGTCAGACCTGGCTCTTTTGCCAGCGGTGCACGTCTTTTCTGACGAGTCTTTCAAGGCTACTGACGAGCACACCCACTGATTCCTCTCACGACGATCAGCCCAAGGCACCTCCATGCGTGCCCGCTTTATTGAGCTATCCGAGGCCATTTTTCGGCCGTCAGCGGATTCAGCGCAACACTTTCAAATAGTCGACAACTGATGATTACTAACGTCAGTGGATTTTCGGCAGATACACTTCCCGACAGTGAATATGCACCGACCGGTCGAACCGCCCATTTTGTGCGCTTCACTCAAGACCTGTGTCCGGCAGCCCTTCGCATCGGACTCATTACAGCGCAGACGAGAACGCCATGGCCGGGCTGATTCCCCAGAGCTTTATTGACGACCTCCTGAACCGCACCGACATCGTCGACGTGGTCAGCTCGCGCGTGCAACTGAAAAAGGCCGGCAAGAACTACACCGCTTGCTGCCCGTTCCACAAAGAGAAAACCCCGTCGTTCAGCGTCAGCCCCGACAAGCAGTTCTATTACTGCTTCGGCTGCGGCGCCGGCGGCAATGCCCTCGGCTTTCTCATGGACCACGACAACCTGGATTTCCCCCAGGCTGTCGAGGATCTGGCCAAAGCCGCCGGCATGGAAGTCCCCCGCGAAGAAAGCGGCCGTCCGCACAAACCGCGACAGCCAACCGACTCGCCGCTGTATCCGCTGCTCACCGCCGCCGCCGACTTCTACCGCCAGGCGCTCAAGAGCCATCCGGCGCGCAAGGCTGCGGTGGATTACCTCAAGGGCCGCGGCCTGACCGGCGAGATCGCCCGGGACTTCGGTCTCGGTTTTGCGCCGCCGGGCTGGGACAATCTGTTCAAGCACTTGAGCAGCGACACTTTGCAGCAGAAGGCCATGATCGACGCCGGCCTGCTGATCGAGAACGCCGAAACCGGCAAACGCTATGACCGCTTCCGCGATCGCGTGATGTTCCCGATCCGCGATACCCGTGGCCGGATCATCGCTTTCGGTGGCCGGGTACTGGGTGACGACAAGCCGAAATACCTGAACTCGCCGGAAACCCCGGTCTTCCATAAAGGCCAGGAACTCTACGGCCTCTATGAAGCACGCAAGAACAACCGCAACCTCGACGAAATCATCGTCGTCGAGGGTTACATGGACGTCATCGCCCTCGCCCAGCAAGGCTTGCGCAATGCCGTCGCAACCTTGGGCACGGCGACCAGCGAAGAGCACCTCAAGCGCCTGTTTCGCGTCGTGCCCAACGTTCTGTTCTGCTTCGATGGCGACCAGGCCGGCCGCAATGCTGCATGGCGCGCACTGGAAGCGACACTGCCGTGCCTGCAGGACGGGCGCCGTGCGCGCTTCCTGTTCCTGCCCGAAGGCGAAGATCCGGATACGCTGGTTCGCGCCGAAGGTACTGACGCCTTCAAGGCCCGCATCAATCAGCATGCGCAGCCGCTGGCAGATTATTTCTTCCAGCAACTGACCGAGGAAGCCGATCCGCGCTCGCTCGAAGGCAAGGCCCACATGGCCACCCTCGCCGCGCCGCTGATCGACAAAGTACCGGGTGCCAACCTGCGTATTCTGATGCGCCAGCGCCTGACCGAAATCACCGGCCTGAGCAGCGAAACGGTCAGCCAGCTCGCGCAAAGTGCGCCGCAGGAAGCTCCTCCGGCCTATGATCCGGGCATCGATTACGACGCAATGCCGGACTACAGCGACTACCATCAGCCGCAGGCACAGGACATGTATGTGCCGCAGCAGGAGTGGACGCCAAAGAAACCCGGCGCCGGCGGCAAAAAATGGGACAAGAAACCCTGGGACAAGAACGGCAAGCGTGGCGGCGATCGCGATCAACAGCGCCCGCGCACGCCGATTGGCGTCGAGTCCCCGACGCTGACCGCCCTGCGTACATTGCTGCACCACCCGCAACTGGCGGAACGCGTCGAAGACGCCGGGCACATTGCGGACGAAAATCAGACCAATGCCCAGTTGCTTGTGGCGCTGCTTGAAGCCGTACAGAAGAATCCCAAGCTAAACTCATTTCAGTTGATCGCGCGATGGCATGGCACTGAACAGGGTCGCTTGCTCAAGGCGCTGGCGGAAAAGGAGTGGCTGATTGACGGAGAAAACCTTGAACAACAGTTTTTCGACACCATTACTAGCTTGTCAGCCCGCCAACGCGAGCGAAATCTGGAACAGTTGCTCAGGAAAGCGCGTCAAAGCGAACTGAGCGCCGAAGAGAAAAATCAACTGCGCGACCTACTAAGTCGCAATGTTTCCGCATCAAACCCGACCTCAACTGGCGCGTGAGGTCATAGCTCAGGTATAATCCTCGGCTTGTTTTTTGCCCGCCAAGACCTTCAGTGGATAGGGTGTTATGTCCGGAAAAGCGCAACAGCAGTCTCGTATTATTGAGTTGATCAAACTGGGTCGTGAGCAGAAGTATCTGACTTACGCCGAGGTCAACGACCACCTGCCCGAGGATATTTCAGATCCGGAGCAGGTGGAAGACATCATCCGCATGATTAACGACATGGGGATCCCCGTACACGAGAGTGCTCCGGATGCGGACGCCCTTATGTTGGCCGACGCCGATACCGACGAGGCCGCTGCGGAAGAAGCCGCCGCCGCGTTGGCCGCGGTGGAGACCGATATCGGTCGCACCACTGACCCGGTGCGCATGTACATGCGTGAAATGGGTACGGTCGAGCTTCTGACTCGTGAAGGCGAAATCGAAATCGCCAAGCGTATCGAAGAAGGCATCCGTGAGGTGATGAGCGCTATCGCGCACTTCCCAGGCACGGTTGACCACATTCTCTCCGAGTACACTCGCGTCACCACCGAAGGTGGTCGCCTGTCCGACGTTCTGAGCGGTTACATCGACCCGGACGACGGCATTGCGCCGCCTGCTGCCGAAGTGCCACCGCCGATCGACGCGAAAGCCGCCAAGGCTGACGACGATACCGACGACGATGACGCCGAAGCCTCGGATGACGAAGAAGAAGCCGAAAGCGGTCCGGATCCGGTCATCGCTGCCCAGCGTTTCGGCGCTGTGTCCGACCAGATGGAAATCACCCGCAAGGCCCTGAAAAAGCACGGTCGTCACAACAAGGCCGCCGTTGCCGAGTTGCTGGCCCTGGCCGAGCTGTTCATGCCGATCAAACTGGTGCCGAAGCAATTCGAAGCCCTGGTCGAGCGTGTTCGCAGTGCCCTTGATCGTCTGCGTCAGCAAGAGCGCGCGATCATGCAACTGTGCGTACGTGATGCACGTATGCCACGCGCCGATTTCCTGCGTCAGTTCCCGGGCAATGAAGTCGACGAAAGCTGGTCCGACGCCCTGGCCAAAGGCAAGAGCAAATACGCCGAAGCCATTGGTCGCGTGCAGCCAGACATCATCCGTTGCCAGCAGAAGCTGATCGCGCTGGAAACCGAGACCGGTCTGACCATCGCTGAAATCAAGGACATCAACCGTCGCATGTCGATCGGTGAGGCCAAGGCCCGCCGCGCGAAGAAAGAGATGGTTGAAGCGAACTTGCGTCTGGTGATCTCGATCGCCAAGAAGTACACCAACCGCGGCCTTCAATTCCTCGATCTGATCCAGGAAGGCAACATCGGCCTGATGAAAGCGGTGGACAAGTTCGAATACCGTCGTGGTTACAAGTTCTCGACTTATGCCACCTGGTGGATCCGTCAGGCGATCACTCGCTCGATCGCCGACCAGGCTCGCACCATCCGTATTCCGGTGCACATGATCGAGACGATCAACAAGCTCAACCGCATTTCCCGCCAGATGCTGCAGGAAATGGGTCGCGAACCGACTCCGGAAGAGCTGGGCGAACGCATGGAAATGCCTGAGGACAAGATCCGCAAGGTGTTGAAGATCGCTAAAGAGCCGATCTCCATGGAAACCCCGATCGGTGATGACGAAGACTCTCATCTGGGTGACTTCATCGAAGACTCGACCATGCAGTCGCCAATCGATGTGGCAACCGTTGAAAGCCTGAAAGAAGCAACCCGCGAAGTGCTGTCCGGCCTCACTGCCCGTGAAGCCAAAGTACTGCGCATGCGCTTCGGTATCGACATGAACACCGACCACACACTCGAAGAAGTGGGTAAACAGTTTGACGTAACGCGCGAGCGGATCCGTCAGATCGAAGCCAAGGCGCTGCGCAAGCTGCGCCACCCGACGCGAAGCGAGCATCTGCGCTCCTTCCTCGACGAGTGATACCAGAACCCCCGGCCCAGGCCGGGGGTTTTGTTTATACGGCAGATTAAGTCCCTCGCACCGCCCCTCCCCCGCATACCCCGTCTACACTCGAAACAATCAATCCCGTGCCCTAACGAGACGGTTATGCCCAGACTGGCGCCCGTGCTTTTCTTGCTGTCACTGATGATCTGGACCGCAACGGCTAACGCGCTGACTCTGACCGATGAAGAACGTAGCTGGCTCGCGGCTCACCCGGACTTGCGCCTGGGTGTTGACGCCTCGTGGCCGCCGTTCGAGTTCCGCGATGAACAGAATCGCTATCAAGGCCTGGCCGCTGATTACATCGACGTGATCCGCCAGCGCCTGGCCGTCAAACTCACTCCGGTCGAGCCGTCGAGCTGGACTGAGGTGCTGGCGCAGGTGAAAACAGGCAGGATCGATCTGCTGCCTGGGATCATGTCCACGCCCGAGCGCCAGAATTATCTGTCGTTTACTCGCCCGTATCTCGATTTCCCGATCGTGATCCTCGCCCATATCGGCGGCGCGCAACCGCGCAAAATCGAAGACCTGTACGGACTGAAGATCGCCGTGGTGGAAAACTACGCCCCCCACGAACTCCTGCGCACCCACCATCCGGACCTGAATCTGGTGGCCATGCCCAATGTCAGCTCGGCCTTGCAGGCCCTGGCTACCGACGAAGTAGATGCGGTTGTCGGCGATCTCGCCTCCAGCGTCTGGAGCCTGCGCCAGCTCAAGCTCGACGGCTTGTACGTAAGCGGCGAAACCCCGTATCGCTACCAGTTGGCCATGGGCGTGCCCCGTGACAACAAAATGCTGGTGGGCATTCTGGACAAGGTCCTGGCGGACATGAGCCCGGAGGAAATCAGCAGCATTCAGGAACATTGGGTCGGCAATGTCCTCGATCATCGGACATTCTGGTCGGATTTGCTGATTTACGGCCTGCCGGGCCTGTTATTGCTGATGATCATCCTGGCCGTGGTCATTCGCATCAATCGCCGCCTGAGTTCGGAAATTGCCCGCCGCGTCGACCTCGAACAGGAATTGCGCAGCAGCGAATACCACTACCGCGGACTGGTGGAGAGCCTGTCGGCCATCGCCTGGGAAGCGCGCATGAGCGACTTCACCTACAGCTATGTGTCGCCGCATGCCGAGGATCTGCTCGGTTATCCACAGGCGCACTGGCTGATTCCGGGTTTCTGGCGCAACATCATCCACCCCGCCGACCTGACGCGTGCCCAGGCCATCTGCGATGAGGCGGTGCGCGAAGGGCGCGATCACACCCTCGATTATCGGGTGATTACCGCAGACGGGCGCTGCCTGTGGGTGCGCGATATTGTCAGCCTGATCGAGCACGGCCATGAGCCGGTGATGCGCGGGCTGATGATCGACATCAGCGAGACCAAACGTACAGAAGAAGCATTGCGGCTGTCGGAGCAGAAGTTCGCTTCAGTGTTCCAGCAATGCCCGGACATTCTGGTCATCGCGAGGCTGTCCGATGGCTGCCTGTTGGAGGTCAACGAAGCCTTTGAAGAACAGATCGGCCTGAAGGCCGAAGAAGTCATAGGCCAGACCGCCACGGAACTCAACATCTGGGGCATTCCCGGGGTCGGGCCGGGACTGCTCCAGCGCTTGCAGGCCGGCAGCATCCGCAACCTGGAGATGCCCTTTCGCCGCAACAACGGCCAGGTATTCACCGGCCTGATCTCCGCCGAACCCTTCGACCTCGACACCACTCCAGCGCTGGTGGTGGTGGTGCGCGACATCACTCAGCTCAAGGAAACCCAACAACAACTGCAAACCTCCGAAGAGAAGTTCGCCAAGGCTTTTCATGCCTCACCGGACGGTTTGCTGCTGTCGCGTCAGAGCGATGGCCTGCTGCTGGAAGTCAACGAGGGCTTCAGCCGCATCACCGGATTCAATAGCGCGATGTCGGTGGATCGCTCGGCGCTGGACCTGGGGATCTGGGTCAACCTCAACGAACGCAAGCAGATGCTCGACCTGTTGCACCGCGACGGCTTCGTGCGCGACTTCACCTGCCATATCCGCCGCAGCGACGGGCAGATCCGCCTGTGCGAAGTGTCCAGCCGACCGCTGCCGATCGGCGAAGAAGACTGCATGCTGACCATCGCCCGGGACATCACCGAACGCCATCTGATGCAGGAAAAGCTGCAACAGGCCGCCACCGTTTTCGAGAGCACCGCCGAGGGCGTGCTGATCACCGACACCCAGCAGCACATCAGCGCGGTGAACCGTGCGTTCACCGAAATTACCGGCTACAGCGAAAGCGAAGCCCTCGGCCACACCCCGCGCCTGCTCGCATCCGGCCTGCATGACAGCGCGTTTTACGCGGCGATGTGGCACCAATTGACCGACGAGGGTCACTGGCAAGGCGAGATTTCCAACCGGCGCAAGAACGGCGAGCTGTACCCGAGCTGGCTGACCATTAGCGCCGTGCGCAACCGCGACAAATTCATCACCCACTTCGTCGCGGTGTTTGCTGACATCTCCAGCCTCAAACACGCACAAGCCAAACTCGACTATCAAGCGCACCACGACCCACTCACCGGCCTGCCGAATCGCACCCTGTTCGAAAGTCGCCTGCTCACCGCGCTGAACAGTCAGCAGGAAAATGGCGGTCAGGGCGCTGTGCTGTTTCTCGATCTCGACCGTTTCAAACACATCAACGACAGCCTCGGGCACCCGGTTGGCGACCTGTTGCTCAAAGGCATTGCCGTACGCCTGAAGGAGCAATTGCGCGATATCGACACCGTCGCCCGACTGGGCGGGGATGAATTCATTATCCTGCTGCCGGGCCTGCAACAAGCCAGTGATGCCGACAATATCGCTATCAAACTGCTCAACTGCTTTGGCGCACCGTTTCAGGCCGGTGAGCACGAGTTTTTCATCAGCGCCAGCATCGGCACCAGCCTCTACCCACGGGATGGCTGCGACGTTGCCACCCTGGTGAAAAACGCCGACGCCGCGATGTACCGCTCCAAAGCCAAGGGCCGCAACCGCGTCGAAAGCTACACCCGCGATCTCACCGCCCAAGCCAGCGAACGCGTGGCACTGGAACACGAACTGCGCCGGGCCATCGAACGCGAAGAGTTGTTCCTCTACTACCAACCGAAAATCAGCCTCGACGACCATCGCCTGGTCGGCGCCGAAGCACTGATCCGCTGGCGCCACCCGACCTTCGGCGAAGTGCCGCCCGAGCACTTCATCCCGCTGGCCGAAGAGAACGGCATGATCTTGCAGATCGGTGATTGGGTGCTCGAGACCGCCTGCCGGCAGATGTTCGAGTGGAATCAGATCTACGACAGCCTCGGCCCGCTGTCAGTCAATCTCGCCGGCGCGCAACTGCGCCAGCCGAATCTGCTCGGGCGTATCGAACAACTGCTCAGGGACAACCGTTTGCAGCCGGATTTACTGCAACTGGAAATTACCGAAAACTTCATCATGAGTCAGGCCGAAGAGGCCTTGGCGGTGCTGCACCAGCTCAAACACCTGGGTGTACAACTGGCGATCGACGACTTCGGTACCGGTTATTCTTCGCTCAGTTACCTCAAACGCCTGCCGCTGGACATCCTCAAGATTGACCAGTCTTTTGTTCGCGGGCTGCCCGACGACCCGCACGACGCGGCGATTGTGCGGGCGATCATCGCACTGGGCCGAAGCATGCAATTCACCGTGATTGCCGAAGGCGTGGAAACCCAGGCGCAACAACAATTCCTGGCGGCTGAGGGCTGCGAACAGATCCAGGGCTACATCGTCAGCCTGCCACTGCCCCCGGAAGAATTCGCCGCAACGTTTCTTCGTGTAACCGTATCGGATTATTCGGATAGCACAGCCGAGAAACCGTCGTTATAATCCGCGACCTACTGAGGGCCTATAGCTCAGTTGGTTAGAGCAGAGGACTCATAATCCTTTGGTCCACGGTTCAAGTCCGTGTGGGCCCACCAAACAATCAAAGGCTTATGCTTAATGGCGTAGGCCTTTTGTTTTTGTATCTCGTCATACAATCAGTCGAACCCATCCACCTGGACGTGAATGGTGCATGCGGGACATGGGTAAAATCAAATCGCAAGGGAGCACGCAATGAGCGTAATGGAAAAGGAACTTCCAGAAATACACATCGGCGACACCATCAAAGTTCTTGAACACTTGAGTACATGCAGACCGCTGAAGGCATCTGCAAGGCGTAGCAGGCTCGAATTGAATGCGGAGAAATTTGCCAATTGGTGTCTCGTTATCGGCGGTGGCGGGATGGCCGTCGCTGCCTGCATGGCCTACTGGCATACATCGCAGGCTCCGCTGCCGGAAGGGGCCAAGTATCTGGCTCTCTATCTTGTGCTCTTCTCGACAATATCCACTTTGCTGTCGCTGCTTACCCCCATGTTGGCACTGATCTATGCGCTCTTCCGATGGGAGACCATCACCTTGAAAAGCATGATTGCCGATTTCAGACACGAGAATGCATTAGTGGACTCGCTTCAACCTCATTCGGAAGTGGCACTTCTGGATGCGAAGTATTGGCTCGAACTCAGAATCAATCGAGCAGAAGCGCGTGTCGCCCTGTTTTTTGGAGAAAAAGCTGCAGCCCTTGCTCTGCTGGGAACGGCCTACGTCTGCGCGGAAAAATTCGGCGGTTTTCCCTGGATCAGTAAGACCTTATTGGCCGGACCTGTGAACGGGAACTGGGGTAATAGCGCCCTATTGATGATCATTGCCTTGGTACTCGGTCTTTCCATAGGAGCGGTACTGCTCAAACGAGTGAATCTTCGATACCGCTTCCAGATCGAACTTATCGATCAAGCCTTACGCAGAATGGCCAGATAACGGTCAATCCAGCGCATAGAAATCCGCGAAGTTACGCGGATTTTTCGTTTCCGCTCTTCGCGCCCCATTGACCAGACATTCGATTACCGCCCACAAGCGTCCCGTCGGTTGAGCCTGTAACATGCTCCCTCCAAGAACCGCGTTCTAAGGAGCCGCCCCTTTGCCCGACACCCGCCCCCCCGCCCTCGACGAAATCGACCGCCAGCTGATCGCCGCCCTGCAAATCAACGCCCGCGAAAGCGTGGCGATGCTTGCCCGGCAACTGGGCATTGCCCGCACCACCGTGACTTCGCGGTTGGCGCGGCTGGAAAAGGCCAAGGTGATCACCGGTTATGGCGTGCGTCTGGGGCAGCGCGTGGTCGATGGCGGGTTGCAGGCGTATGTCGGGATCAAGGTACAGCCACGTTCCGGCAAGGAAGTGCTGCGCCGGTTGAGCGCGATGGCGCAGGTGCAGCAGTTGTGTGCGGTGAGTGGCGAGTTTGATTATGTGGCGTGGTTGCGCACGGACTCGCCGGAGCAGCTGGATCAGTTGCTGGATCAGATTGGCAGTGTGGATGGGGTGGAGAAGACGACGACGTCGATCATTTTGAGTAGCAAGATCGATCGGGGGCAGCCGGTTTAAATGTGTTGGCTGAGAGGGACTCTTCGCGAGCAGGTTCGCTTCTACACCTGGTCGGTATGCAGTCACCAATCGTCATATTGATCAGTTAAATGGCAAAACGACGACATATTGCGTCTTATTAACGTGTTCTACGCTCCCTAAAATGGCTGGCATCTTTTCCTATACTCAGACGCGCGTCTTGCGTCGGGTCGCCAACAGGGTCAGCCATGAACAAGAACAATCGCCATCCTGCAGACGGTAAGAAACCCGTCACCATTTTCGGCCCGGACTTTCCGTTCGCGTTTGACGACTGGATCGAACACCCGGCCGGTCTCGGCAGCATTCCTGAACACCACCATGGCGCTGAAGTGGCGATTGTCGGCGCCGGTATCGCTGGTCTGGTGGCCGCGTACGAGCTGATGAAGCTCGGCCTGAAACCTGTGGTGTACGAGGCTTCGAAACTGGGTGGACGTCTGCGTTCGCAGGCGTTCAACGGTACCGACGGCATCGTCGCGGAACTGGGCGGCATGCGTTTCCCGGTGTCCTCCACGGCGTTCTACCACTACGTCGACAAGCTCGGGCTTGAGACCAAACCGTTCCCGAACCCGCTGACGCCAGCCTCCGGCAGCACGGTGATCGATCTCGAAGGCAAAACCCATTACGCACAAAGCCTGAAGGATCTTCCTGCACTGTTCCAGGAAGTGGCTGACGCCTGGGCAGATGCGCTGGAGGCGGGCTCGCAGTTCGCTGATATCCAGCAAGCCATCCGTGACCGCGATGTGCCACGCCTCAAAGAACTGTGGAACAAACTCGTGCCGCTGTGGGACGACCGCACGTTCTACGACTTCGTGGCCACCTCCAAGGCCTTCGCCAAACTGTCGTTTCATCACCGCGAAGTGTTCGGTCAGGTCGGTTTCGGTACCGGCGGCTGGGATTCGGACTTCCCCAACTCGATGCTGGAAATCTTCCGCGTGGTGATGACCAACTGCGACGATCACCAGCACCTGGTGGTGGGCGGTGTGGAGCAAGTGCCGCAAGGCATCTGGCGCCATGTGCCGGAGCGCTGCGTGCACTGGCCTGAAGGCACCAGCCTGAAATCCCTGCACCGTGGCGCGCCGCGTTCCGGCGTGAAGAAAATCGCCCACGCGCCGGACGGCCGTTTCGCTGTCACCGACAACAACGGCGACACCCGCGAATACGCCGCCGTGCTGACCACCTGCCAGAGCTGGCTGCTGACCACGCAGATCGAATGCGACGAAACCCTGTTCTCGCAGAAGATGTGGATGGCGCTGGACCGCACGCGCTACATGCAGTCGTCGAAGACCTTCGTCATGGTCGACCGCCCGTTCTGGAAGGACAAGGATCCGGAAACCGGTCGCGATCTGATGAGCATGACCCTCACCGATCGCCTGACTCGCGGCACCTATCTGTTCGACAACGGTGACGACAAGCCGGGCGTGATCTGCCTGTCGTATTCGTGGATGAGCGACGCGCTGAAAATGCTCCCGCATCCTGTTGAAAAACGCGTGGAGCTGGCGCTGAACGCGCTGAAGAAGATCTACCCGAAAGTCGACATCGCCGCACGGATCATCGGCGATCCGATCACCGTGTCGTGGGAAGCCGATCCGTACTTCCTCGGCGCATTCAAAGGCGCCCTGCCCGGCCATTATCGCTATAACCAGCGGATGTACGCGCACTTCATGCAGGACGACATGCCAGCGGAGCAGCGCGGGATTTTCATCGCCGGCGACGATGTGTCGTGGACGCCGGCGTGGGTCGAAGGCGCGGTGCAGACTTCACTCAACGCGGTGTGGGGCATCATGAAACACTTCGGCGGTTCGACACATAAAGAGAACCCGGGCCCGGGTGATGTGTTCAAAGACATCGGCCCTATCGCCCTGCCCGAGTAAGAGGATTCCCCGATGCGTGTCGCCCTTTACCAATGTCCACCGCTGCCCCTGGAACCCGCCGCCAACCTGCATCGCCTGCAGCAACTGGCGATGGAGGCCAAGGGTGCCGACCTGCTGGTGCTGCCGGAGATGTTCCTGACCGGCTACAACATCGGCGCCGAGGCAGTCAGTACGCTGGCCGAGGTCTACAACGGCGAATGGGCGCAACAGATCGGTCGAATCGCCAAAGCCGCCGGGCTGGCGATTGCTTACGGGTACCCCGAGCGCACGGCCGACGGGCAGATCTACAACGCCGTGCAGTTGATCGACGCGCACGGCGAGCGCCTGTGCAATTACCGCAAGACCCACCTGTTCGGTGATCTGGATCGGTCGATGTTCAGCCCCGGCGAAGATGATTTTCCGGTGGTTGAACTCAACGGCTGGAAGCTCGGTTTCCTGATCTGCTACGACCTGGAGTTCCCCGAGAACGCGCGGCGTCTGGCGCTGGCCGGTGCCGAGCTGATTCTGGTGCCAACGGCAAACATGATTCCGTTCGATTTCGTCGCCGACGTCACCGTGCGTTCCCGCGCCTTCGAAAACCAATGCTACGTGGCGTACGCCAATTACTGCGGACAGGAAGGCGAGATCCACTATTGCGGGCAAAGCAGCATCGCTGCTCCGGACGGCAGCCGTATCGCCCAGGCCGGCCTCGATGAAGCGTTGATCGTCGGAGAGCTGGATCGGCAATTGATGGCCGATTCCCGCGCCGCCAATCGCTACCTCAACGACCGTCGCCCTGAGCTTTACCACGCGTTGAACAAGCGCTGACCCCATGCAATCCGCTAGCATGGGCACTTCACTGTTCTGGAAGTGCCCATGCCTGCGCCGACTCACCCCCGCCCCCACACTGAAACCCTGGCCAACGGCTTGCGCGTGACCCTGCGTCAGGTGCCCGGTTTGAAGCGCAGTGCCGCTGCATTGCGGGTGGCTGCCGGTAGCCATGATGTGCCACTGGAGTGGCCGGGGCTGGCGCATTTTCTTGAGCATCTGCTGTTTCTCGGCACTGAGCGTTTTCCTGCGAGTCAGGCGCTGATGGCCTACGTGCAAAGTCACGGTGGGCAAGTGAATGCCAGCACCCGTGAACGCACCACCGACTTCTTCTTCGAACTGCCGACCTCGGCCTTCAGTGCCGGGCTTGAGCGTCTGTCAGACATGCTCGCCCAGCCGCGTATGAATCCGGACGATCAATTGCGCGAACGGGAAGTACTGGACGCGGAATTTGTCGCGTGGTCGCAAGATCCCACAGCTCAGCAGGAACTGGCGTTGTACGACGGTTTGCCGGCAACACATCCGCTGCGCGGATTTCATGCGGGGAATCGCGACAGCCTGAAAGTTGAGTTACCAGCCTTTCAAAAGGCGCTGAAGGATTTCCATCAGCAGTTTTATCGCAGCGGACAAATGACCCTGAGCCTGGTCGGACCGCAGAGCATTGAAGAATTGCGCGTACTGGCGCAGCAGTTTGCCGCCGCGCTGCCGGTTGGGGATAAGGTCGAACAGGCAGCGACCCTGCCTTTGGCGGTGAACAGTTATCAACAGGTCGGCGAGCGAAGCAGCCATCTGTTGTTCGCTTTCGAAGCGTTGCCCGACTCGTCCGCCGAAGCGCTGGCGTTTCTCTGCCATTGGCTGAACAGCGCCAAGTCCGGCGGTTTGCTCGCCCATTTGCAGCAACAACGCCTCGCGGACGGTTTGAAAGCGGTGCCGCTGTATCAGTTCGCCGGGCAAGCGTTGCTGGACCTGCAATTCACCGCCCCAGCCGAATCCTTCAGCGCCATTCGTGAACAGTTTCTGGACTGGTTGAGCTTCTTTGCCGCGCAACGGGACTGGGCAGCGTTGCGCGAGGAATACGCCAAATTGCTGGAACGCCAGCAGCAAGTCAGTGGCGCACTGCATCTGGCGCGCCGCGACAGCGAACAGCTTGCACACGGCTTGTCGGAAAACGGTGTCGTTGTGCTCAAACACATCCTGCGCGACATCGGTGTTGTGGATAACTTCAGCGCGCATTGGCATCGGCCTGCCGTCAACCCATTCCTCGGTTCCAGTGAACCGCTGGCCAACGCCGGGCTGATCCGCGGCCAGACCAGCGCCCATCGTGGATTGCGCACTTTCGCTCAGGATCGCTCGCGCGGGCGGCGTGAGCGTTCACCGATGCAGTTCAGTCAGGCGCTGCCGGACCACACTGATCACGGCGCGATCTACTTGCGTTGGCAAACCGCAGCGCAGGCTGGCGTCGATCTGCAAGGCAAGCTGCAACGCAGTCTGCAGGAAACTCAGGAAGATGCACGGCAGGCCGGCGTCGAAATCGCGTTCAGTGCCAGCGGCACTCAGTGGCTGCTGAAACTGACGGGACTGCAGGAGCCGATGCCCGGTGTCCTGGAACACGCGCTGAAATGTCTGACGCAAATTGACGCCGATTCAGCCAACGCAGGGCCGGAAGCGCCGTTGATACCAATCCGTCAGCTGCTCAAGGCGTTGCCTGAACATTGCCTGCCATCGGCCGTCGAGTCGAACGACGCCAGACAGCTGTGGACAACTTCGCGCTGGGACGGATTGGCCGTTGGCCTTAACGCACAGACGCAATCGGCCATGGGTCTGGCCCTGAGCCGCATCCCCGGTACACCGGACAATCAACTGCCGACAGTGCCGACGATCAATACGCAACATTTGTGGAGCCGCATCGACACCGCTTCCAGCGAGCATGCACTGCTGCTGTTCTGCCCGGCCGCAGGCCACGAAATCGCTGACGAAGCCGCCTGGCGACTGCTCGCGCAGCTGTGCCAGACCCCGTTCTATCAGCGCCTGCGAGTCGAATTGCAATTGGGCTACGCGGTGTTCAGTGCCTTGCGACAGGTACATGGTCAGAGTGGATTGCTGTTCGGTGTGCAGTCGCCAGAGACTGCGCCCGTTGAGCTGCTCGGCCATATCCAGCAGTTCCTCAAAGACATTCCTGCGCTGATCGAAAACCTCGACGACGTGCATTTCACCCAGCAACGCCAGTCACTCGCCGATCAGTTCGATGAGCGTCATCTGTCCGGAAAAGACGCCGCCGAGTTGCTGTGGCAGGCCAAACTCGCGGGCCACTCGTCGGATTATCTGGCACAACTGCACACGGCCATTGGTCAACTGCAACGCTCGGCATTGCTGGCGGCAGCGCAGCGCTTGCTCAACGCCGAGGGCGGCTGGCACTGCCTGGCCAGCGCACCGTCACCCGGCGCACCGTGGCAAGCGACAAAATGATCATTACCAAGGCTGCAAGGAGCTTTCTCAAAGATTCACGGGCAATACCGTTGAAATTTTGAGTAACATAGCAGCCTAACTATTTGGAACATCCCTGCGCTGCCGTGGACTATAACTATGGACAGCGCTATCCCACCCACCCTGAAGGAGACACCCATGTCCTGGACAAAACCGGCTTACACCGACCTGCGTATCGGCTTCGAAGTCACCATGTACTTCGCCAGCCGCTGAGTTCTGCCTACGCAGACTTGCAGTGCAACGCCTCGGCTCGCCGGGGCGTTTTATTTTCAGCGTTGAAAGATGGGAGCGTTCATGTTCGTCCAGATTCTGGGTTCGGCCGCCGGTGGCGGATTTCCGCAGTGGAACTGCAACTGCGTCAATTGCGCAGGCTTTCGCGACGGCAGCCTGAATGCCAAGGCCCGCACCCAGTCGTCCATCGCGATTTCCGACGACGGCGTGAACTGGGTGCTGTGCAACGCTTCGCCGGACATCCGCGCGCAACTGCAGAGCTTCGCTCCAATGCAACCGGGCCGAGCCCTGCGTGACACCGGGATCAGCGCGATCATCCTGATGGACAGCCAGATCGACCACACCACCGGCCTGCTCAGCCTGCGCGAAGGCTGCCCGCATCAGGTCTGGTGCACAGACATGGTTCACGAAGATTTGAGCACCGGTTTCCCGCTGTTCAAGATGCTCACCCACTGGAACGGCGGGTTGAACTGGAACCGCATCGAACTCGACCAGAGCTTCACCGTCGCTGCCTGCCCGAACCTGCGCTTCACTCCGCTGCCGTTGCGCAGCGCCGCACCGCCGTATTCGCCGCACCGTTTCGACCCGCACCCGGGCGACAACATCGGGCTGATCGTCGAAGACCTCAACACCGGCGGCAAACTGTTCTACGCCCCGGGCCTGGGCAAGGTCGACGCGCCGCTGCTGGAAATCATGGCCGGCAGCGACTGCCTGCTGGTGGACGGCACGCTGTGGGATGACGATGAAATGCAGCGCCGTGGCGTCGGCACCCGCACCGGTCGTGAAATGGGCCACCTGGCACAGAACGGCCCCGGCGGCATGCTCGAAGTGCTGGAGCAGTTGCCTGAGCAACGCAAAGTGCTTATCCACATCAACAACACCAACCCGATTCTCGATGAGGATTCGCCGGAGCGCGCGGAGTTGGCGCGGCGTAATGTTGAAGTGGCGTTCGATGGCATGAGTATTGTGCTGTAGCGGATGGCTCCATCGCTGGCAAGCCAGCTCCCACAGGGTTCTGTGGCGTACACAAAAACTGTAGGAGCTGGCTTGCCAGCGATGACGTCCGACCAGACACCCAAGATTTTAACGGTTGTTCCCCGGAGAACCGCAATGACCGACACCCCGCTGTCCCCCAGCGAATTCGAAGCCGCACTGCGCGCCAAAGGCGTCTACTACCACATCTACCACCCGTACCACGTGGCGATGTATGAAGGGCGTGCCACCCGCGAGCAGATTCAGGGCTGGGTCGCCAACCGCTTCTACTATCAGGTGAACATCCCCCTGAAAGACGCGGCGATCCTTGCCAACTGCCCGGATCGCGAGGTCCGTCGCGAGTGGATTCAGCGCCTGCTCGACCACGACGGCGCCCCCGGTGAAGACGGCGGGATTGAAGCCTGGCTGCGCCTCGGGCAAGCGGTCGGCCTCGATCCGGATCAGTTGCGTTCCCAGGAGCTGGTGCTGCCCGGCGTGCGTTTCGCTGTCGATGCCTACGTCAACTTCGCCCGCCGCGCCAGTTGGCAGGAAGCCGCCAGCAGCTCGTTGACCGAGCTGTTCGCGCCGCAGATCCACCAGTCGCGCCTCGACAGCTGGCCGCAGCATTACCCGTGGATCGACCCGGCCGGTTACGAATATTTCCGCACCCGCCTCGGTCAGGCGCGGCGCGATGTCGAGCATGGTCTGGCGATCACGCTCGAGCACTACAAGACCCGCGAGGGTCAGGAGCGCATGCTGGAAATTCTCCAGTTCAAACTGGACATTCTTTGGAGCATGCTCGATGCCATGAGCATGGCTTACGAACTGAACCGCCCGCCGTACCACAGCGTCACTGAACAACGGGTCTGGCACAAAGGAATCACCTTATGAGTTTCGATCGCAGCAAGATCCCGACCTGGCGTCCCGGCTACCGCTTCCAGTACGAACCGGCGCAAAAAGGCCACGTGCTGCTCTACCCCGAGGGCATGATCAAGCTCAACGACAGCGCCGCGCTGATCGGCGGTTTGATCGACGGTGAGCGCGATGTCGCAGCGATCATCGCCAAACTCGATGAGCAGTTCCCCGGCGTACCCGAACTCGGTGACGACATCGAGCAATTCATGGAGGTTGCCCGTGCGCAGCACTGGATCGAACTTGCCTGAGGCATCGGTGCAAGTACCGCCAAAACCTGAAGTCGGCCTGCCGCTGTGGCTGCTCGCCGAGCTGACCTACCGCTGCCCCCTGCAATGCCCGTACTGCTCCAATCCGCTGGATTTCGCCGAGCAGGGCAAAGAGCTGAGCACCGAGCAGTGGATCAAGGTCTTCCGCGAAGCGCGGGAGATGGGCGCGGCGCAACTGGGTTTTTCCGGTGGTGAGCCGCTGGTGCGCCAGGACCTCGCCGAACTGATCCGTGAAGCGCGGCAGTTGGGTTTCTACACCAACCTGATCACTTCCGGCATCGGCTTGACCGAACAGAAGATCAGTGACTTCAAGAAGGCCGGCCTCGATCACATCCAGATCAGTTTCCAGGCCAGCGACGAGCAGGTGAACAACCTGCTCGCCGGCTCGAAAAAGGCTTTCGCGCAGAAGCTGGAGATGGCTCGTGCGGTGAAGGCCCACGGCTATCCGATGGTGCTGAACTTTGTCACCCATCGGCACAACATCGACAAGATCGACCGTATTATCGAGCTGTGCATCGCGCTCGAAGCGGACTTCGTCGAGCTCGCCACCTGCCAGTTCTACGGCTGGGCGCAGCTCAACCGTGTCGGCCTGCTGCCGACCAAGGAACAGTTGGTGCGCGCCGAACGCATCACCAACGAATACCGCGCCAAACTGGAAGCCGAAGGGCATCCGTGCAAGCTGATTTTCGTCACCCCGGACTACTACGAAGAACGCCCGAAAGCCTGCATGAACGGCTGGGGCAGCATCTTTCTGACGGTTACCCCGGACGGCACCGCCCTGCCCTGTCATGGCGCCCGACAGCTGCCGGTACAATTTCCCAACGTGCGCGACCACAGCATGCAGCATATCTGGTACGACTCGCTCGGCTTCAACCGCTTTCGCGGTTACGACTGGATGCCCGAGCCATGCCGCTCCTGCGACGAGAAGGAACAGGACTTCGGCGGCTGCCGCTGTCAGGCGTTCATGCTCACGGGGGACGCGAGTAACGCCGATCCGGTGTGCAGCAAGTCCGACCATCACGGCGTGATTCTCAAGGCCCGCGAAGAAGCCGAGACCGCCACCCAGACCATCGAACAACTGGCCTTCCGTAATGAACGAAACTCACGCCTCATCGCCAAGGGCTGAGCCTTTCAGCGCCACCCAGGCCGTCGCCGCCGGAATGGACTTCGCCGAACTGCAACTTGGCGTTCACGGTTTGTTCTGGAATGAATATCGCCCCGAAGACGCCGCGTGCCGGATCTGGCACTGGCGCGACGGCGTGGCGAAATGTCTGACGCCGAATGGCTTCAGCGTGCGTAGCCGGGTGTACGAATATGGCGGTGGCGCGTTTTGTCTGACGCCAGACGGGGTGGTTTTCGTCAATGAGGCGGATCAGCAGTTGTATCGGCAGACGCTGGATGGCGCGCCCGAGGTGCTGACTTCTGGCGGGTGTCGTTATGGCGATCTGCATTGTGCTTTCGGCCAGGTGCTGGCGGTTGAGGAACTGCGCGACCAGCATCGGCTGGTAGCGATTGATCTGGCCGACGGCACCCGGCATTTGCTGGCTGAAGGTGCGGATTTTTATGCAGCACCGGTGATCAGCCCGGACGGTTCGCGATTGGCCTGGATCGAGTGGAGTCGGCCGCATCAGCCTTGGACATCCACGCGATTGATGGTGGCCGAGCGTCTGGCTGAGGGTGGCTTTGGCGCACCGCGTTGCGTGGCGGGGGCTGACCTTGAAGAGTCGATCCAGCAACCGCGGTTCGACGCGAAAGGACGCTTGTTGTGCCTGACTGATCGCGGCGGTTTCTGGCAGCCGTGGGGCGAAACGTCCGACGGTTTGCAGCGACTGCCCTGCGCCGAGGCCGATCATGCGCCCGCCCCTTGGCAAATGGGTGGCTGCACCTGGTTGCCGGTGGGCGATTCGTTTCTGGCGAGCTGGACCGAGGGCGGTTTTGGTCGCCTGGCGCTCGACGGCGACGACTTCACCGGCGACTACAGTCGTTTCCGGCACCTGGCGCTGGATCAGCAACTCATCTATTGCATCGCCGCCTCGCCAATCAGCCCCTCGGCGGTGATTGCCATTGATCGTTCCAGCCGCGAAGTGAACGTGCTGGCCGGTGGTATTGCGCCACTGCCGGCGGAGCGCATCAGTCGTCCGCAGACGTTGCGCTACCCGAGCGGCAGCGGTGAGGCTCATGGGTTCTTTTATCCGGCAATGAACGACGAAGCACAGCCACCACTGGTGGTGTTCATCCACGGCGGCCCGACCTCGGCCTGCTACCCGATGCTCGACCCGCGCATCCAGTACTGGACGCAACGCGGTTTTGCTGTCGCCGACCTCAACTACCGCGGCAGCAGCGGTTATGGCCGCGAATACCGTCAAGCGTTGCATCTGAGCTGGGGCGAGGTAGACGTCGAGGACGCCTGTGCGGTGGTGGCGTATCTGGCCAGACAAGGACTGATCGACGGCGAGCGCGCGTTTATCCGCGGCGGCAGCGCCGGGGGTTACACCACGTTGTGTGCGCTGGCGTTTCACCAGGTGTTCCGCGCTGGCGCCAGCCTCTACGGCGTCAGCGACCCGGTGGCACTGGCCCGCGCGACCCACAAGTTCGAAGGCGATTATCTCGACTGGCTGATCGGCGATCCCCAACAGGACGCCGAGCGCTACGCCGCACGCACGCCATTGCTGCACGCGAGCAACATCCGGGTACCGGTGATTTTCTTTCAGGGTGAGCTGGATGCCGTGGTGGTGCCGCAACAGACCCGCGACATGGTCACGGCGCTGGAACGCAATGGCATCCCGGTCGAGGCGCATTATTACGCAGAAGAGCGCCATGGTTTTCGCCGGGCGGTGAATCAGGCGCATGCACTGGAGCAGGAGTGGAGGTTTTATCGACGAGTGATGGAGTTGGCGGACTAAATACCGCACTTCTTTCAAAATGGCGCCGCCCCCATCGCGGGCAAGCCCGCTCCCACAGGTTCTTTTGGTGTACACAAAATGTGTGACCTACCGAAAACACTGTGGGCTTGCCCGCGATAGCAATCTATCGCGCGCCACTGAACTCAGCGCTTGGCGATGATGTACACCGCATGCACGATCCCCGGGATATAACCACACAGCGTCAGCAGAATGTTCAGCCAGAACGCCCCACCGAACCCGACCTGCAGAAACACACCCAGTGGCGGCAACAGAATGGCGATGATGATACGAATGAAGTCCATGGGTCAGCTCCTGATTGGGGGTTGGCTCACTTGAGCCATACAAGCTAATCGACCTGCGCCGTTCGTCAGGGTTCAGTGCAAACGCCATTTGATCGCCACTATCGGGCATAAAAAAACGCCCCACGCCAAAAGAATCAGGCGTGAGGCGTGCGTTATACCGCGAGACGGTTCTTGAAATCGGGCAGGAAACTTCAGTTCAGACGGCAATCCCTTTGCGGCATTGCAGTTGCGCGGTGCGCACCCGCGAGAAAGCGCGGGCCAGGCGCAGGAGCATTTCGTCGATGTTGGCCTTGCTGACGGTGAGTGCCGGGGTGAAACGCAGGCAATCGGCTTGCGGCGCGTTGAGCAGCAGGCCTTCGTGCAGGGCGGCACTGACTACGGCATCGGCGCAATCCTCTGACAGGCTCAGTCCCCAGAACAGTCCTTGACCACGCAGTTCGCCATGGCCGTAACGGTGCGCCAGGCGCGCAAGTCCCTCGCGCAAGTGCTGACCGTGATCTTTGACCTGTTCGAGAAATGCCCGGTCCTGCACGCTGTCGAGCACCACCAGACCGGCTGCGGTCATCAGTGCATTGCCGTGATGAGTGCCGCCCAGTTCACCCGCATCAAAGCAGCAGGCCTTGCCTCGGGCCAACAGCGCTGCCAGCGGCACACCACCACCCAGGCCCTTGCCGAGTACGACAATATCGGCGCGCACACCGTAGGATTGCTCGGCGAGCAAACTGCCGCAGCGGCCGATACCGGTCTGCACTTCGTCGAGGATCAGCAGAATGCCCAGTTCGCGGCACAGCCGTTCAACGCCTTTGAGGTAATGCTCAGTGGCCGGAATCACCCCGGCATCGCTCTGAATCGGCTCGAGCATGATCGCCACGGTTTGCGCATCGACAGCCGCGTGCAGCGCCGGCAAGTCGTTGAATGGCACCAGATCGAAACCTGGCAGCAGCGGAGCGAAACGGTTGTGCAGGTTGCAACTGTCTGACGCGGAAATCGTCGCCAGACTACGGCCGTGACAGCCTTGTTTCGCCACGATGATTCGCGACGCCCCACCACGATGCAGCTGACCCCATTTGCGCGCCAGTTTGATTGCCGCTTCACAGGCCTCGCTGCCACTGTTGAGCAAGTAAGCCTGGTCGCTGGAAGTGCTGGCACACAAACGTTCGGCAAGGTTGAGCATGCCGCGATTGTGCAGATTGAAACCGGGATTGATCAGTGCCTGAGCCTGACTGGCAATCGCTTTGACCAGCGCCGAAGGGCTGTGCCCCAGACTGTTGGCACCGCCGGCCTGGGAGAAGTCGAGGTAGGCGCGATCATGACTGTCCCACAGCCAGGAACCCTGACCACGAACGAACACCTGCAGCGGGCGCTCGACGCTGGGCATCAAGCGCTCGGCATTCAGACTGTCGCCTGCCCCGGCGGGATTGGGCTCGAACGCGAGGTCATCAAGACTCGGCGCCTGGCGCCGCAAACTGAACAGATTCATTGAAAGAAACCTCGTTTGAGGTTTTTTGAACTGCCTATGCAAACACTGTCGAAGCAAACGCTATTCATCGCGCTTTCTGGCCCTGTAAGCCTTGTGATTGCGGTTAGACTAGGCTCACAGCGGGCTTCGAGCCATTTCGATTTACCAGCATTTTCGATAATCATTACTTATGGATTTCAAACAACTGCGTTATTTCGTCGCGGTCTACGAAGAAGGCCATGTGGGCCGGGCCGCTGAGCGTCTGTCGATCTCGCAACCGGCGCTCTCGCAACAGATCCGCCAGCTCGAGCAGAACCTCGACGTCACCCTGTTCGAACGTAGCAGCAAACGCCTGCTGCCGACCCTCGCCGCGCACACTCTGTACAACCACGCGCTACCACTGCTCGATGGATTGCAGCGCGCGCGCGAGGCATTGGGCAATTTCAAGGGCCAGGCCTTGCGCACCTTGGCGATCGGTGTACTGCAAACCGTGCACACCAGCCTCGTCCCGCAAATGCTCGAGCGGGTACGCAAGGCGCAGCCGCATCTGGTGGTGCAGATTTACGAGCTAACCGGTCTGGAGATCGAGCGCCGCCTGCTCAACGGCTCGCTGGATATCGGCATCAGCTACCTGCCACCGCGGCAACCCGGTCTGCATGGCGTAATGCTGTATGAAGATGAGCTGACGCTGGTGATCCCGGCGGATCATCCGCTGCGTGAATTCAAAAAGGTTTCGATGCGACAGGCAGCGGAATTGCCGATGTTGCTGCTGGGCGAAGAGTTTCAGATCCGGCAGATCTGGCAGGCGCAACTGACCAGCCTGGGGCGACGCCCGCAAGTGCAGGCCGAGCTGAACAATATGCTGGGGATTCTCGACAGTTTGCCGCACACCAAACTGGCGACGGTGCTGCCCGGGCGCTCACAGAAGGAATACGACGATCAGGATCTGCTGTGGAAACCGCTGAGCGAGCCACGGGTGCCCCTGCAGGTTGGCCTGGTGTGTCGCGATGTTCAGCGCCAACAGGCGTCTCTGGCGTTGCTGCGCACGTTGCTGGAAGAGGTGATTCAGCGTGAAGACAAACCGCTGAAAGCCGCGCCACCACTGGATCCGCTGCCCTGAAAACTTTTCTTCAGACAAAAGAAAACCCCGCCGAAGCGGGGCTTTGCAGACTGTTTCCCTGACATCCATTTCACTCCGCCACCCTGGCAGAATCCTACGTGTCCGTGTTGTTGCTTTGCGCTTCCTGCGCGACGTCCATGAGTTGTAGATTAGCTGTGGATCCAATCTACGCCTATGGGAGAACAGCAGCACGTCATGTAAGAGAATGCTTACATGACGTTACATCATCAGAACTGTTCAGCGTTCAGCAGGAACAGCGACTCGCTGCCCGCCTTCACCGATGCGCTCAACGAGTGGATACGCGGCAGCAGACGAGCGAAATAGAAGCGTGCGGTGCCCAGTTTGCTGGCGTAGAAATCGTCCTGCGCTTCTTTGCCCAGCGCGGCTTTCGCCATCAGTGCCCACATGTAGGCATAAGCGGTGTAGCCGAACGCTTGCAGATATTCGACCGAGGCTGCGCCGATTTCGTTCGGATTGGTTTTCGCCCGATCCAGCAGCCACGCAGTCAATTCGTCGAGGGTGCTCACGGCGTCGTTCAGCGGCTTGGTGAATTCGCCGAGGTCAGCGCTGGCGGTCGCGGTGAAGTGGCGGATCTCGTCAGCGAACAGCTTGTAGAACGCGCCGCCGCTGCCGACGATCTTGCGCCCGACCAGGTCCAGTGCCTGAATGCCGTTGGTGCCTTCGTAGATCTGTGTGATGCGCACGTCACGCACCAGTTGCTCCTGGCCCCACTCGCGGATGTAGCCGTGGCCGCCGAAAATCTGCTGGCCGTGAACGGTGGTTTCCAGGCCTAGGTCAGTGAGGAATGCCTTTGCCACCGGGGTCAGCAACGCGACCAGATCTTCTGCGCGCTTGCGGGTGGTGGCGTCTTCGCTGAATTTGGCGGTGTCGAGTTGCATCGCCACGTAAGTGGAGAAGGCGCGACCGCCCTCGTTCGAGGCTTTCATGGTCAGCAGCATGCGACGCACGTCAGGGTGGACGATGATCGGGTCGGCAACCTTGTCCTTGTTCTGCGCGCCGGTCGGCGAACGGCTCTGCAGACGATCGCGCGCGTATTCGACGGCGTTCTGATAAGAGCGCTCGCCGCTGGCCAAGCCTTGAATGCCGACGCCCAGACGTTCGTAGTTCATCATGGTGAACATCGCCGCCAGGCCCTTGTTCGGCTCGCCGACCAGATAACCCACGGCTTCGTCGAAGTTCATCACGCAGGTCGCGGATGCCTGGATGCCCATCTTGTGTTCGATCGAGCCACAGTTCGCCGGATTGCGTGCGCCCAGACTGCCATCGGCATTGACCATGAACTTCGGCACCAGGAACAGCGAAATGCCTTTCGGACCAGCCGGGGCGTCCGGCAATTTCGCCAGCACCAGGTGGATGATGTTCTCGGTGAGATCGTGCTCACCGCCGGTGATGAAGATCTTGGTGCCGCTGACCTTGTAGGAACCGTCGGCCTGCGGTTCGGCCTTGGTGCGGATGATGCCCAGGTCGGTGCCGGCGTGCGGCTCGGTCAGGCACATGGAACCGGCCCAGATGCCGGCGTACATGTTCGGCAGGTAGGCGGCCTTCAGCTCTTCGCTGGCGTGGGCGTTGATCGACAGGCAGGCACCGGCGGTCAGCATCGGGTACAGACCGAACGACAGGCTGGCGGAGTTGACCATCTCTTCTACTTGAGCCGAAACAGCCTTGGGCATGCCCATGCCGCCGTAGGCCGGATCGCCACCGACACCGACCCAGCCGCCTTCAGCGTAAGTCTGATAGGCCTGTGGGAAACCGGCCGGGGTGCTGACGGCACCGTCCTTCCAGTGGCAGCCTTCTTCGTCGGCTGCGCGGCTCAGGGGGGCGATGCTTTTGCTGGTGACCTTGCCGGCTTCTTCGAGAATGGCTTCTACGGTTTCTGCATCGACAGTCTCGGCCAAGGCCGGCAGTTCGGCCCAGAGTTTGGCGACTTCGAATACTTCATTGAGGACGAAGCGCATATCGCGCAGCGGCGCTTTGTAGTCAGCCATGGCAAACCTCGCAAGATCTAAACAGGTGATTCGTGGAAGAGTGTTTTCGTTGAGGCCGAGTGTACCTCAACAACTTTTGCGACACATAGGGTCAACCGGTGACTGATTTGTTATTTTTGGTCACTAGCATTCAGCGATAAAACAAAGCCCGCAATCAGCGGGCTTTTGAGCGATGGCGTGTGGCTTGACTCAGCCCGCGGCGCTGTCCATGCGCACCGCGCCGCGACGGTTCTGACCGAACGCCATGACGCAGTTACGCCCGGCGCCCTTGGCGCTGTACAACGCCTGGTCGGCAGACTTGAGGACTTCTTCCGGCGTTCGCTGCTCGACGCGTTCGGCAACACCGATACTGACCGTGACCGAGACACTGGAAGCACCGCTGCCGCCACGCCGCTGGCGACCTTGCTGGTCATCTTGCGGACGGTTTTCCTGATTACGCAGCTGAATGTTGTAGGAAGCAATCGACTCGCGGATCACTTCCAGGTGCGGCATGCATTCCTCAAGGGTTTTGCCCGCAAACACCAAGGCGAATTCCTCACCGCCATAGCGATATGCCCTACCGCCACCGCTGATTTTCGACAGTTTGCTCGCGACCAGGCGCAGCACCTGATCACCAACGTCATGACCGTGAGTGTCGTTGAATTTCTTGAAGTGATCGACGTCGCTCATCGCCAACACATAATTGCGACCCAGGCGCTGCATGCGCTCATTAAGCGCGCGCCGCCCCGGCAAACCAGTGAGCTCATCGCGAAAGGCCATTTGGTAGGCCTCATGCGCCACGGCGGCGGCAATCATCAGCATCACCTGACTGCACATGATGTTCAGGGTGAACGGCAGGATGAAGGTTTTCGGCAGCATCCAGAACAACCCGAGCAAGCCGACCAGTTGCGCCGCATGCAACGGGCGCGGGTTGCGCCAGTATTGCCAGGCCAGCAGCAGGAACGCCGAGAGAAACACCGGATAGGACATCTGGATCAGGCTCATCCAGGCGCCGTGCAGCGCAGGCCAGCGGATTTCCGAGAGCCACATCAGCAACGCCTGGGGATAACTTTGCTCAAGACCGAGGGCGACGCTGCCAAAGGCCAGCAGCACGGCGAACCGCGCGACCATGTCCTGAAACAGATGGGTGCGCTCTTGCCACGCGGCGAACAGGCCGAACAACAGCGGCAACAGCAGACAGACCAGATGAAACACCACCGCGGCGTCTTCGCGCACTTTGCCGTTATCGCGGTAATAGTCAGTCTGGGTGTCGAGCAGAAAGTAGGCGATGTACACCGTGAGCATCAGAAACAGTTCGCGCTGACGTCGGTAAACCGCACAGTAAGCGCCGCCCAACAGCAGCACCAGGGTCGGCAGCACGTTGAACAGCGAAGTGAAGAACACATTGAGGTCTTTGACGTACGCAGCCGCCAACCCCGCGAGCAATAACAGCAGTGAAGGCAGGAAATGACTGAAACGTACAGCGGAAGAACGCGGCAAGGGTAAAGCTCCGACCCGTCATATCAAAGAGATGGCATTGTGCCTGCAATGTGGCCAGTTAAGCACACACAATGTGATCCAGATCACAGGCAGTCTCTTTAACGGCAGAAAAGCCGGGTTGCTGAGCGATTCAGCAACAAAAAAAACCGCTGCCCCCGGAAGAGCAGCGGTTTGGTCAGACCGCGTTGAGGCTTAGTAGCCCAGTGCGAAGTCTTCTTCTTTCATGTCCATCAGGTTATTGGCGCCCGACAGCATGGTGGCCACGTGGGTACGGGTACGTGGCAGGATGCGCTGGAAGTAGAAGCGCGCGGTTTGCAGCTTGGCGGTGTAGAACGCCTCGTCGGTGGTGCCGGCAGCCAGTTTTTCAGCAGCCAGGCGCGCCATGTCAGCCCAGAAGTAGGCCAGGCAGGCGTAACCGGAGTACATCAGGTAGTCCACGGAGGCCGCGCCGACTTCTTCACGGTCTTTCATGGCTGCCATACCGACCTTCATGGTCAGCTCGCCCCATTCCTTGTTCAGTGCAGCCAGCGGTGCAACGAATTCTTTGACGGCTTCGTTGCCTTCGTTGTTCTGGCAGAACTTGTGAACGATCTTGGTGAAGCCTTTCAGAGCCTCGCCTTGAGTCATCAGCACTTTACGGCCCAGCAGGTCGAGTGCCTGGATACCGGTGGTGCCTTCGTACAGCATCGAAATGCGGCTGTCGCGAACGTTCTGCTCCATGCCCCACTCGGCGATGAAACCGTGACCACCGTAGATCTGCACGCCGTGGTTGGCGGCTTCGAAACCGACTTCGGTCATGAACGCCTTGGCGATCGGCGTCATGAACGCCAGCAGTGCGTCGGCCTTCTTCTTCTCTTCTTCGTCGACGCCGTACTTGACGATGTCGACCTGTTTGGCGGTGAAGTACACCATCGCGCGGTTGCCTTCGGCGAAGGCCTTCATGGTCAGCAGCATGCGACGTACGTCAGGGTGCACGATGATCGGGTCAGCGGCCTTGTCCGGCGCTTTCGGGCCAGTCAGAGAGCGCATTTGCAGACGATCACGAGCATATTTCAGGCCGCCCTGGAAGCCGATTTCGGCGTGGGCCAGACCTTGCAGCGCGGTACCCAGACGTGCGGTGTTCATGAAGGTGAACATGCAGTTCAGGCCTTTGTTCGCCGGGCCGATCAGGAAACCGGTGGCACCGTCGAAGTTCATCACGCAAGTGGCGTTGCCGTGAATGCCCATCTTGTGTTCCAGCGAGCCGCAGCTCACTGCGTTACGCGCACCGATGGTGCCATCGGCGTTCGGCAGGAATTTTGGAACGATGAACAGGGAAATGCCTTTGGTGCCAGCCGGTGCGTCCGGCAGGCGGGCCAGTACGATGTGGACGATGTTGTCGGCCATGTCGTGTTCACCGGCCGAGATGAAGATCTTGGTCCCGGAAACCTTGTAGGAGCCATCGGCCTGAGGTTCGGCCTTGGTGCGCAGCATGCCCAGGTCGGTGCCGCAGTGCGGTTCGGTCAGGCACATGGTGCCGGTCCACTCGCCGGAAACCAGTTTGGTCAAATAGGCTTCTTGCTGCTCAGGGGTGCCGTGCTCGGAGATGGTGTTCATCGCGCCGTGCGACAGGCCCGGGTACATGCCCCACGACCAGTTGGCTTCACCGACCATTTCGCTCACAGCCAGACCCAGCGACTCCGGCAGGCCCTGACCGCCGTGCTCGACGTCGTGCGCCAAGCTCGGCCAGCCGCCTTCGACGAATTGCTTGTAAGCCTCTTTGAAGCCAGTCGGGGTTTTCACACCGGACTCGCTCCAGGTGCAGCCTTCGAGGTCGCCCACGCGGTTCAGCGGTGCCAATACCTGCTCACAAAACTTGGCGCCTTCTTCGAGGATGGCGTCAACCATGTCCGGCGTTGCTTCGGAGCAAGCTGGAAGGCTCTGATAGTGCGCTTCGTAGCCGAGCAGTTCGTCACGAACGAAGCGAATATCACGCAAGGGGGCCTTGTAGTCAGGCATAGCGATAAACCTCTGCTGATGTAACCGGGAATGAACGACCGTGTTGATTTGTTATGACGGTCAAACAGTTGTTTGAAACATACGTTTACGCCGAAATCTTGTCAAGCGTCGATCTTTTGCCGTTCGTCATGACTTTTTTCAAACGCCGGACACAGCAAACGGCCATGGGCTGCAAAGCGCCACGAGCAATGAAAAAAGATTAGTTGAGGGAGAAGGACTTACAACGAAAAACGCCGCGACAAAGCGCGGCGTTCAGCAGGCAGGGACCGCAAAAAATCAGGCAAACGTATCAATGATCGTACCGAGCATTTCATCGGAAGCCTTGGCAACCTTGGTGCCCAGCTCCACCTGAAATTTGCCCTGGGCCATTTCGGCCATGGCGCTGCCCGGATCCATTTGCTGACTGCGGTCGATACCGCGCAGACGATCGACCTGCGCTTCGGAAGACTGGCTGGTAACCGAACGCTCGATCGTATTATTGGCGATCTGGCTGGCAGCCTGATCGACACGATTCTGCCCGGTTTGAATGGTGCTCAAACCCGCATAAAAAGCTGTGTTACCGGTGATTTCCATGGGAGTTCTCATCCTTGGGAAGGATCAATGGTTGCCATTGAAGCAGAGGTGCCAGAAAAACACCCGTCAAAAATACTGATGGCACAGTGCCCTGTCATAGCAAAAGCATTAGTCCAGCAGATCGAGTTGCAAGTGGGCAGCCACTGCTTCGGCACTGAGTGCCTTGAGTTTCGGCACGCGCCCCAGACACGGCGCGGGAAGCCGCTCGGCCAGCGTCGCCAGATTCTCTTCCAGCCGCGAGGTCTTCGGATCGATGATATTCGCCACCCAACCGGCCAGTTGCAGGCCATCGCGGGCAATTGCCTCGGCCGTCAGCAAGGCATGACTGATACAGCCCAGGCGCACGCCCACCACCAGAATCACCGGCAGCTTCAGCGCGATGGCCAGATCCGACAGATTGTCCTGATCCGCCAACGGTACTCGCCAGCCACCGGCCCCCTCAATCAAGGTGAAATCGGCATTCAGCGCCAGAATTTCGCGCATCGGCGCCAACAGCGATTGCACGGTCAGCGCGACACCCGCCTCGCGCGCCGCCAGATGCGGCGCGATGGCCAGCTCGAACGCGACCGGATTGACCTGTTGATAAGTCAGCGACACCGAACATTCAGCCAACAACGCCAGCGCGTCCGCATTGCGCAAGCCCTTGGCGGTTACCTCGCACCCCGAAGCCACCGGTTTGCCCGCCGCCGTACTCAGCCCCGCCGAGCGCGCAGCATGCAGCAATCCGGCTGCCACAGTGGTCTTGCCGACATCGGTGTCAGTCCCGGTGATGAAATAGGCTGCGCTCATAAGGGTTTCTCCAACACCGCGTAAACCACCTGGTAAGTCGCTGGCAATCCCTGCGGCTGACGGAACTGTTCGTACGCCTCGATCAGGCCGAGGATCCGCGCCCGCCCGGTCAAACCGCCCGGCCGCCCGGGGTTCAGATTGTGCGCACCGAGCGCCTTGAGTTCGTGGGTCAGGTTGCGCACATCCGGGTAGTGCAGCACATGCGCCTGATTCTGCAGACTCACCGAACGCAAGCCACTGGCGGCGCACAACTGCTCATACCGGGCGAATTCGCGGAAGCGGTTGACGTGCACCAGCCCATCGACCTGCCGCCAACTGTCGCGCAATTCGTACAACGTCCCGACACAAAGACTAGCAAACGCGAAAATCCCGCCCGGCTTGAGCACACGAAAAGCTTCGCTGAGCACCGATTCGAAGTCCGCACACCACTGCACCGCGAGGCTGGAGAAGATCAGCTCGCAGGTCGAATCCTGCAATGGCAGACGCTCCGCATCACCCGCGATGAAATGCTGCGCGCCGCCCAGTGGCCGTGCGTGACCGAGCATGCCCTCGGCGATATCCAGTGCCAGCCCCTGCCCCTCGACATATCGCTCGGCCAATGCGCGAGTGAAATAGCCGGTGCCGCAGCCAAGATCCAGCCAGCGCGACGGCAGAAAATCTTCCGGCAACCGCTGCAGCAACTGTGAGCCGACATCACGCTGCAATTCGGCAACACTGTCGTAACTGGCCGCCGCACGGGAGAAAGAGGCCGCGACCTGGCGCTTGTCGGGCAAGCCGCCGGGCAGCGCAACAAGAGACAAATCAGTCATCACCGCACTCGTGTAGAAAAGCCTGGATCGCACCCGCCACGCCATGGGGGTCTTCCAGAAGAAACGCATGACTGGCCTGCTCGATCAGACCAATTTCGATATCCGGCAACAGCGCGAACAACGCCCCCGCCGCTTCCGCTGGCACCAAACCGTCCTGCCCGGCGAACAAGTGCAACTGGGGACCGCGAAACGCCTGCAACGCTTCACGGGTATCCAGTTGGGCGAGCAGTTCCAGCCCGGCCAACAAGGTTTCGGGGGCCGCATTCGGCGCGCCGCCCAGCATCAGCCGCGACAAGCCGCGCGGCTCTTGCGCGCCCTGAGCACACAACAACGAGAACCGTTTGAGGGTCAGCCGCGGATCGGCTTGGCAGCCGGCAAGAAATGCATCGAACGTCTCGTCCGGCATCGCACTCGGCCAAAGCTCGTGGGCCACGAAAGAAGGATTGCTCGCCAGCGTCAGCAGACCGCAGCAACGCTCGCCGCGCCGTGCTGCCAACTCAGAGGCAAGCATGCCGCCCAGCGACCAGCCGCCCAGCCACACATCCTGAGGAATACGTTCATCGAGATCGTCGAGCCACTCCTGCAAGTCGCTCGAATCAAGCTCGGGCAACGGCTCGATCTCGACATACAGATGCTCGTCGAGTCCCTGTAACGCTGCGGTCAAAGGCTCCAGCGGCGAAATACCAAGGCCCCAGCCCGGCAGCAGAATCAGACGATCACGCATGGATTGGCTCCGGCGGCAGTTGGGCAAAGCAATCGGCCAGTCCTTCCAACAATAGCTGCACCTGCGCGTCGCTGTGGGCAGCGGTCAGGGTCACGCGCAGGCGTGCGCTGCCCGCCGGGACGGTCGGCGGACGGATTGCCGTGACCATCAAGCCGCGCTCGCGCAGCATCTGCGACAGGCGCACGGCGCGACCGGCATCGCCGATCAGAATCGGCTGGATCGGGGTGAAGCTGTCCATCAATTGCAGGCCGATCTGCTCGGCGCCGTGGCGGAACTGGCGGATCAGCGTCTGCAAATGTTCACGACGCCAGTGTTCCGTGCGCAGTAATTCCAGACTTTTCAGCGTTGCGCAGGCCAGCGCCGGTGGCTGGCTGGTGGTGTAGATGTACGGCCGGGCAAACTGGATCAGGCATTCGATCAGCTCTTCGCTGCCGGCGACAAAAGCACCCGCCGTGCCGAACGCCTTGCCGAGGGTGCCGACCAGCACCGGCACATCGTCCTGACTCAAGCCGAAATGCTCGACGATCCCGCCGCCATTCGCGCCGAGCGGGCCGAAGCCATGGGCATCATCAACCATCAGCCACGCGCCCCTGGCCTTGGCTTCCCGGGCCAGCGCGGGCAGATCGGCAATGTCGCCGTCCATGCTGAACACGCCGTCGGTGACCACCAGCGTGTTGCCGGTGGCTTTCTCCAGACGCTTGGCCAGGCTGTCGGCGTCGTTGTGCAGATAACGATTGAAACGCGCGCCGGACAACAGACCGGCATCCAGCAACGAGGCGTGATTGAGGCGATCTTCCAGCACCGTATCGCCCTGCCCGACCAGTGCCGTGACCGCACCGAGGTTGGCCATGTAGCCAGTGGTGAACAGCAAAGCACGTGGCCGGCCAGTGAGATCGGCGAGGGCTTCTTCCAGGGCGTGATGCGGACCGCTGTGACCGATCACCAGATGCGACGCGCCGCCGCCCACGCCCCAGCGCTCGGCACCGGCGCGCCAGGCTTCGATCACCTGCGGGTGATTGGCCAGACCAAGGTAGTCGTTATTGCAGAACGCCAGCAACGGCTGCCCGTCGACTACCACTTCAGGCCCCTGCGGGGACTCGAGCAACGGACGCTGGCGATAGAGATTTTCGGCACGGCGGGCAGCAAGGCGTGCGGCGAGATCGAAAGACATGCAGGCCTCGACAGTCAGATCAGATGAATCAAGACGGACACAGACCCTGTGGGAGCTGGCTTGCCAGCGATGACGGTGGCACATTCAACATAGATGTCGACAGCCACTCCGCTATCGCTGGCAAGCCAGCTCCCACAGTGTTTTGCATCGCATCAAAAAACTTAGATGGCAGCGTTATAGAACTGCTCGCTGCTCTTCTGCTCCACCAGCGCCTGCTCGATCGCGGCCTGATGCACTTCATCGGCATGCTCTTCACGGGCTTCTGGCTGAATACCCAGACGCGCGAACAGTTGCATGTCCTTGTCAGCCTGCGGGTTGGCAGTGGTCAGCAGTTTGTCGCCGTAAAAAATCGAGTTGGCACCGGCAAAGAATGCCAACGCCTGCATCTGCTCGTTCATCGCTTCGCGGCCGGCGGACAGGCGCACGTGGGATTGCGGCATGAGGATGCGCGCCACGGCGAGCATGCGGATGAAATCGAACGGATCGACGTCGTCGGCGTTTTCCAGCGGCGTACCGGCCACTTTCACCAGCATGTTGATCGGCACCGACTCCGGATGCTCCGGCAGGTTAGCCAACTGGATCAGCAGGTTGGCGCGGTCGTCCAGCGACTCGCCCATGCCGAGAATGCCGCCGGAGCAGATCTTCATCCCCGACTCACGCACGTAGGCCAGGGTCTGCAGGCGCTCGCTGTAAGTGCGGGTGGTGATGATGCTGCCGTAGAACTCCGGCGAGGTGTCGAGGTTGTGGTTGTAGTAATCCAGGCCAGCCTTGGCCAGCGCTTCGGTCTGCTCCTGATCGAGACGCCCAAGGGTCATGCAGGTTTCCAGACCCATGGCTTTCACGCCTTCGACCATCTTCAGCACGTACGGCATGTCTTTGGCGGACGGGTGCTTCCACGCCGCGCCCATGCAGAAACGCGTGGAGCCGATGGCTTTGGCGCGGGCAGCCTCCTCGAGGACTTTCTGCACTTCCATCAGCTTTTCTTTTTCCAGGCCGGTGTTGTAGTGACCGGACTGCGGGCAGTACTTGCAGTCTTCCGGGCAGGCACCGGTCTTGATCGACAGCAGGGTCGAAACCTGCACGCGGTTGGCGTTGAAATGTGCGCGGTGCACCGTCTGCGCCTGGAACAGCAAGTCGTTGAATGGCTGTACGAAGAGCGCTTTGACTTCGGCTAAAGACCAGTCGTGACGCAGGTTGGCAGAGGTGCTGGCGCTCATGGGCAGTTCCTTGGTTATGCTTGGCTGGCGGCTGCGGGAACGGAATACCCACAGGCGCGACACGGATGTTCGGCATATTTAAGGAAGAGTCATGCGCTGTCAACCACGATACGCACAACAGGTTTACATCTGTTTAAAAAACGTACAGACCTGCTTGTTGTGCGATGAGCCCGCAGAAGCAGAATTGCCAATGTGCGTCGCCTGCGAAACCGAGCTGCCCTGGCTCGGCGACCAGTGCCAGACGTGCGCGTTGCCGATGCCGGCCGCCGGCCTGACCTGCAGCGAATGCCTGCTAGAGCCCCCGGCATTCGAACAGGTGGTCGTGCCGTGGCGCTATGACTTCCCGGTGGACAGTCTGATCACACGCTTTAAACACAAGGCGAAATGGCCGTTTGGTCACCTGCTCGCCGACGTTGCCGGACAATACCTGCAACATCGCTTCGATGAGGGATTGCCACGACCCGACGCGTTGGTGCCGGTGCCATTGGCGAGCAAACGACTGCGCCAACGCGGGTTCAATCAAGCGGCGATGCTCGGGCGATGGTTAAGCCAACAGCTGGATCTGCCTTTTGAGGAACAGGCGCTACGGCGGGTCCACGACACCAGCGCCCAGCAGGATCTCGACGCCAAAGCGCGCAAGCGCAATTTGCGTGATGCCTTCGCGCTGAACCCTGACACCGAGGTGAAAGGTCGGCACTTCGCATTGGTCGATGACGTGCTGACCACCGGCGCCACGGCCCAGGCATTGGCGCGACTGCTAAAAAATGCAGGCGCAGCGCGGGTTGACGTGTATTGCCTGGCGCGCACACCAAAACCAGGGAATTGAAGTCAGCACAATCCCCTTGTGGGAGGACAGTGTGTGGCTTGACTCTTGTGGCTCAAGCCGCCAACTTCACTTTCCACCGCCATCGTGAAAAGCCCCCCTCCATGTCCATGCCGTCTCTGTTATCCCAGCACATCGTCCGCCGTCCGCAGCGCATCGCCCTGCTGCAACACATTGCCGAACAGGGCTCGATCACCCGCGCCGCAAAAAGCGCCGGTTTGAGTTACAAAGCGGCATGGGATGCGATTGATGAGCTGAACAACCTGGCGCAGAAACCGCTGGTGGAACGTGCGGTCGGCGGCAAGGGCGGCGGCGGCGCCAGATTGTCCAGCGAAGGCGAACGGGTGTTGCGTCTGTATCAAAAGCTGCAAGCTTTACAGGCACAGGTGCTGGAGGCCGCTGAGGACGCCAGCGATCTGGATCTGCTTGGGCGATTGATGCTCAGAACCAGCGCCCGCAATCAACTGCACGGCAAAGTCGTGAGCATCGAAGGTCAGGGCCGCAATGACTTGATCCGCCTCGAACTGGCTGAAGGCCTGTGGATCAATGCACAGATCACCCACGACAGCACCGTGCATCTGGAACTGCAACCGGGCACTGAAGTGGTGGCATTGATCAAGGCCGGCTGGCTTGAATTGTTGGCGGCGGATCAAGCGGCAACATCTGGACACAATCTTCTCAAAGGCACCCTCGAAGCCATTCTCGATGCCGAAGACGGCCCCAGCGAAGTGCGCATCGCTTTGCCCAACGGCCAGACGCTCTGCGCTCTGGCTGAGCCGCTGCTGCTTCGCACCCGCGGGCTGAGCGTCGGGCAACCGGTGCAGGTACAGTTTTCGCCGTCCAATGTGCTGATCGGCACGCCGCTGTAATCAAACGCTGCAACGAAAGCGTAATCGACGCTCATTAAGGTGGCTGCCAAAACCAAGCAGGGAGCCTGATGTGAGCCTATTAGAAGAAAACCAATCGACAGACCTGGAAAAAATGGTCGGCCTCAGCCGTCGCGGTTTCATCAGCGCCGGTGCGCTGTGCGGCGCCGCCATGTTCCTCGGCGGCAACCTGCTCAGCCGCAGCGCGCTGGCCACCGGCATCAGCGCCGGCAACAGCCGCCTGCTCGGTTTCGAGAGCATTCCCGCCGCGACCACCGACGTCATCAGCCTGCCCAAGGGCTACAAGTCCTCGGTGCTGATCAGTTGGGGTCAGCCATTGCACAAGAACGGCCCGGCATTCGACCCGAGCGGCAATGGCACCGCCGCCGCACAGGAAGTGCAGTTCGGTGACAACAACGACGGCATGAGCCTGTTCGAATTCCCCGACGACAGAAACCGCGCGTTGATGGCGATCAACAACGAATACACCAACTACCGCTACCTCTACCCGCACGGCGGCATGCCGCAATCGGCCGAAGACGTGCGCAAGGCGCTGGCCTGCGAAGGTGTGTCGGTGATCGAAGTGCAGCGCAAGAACGGCCAATGGCAGTTCGTCCAGGGCTCGCGCTACAACCGGCGCATCCACGGCAACTCGCCGCTGCGCATCAGCGGCCCGGCGGCGGGTCACGAGCTGATGAAGACGGCCGCCGACAAGCACGGCAAGAAAGTCCTCGGCACCTTCCAGAACTGCGCCAACGGCAAGACACCGTGGGGCACCTATCTGACCTGCGAAGAAAACTTCACCGACTGCTTTGGCAGCAGCAACGCCCAGCAGCAGTTCGACCCGGCGCAGAAGCGTTACGGTGTGTCGGCGGCCAGCCGCGAGATCAACTGGCATCCGTTCGATCCACGCTTCGACATGGCCAAGAACCCCAACGAGCTCAACCGTCACGGCTGGGTGGTCGAGATCGATCCGTTCGATCCGCAATCGACCCCGGTCAAACGTACCGCGCTGGGTCGCTTCAAACATGAAAACGCCGCGCTGGCCGAGACCGACGACGGCCGCGCCGTGGTGTACATGGGCGACGACGAACGTGGCGAGTTCATCTACAAATTCGTCAGCCGCGACCGCATCAACCACCGCAACGCCAAGGCCAACCGCAACATCCTCGACCACGGCACTTTGTACGTGGCGAAATTCGATGCCGGTGACGGCAACCCGGATCATCCGAAAGGCCAGGGCCAGTGGATCGAACTGACCCATGGCAAGAACGGCATCGACGCCAGCAGCGGTTTCGCAGATCAGGCCGAAGTGCTGATCCACGCCCGCCTCGCCGCCAGCGTGGTCGGCGCCACGCGCATGGACCGCCCGGAATGGATTGTGGTCAGCCCGAAGGACGGCCAGGTCTATTGCACCCTGACCAACAACGCCAAGCGCGGCGAAGACGGGCAGCCGGTGGGCGGGCCGAACCCGCGCGCGAAAAACGTCTACGGGCAGATCCTGCGCTGGCGCACCGACCGCGACGATCACGCCTCGAAGACCTTCGCCTGGGATCTGTTTGTGGTCGCCGGCAATCCAGGCGTCCATGCCGGTACGCCGAAGGGCGGTTCGTCGAACATCACCTCGCAGAACATGTTCAACAGCCCCGACGGGCTGGGCTTCGACAAGGCCGGGCGCTTGTGGATTCTGACGGACGGCGACTCAAGCAATGCCGGCGACTTTGCCGGGATGGGCAACAACCAGATGCTCTGTGCCGACCCCAAGACCGGCGAGATTCGCCGCTTCATGGTCGGGCCGATTGGTTGCGAAGTCACCGGGATCAGCTTCTCGCCGGACCAGAAGACCCTGTTTGTCGGGATTCAGCACCCGGGCGAGAACGGTGGTTCGACCTTCCCCGAGCATCTGCCCAATGGCAAGCCGCGTTCATCGGTGATGGCGATTACCCGTGAGGACGGTGGAATCGTCGGCGCCTGACAGGCCCTAATCGCTGGCAAGCCAGCTCCCACAGGTTCTGCGCTGATTTGAAAATAGTGCAAGACTTTGTGGGAGCTGGCTTGCCAGCGATAGCGTCCTCCCAGACACCAACCCACTCCCCCGCTGCCATCTGCGCTACCATGCTGGGCCGGACGCGGCAGCCTGCTGCGCGCAGGAGTCAGCATGGCCCACCCGTTTGAAACCCTTACACCCGATCTCGTGCTCGATGCCGTCGAAAGCATCGGTTTCCTCAGTGATGCGCGCATTCTCGCGCTCAACAGCTACGAAAACCGCGTCTATCAGGTCGGCATCGAAGACTCCGAACCGCTGATCGCCAAGTTCTATCGCCCGCAGCGCTGGACCAATGACGCCATCCTCGAAGAACACCAGTTCACCTTCGAACTGGCCGACGTCGAAATCCCGGTGGTGGCGCCGCTGATCCACAACGGCCAGACCCTGCACGAACACGCCGGTTTCCGTTTCACCCTGTTCCCGCGTCGCGGCGGCCGTGCGCCGGAGCCGGGTAATCTCGATCAGTTGTATCGCCTCGGCCAGTTGCTCGGGCGCATTCATGCGGTCGGCGCCACCAAGCCGTTCGAACACCGTGAAGCACTCGGCGTGCAGAACTTCGGCCATGCCTCGCTGGCAACATTGCTTGAAGGCAACTTCATCCCCAAGAGCCTGCTGCCTGCCTATGAGTCTGTGGCCCGCGACTTGCTCAAGCGTGTCGAAGACGTCTACGCCGCCACGCCGCACCAGAACATCCGCATGCACGGCGACTGCCACCCCGGCAACATGATGTGCCGCGATGAAATGTTCCACATCGTCGACCTCGACGACTGCCGCATGGGCCCGGCCGTGCAGGACATCTGGATGATGCTGGCGGGCGATCGTCAGGAATGCCTCGGCCAGCTCTCGGAACTGATGGACGGCTACAACGAATTCCACGACTTCGATCCGCGCGAACTGGCGCTGATCGAACCGCTGCGCGCCCTGCGGCTGATGCACTACAGCGCGTGGCTGGCGCGGCGCTGGGACGACCCGGCGTTTCCGCACAGCTTTCCGTGGTTCGGCACCGAACGGTATTGGGGCGATCAAGTGTTGGCGCTGCGTGAGCAACTGTCGGCGCTCAACGAAGAACCTTTGAAATTGTTCTGAATTCAAGATCAAAAGATCGCAGCCTTCGGCAGCTCCTACATGGATCGCATTCCCCTGCAGGAGCTGCCGAAGGCTGCGATCTTTTCGCTTTCTGACACGACACATCTATACAACCTCCTTACAATCCCTCCTTTGTTAGCTGCCTAAGCAAGGATTCTGCATGCAAGCCGCCAACCCGCGTCGCGGGTACATTCTGGGCCTGAGTGCCTACATCATCTGGGGCCTGTTCCCGATCTACTTCAAAGCCATCGCCGAAGTACCCGCTGTCGAGATCATCATTCACCGGGTGCTGTGGTCGGCGCTGTTCGGCGCCCTGTTGCTGATGGTGTGGAAGCATCCGGGCTGGTTGCGTGAATTGCTCGACAACCCCAAACGCCTGGCGATTCTGGCCCTGAGCGGTACCTTGATCGCGGCCAACTGGCTGACCTACGTGTGGTCGGTGAACAACGGACGCATGCTCGAAGCGAGTCTCGGTTACTACATCAACCCGCTGGTCAACGTGCTGTTGGGGATGCTGATTCTCGGCGAACGCCTGCGGCGCATGCAGTGGATCGCCGTGGGGCTGGCGGCCATCGGCGTGGCGCAGCAAGTGTGGCAGGTCGGCAGTCTGCCGTGGGTGTCGCTGGTGCTGGCGCTGACCTTTGGTTTTTACGGTTTGATCCGCAAACAGGCGCCGGTCAAAGCCTTGCCGGGGCTGGTAGTGGAAACCTGGATGCTGGTGCCGATCGCTATTGCCTGGCTGTTGTTCAACCAGACCGCGACCAGTGCACAACCCGAATTCTGGACCACCTCGCAAGCTTGGTGGCTGGTAGCCGCCGGCCCGGTGACACTGGTGCCGCTGGTGTGCTTCAACGCTGCCACGCGCCACCTGCCTTACACCACCATCGGCTTCCTGCAATACCTGGCACCAACGCTGGTGCTGCTGCAGGCGGTGTTGCTGTTTGGTGAGCATCTGTCGTCGAGCACGCTGATCGCGTTCATCTTTATCTGGGCAGGTCTGGCCGTTTATAGCGTCGATGCGGTGATCAGTCTGCGTCGGCGCAGCTGATCAAAAAACGCACAAAGCTTTGCAGGCCACGATTCTCGTGGCCTGCAACGTTCCTTCCCAAGGTTATCCACAGCGTGATCCCCGCCGTTTGTGCGCAAGTCACTGAATGCTGGCGGTTTTTTGATCAGTTCCCGGCAAGCCACAGCCTGCGTGGCGTTGCGCCCGGTCTCTACAGGTTATCCACAGGCAGGTGCACGTTAAAACTGGATAACCCTGGCGGCGCTTAAACGTCTGTGCGTAACACCAGTTCGACCATCAGATCATCGGCCAGGGTTTCCAGGCGCGATTGCAGCACGTCCAGCGACAGGGTCAGCGGCACCGCGAGAATCGCTTCAGCGTGGAATAACGGCTCGCTGCTCATCGGTGCCGGGCGCACTTCGGTCACCAGCCGTTCGAGGTTCACCCCCTGCTCGCTGAGCAAACGGGTGATGTCGCGCACGATGCCCGGACGGTCGTTGCCCACCAGCTCCATGGCGATCGGTTTCCAGGTGCAAGACTGCTCGATGCCGCTCTCGGCAATCAGCACGCGAATGCCCTGCGCCGACAATGCTTGTAGGGAATCGACTAATTCGTCGTAAGCCTCCGCCGGCACGCCCACCCGCAGAATCCCCGCGAACTGCCCGGCCATCCGTGACATGCGGCTTTCCAGCCAGTTACCGCCATGCTCGGCGATGCATTGGGCGATGCGCTCGACCTGCCCGGGCTTGTCCGGAGCAAACACAGTGAGTACGAGATGGTCCATGGCGCAGCCCTCTTGTCATGACTTTTGTTATAGAAAGGCAAGTATAGGCAAGGGCCGACATTCAGCCGCCATGCTCAAGTGAACATCACCTGTGGCGAGGGAGCTTGCTCCCGCTGGCGGCCGCAGGACGCCCTCTTCAGTCAGTAATATCTTTTGCGGATGCTTCGCACCCGAGCGGGAGCAAGCTCCCTCGCCACAAATGCAGGCGCAACGAAGCTGAATGGGAGCTGCACAGCATTTATGTGTACAACTTTTTATATTTAACTGGAACAATCTGCTGGTTTTTTGAGAACATCCCGTTCCGCGACGTGACCGCAATGCGTCATGAGGTCGCAGAACGACGTAATTAGTCTGATTTTCACAAGCGCAACTCATCATGTAGTATGCCGCAGCGCGCACTACATAACGCTGGATCGATGTCTGCCCAAGGCACGTTCGCAATCCTGAAAGCCCCGTCAGCAAGGCCCCCAAGCCGTTGATTGGTCCCAGCCCAGCCGCCAGCAATGGCATGTACTGGTCGGAAGGTTTGTGGTTTAAATGGCCAGAGGCTTCATTGTTAAATTGAAGAGCTGAAAAGCGAAATAGCTGAGCAGAGTGAGGCAAGCAATGACTGAACACGTTCAAGTCGGTGGCCTGCAGGTCGCCAAAGTCCTGTTCGACTTCGTGAACAACGAAGCCATTCCCGGTACCGGCCTCACCGCCGAAAAATTCTGGGAAGGTGCCGACAAGGTCATTCATGACCTGGCGCCGAAGAACAAAGCCCTACTCGCCAAACGCGATGACTTCCAGGCTCGTCTTGATGCCTGGCATCAGGAACACGCCGGCCAGGCGCACGACGCCGTGGCCTACAAAGCCTTCCTGCAAGAAATCGGTTATCTGCTGCCAGAAGCGGCTGATTTCCAGGCAACGACGCAAAACGTCGATGATGAAATCGCCCGCACCGCCGGCCCGCAACTCGTGGTGCCGGTGATGAACGCCCGCTTCGCCCTCAATGCCTCGAACGCCCGCTGGGGTTCGCTGTACGACGCCCTGTATGGCACCGACGCGATCAGCGAAGACGGTGGCGCGGAAAAAGGCAAAGGCTACAACAAGGTGCGTGGCGACAAAGTCATCGCCTTCGCCCGTGCGTTCCTCGACGAAGCGGCGCCACTGGCTGCCGGCTCTCATGTCGACTCCACCGGTTACAAGATCGCTGACGGCAAACTGCTGGTCTCCCTCAAGGGCGGCAGCAACACCGGTCTGCGCGACGATGCTCATCTGATCGGTTTCCAGGGCGATGCCAATGCCCCGATCGCGATCCTGCTGAAAAACCACGGTCTGCATTTCGAAATCCAGATCGACGCCAGCACCCCGGTCGGCCAGACCGACGCCGCCGGCGTCAAAGACATCCTGATGGAAGCGGCACTGACCACCATCATGGACTGCGAAGACTCCGTGGCCGCCGTCGATGCCGACGACAAAGTGGTGATCTACCGCAACTGGCTCGGCCTGATGAAGGGCGACCTGTCCGAAGAAGTCACCAAGGGCGGCCAGACCTTCACCCGCACCATGAACCCGGATCGCACCTACACCAAGGTCGATGGCAGTGAACTGACCCTGCACGGTCGCTCGCTGTTGTTCGTGCGTAACGTCGGTCACCTGATGACCATCGATGCGATCCTCGATAAGGATGGCAACGAAGTGCCGGAAGGCATCCTCGATGGTCTGGTGACCTGTCTGGCGGCGATGCACAACCTCAACGGCAACACCTCGCGCAAGAACACTCGCACCGGCTCGGTCTACATCGTTAAACCGAAGATGCATGGCCCGGAAGAAGCGGCGTTCACCAACGAGCTGTTCGGTCGCATCGAAGACGTGCTGGGCCTTGCCCGCAACACCCTGAAAGTCGGGATCATGGACGAGGAGCGCCGCACCACGGTCAACCTCAAGGCCTGCATCAAGGCGGCCAGCGAGCGCGTGGTGTTCATCAATACCGGTTTCCTCGACCGTACCGGCGACGAAATCCACACCTCCATGGAAGCCGGCCCGATGGTGCGCAAGGCCGACATGAAGACCGAAAAGTGGATCGGCGCCTACGAGAACTGGAACGTCGATATCGGTCTGAGCACCGGCCTGCAAGGTCGTGCGCAAATCGGTAAAGGCATGTGGGCGATGCCCGACCTGATGGCAGCGATGCTCGAACAGAAAATCGCTCACCCGCTGGCCGGCGCCAACACCGCCTGGGTACCGTCGCCGACCGCTGCTGCGCTGCACGCGCTGCACTACCACAAGGTTGACGTGTTCGCCCGTCAGGCCGAACTGGCCAAGCGTGCCCGCGCTTCGGTGGACGACATCCTGACCATTCCGCTGGCGGTCAACCCGAGCTGGACGCCGGAGCAGATCAAGAACGAACTGGACAACAACGCCCAGGGCATTCTCGGTTACGTGGTGCGCTGGATCGACCAGGGCGTGGGTTGCTCGAAGGTGCCGGACATCAATGACGTCGGCCTGATGGAAGACCGTGCAACGCTGCGGATCTCCAGCCAGCACATCGCCAACTGGCTGCGCCACGGTATCGTCACCGAGGCGCAAGTGATGGAAAGCCTCAAGCGCATGGCGCCGGTGGTTGACCGGCAGAACGCCAACGACCCGCTGTACCGTCCGCTGGCACCGAACTTCGACAGCAATATCGCCTTCCAGGCGGCGGTCGAACTGGTGATCGAAGGCACCAAACAGCCGAACGGCTACACCGAGCCGGTCCTGCACCGTCGTCGTCGCGAGTTCAAGAAGGCCAATGGCCTGTAACTTGCGCTGACTGCCGGACATGAAAAAGCCCTGATCTTGCGATCAGGGCTTTTTTGTTTGGGCTGAAACCCCAAGCAGGCAGTAATCCCTGTGGCGAGGGAGCTTGCTCCCGCTCGGCGGCGCAGCCGTCGTAAATTCAGCGAATGCGATGTGTCAGGATTAATGTGGATGCAGGGTTTGGGGCCGCTTCGCAGCCCAGCGGGAGCAAGCTCCCTCGCCACAAGGGTAGCGGCTAAACACGATTTACGGTTCGATGCCCAATTCGTGTTTGACCAGGCCCAGCAACTTGGCCGTATCAATCGGCTTGAGCAGGAAATCCACCACGCTCAGATGCATCGCGGCAATCGCGTCTTTTACATCGGCATCGCCGGAAACAATGATGATCGGCATCGCTGCCCGCACCGATTCGCGTACCTGGCGGATCAAGTCCAGACCATCGACGTTGCCCATGCGCAGATCCGTGATCACCAGACCAATCGAGGGTTTTTCCGCGAGCATCTTCAGTGCGGTTTCACCGCTGGCGGCGGTCATGCAGTGAATACCGTCCAACGCGAGAATCTCCGACAACAGCTCCCGGGCGTCCTTGTCGTCATCGACGATCAGCACACGCTGCGGCGGCAAGTCGGGTTCGAGCATGACAGCGCTGAGCGCTTCACGCTCGGCGTCGCTCAAAATATCGTGGTCGGACATGGCACTCTCTACGTTTTCAATTCAGTCACCTGGCACAGTCGTCAGACATCGCTAAGCACAGCTTCAATGTGCACTTCGTCGGATTTTTTTCCAAGAGGCTGACGCGAGAATTTCCGACTGTTTTTGTAGGGTTCTTCCCAAATGTGCCGAACGGCAACCCCAACCTAGACTTACGTCCAATGGGCACCCTGCACGCAGGGGCCGACCATGGCTGCAACGATCCGACAACAACAATTCAAAAAAGACTGCGGTAATGGTTATGAGTAAAGCGGACGCCTTCACCCAGGCAGGGAAGACCGCGGTGTTGCAGAACATTCAGGGCACCCTGCAATTCCTCCAGCGCTTCCCGCCTTTCAATCAGATGGAACACGCCCACCTGGCTTTTCTGGTGGAGCAATGTCAGCTGCGCTTCTATGGCCAGGGCGAAAGCATCATCAAACCTGCCGACGGGCCGGTCGAATATTTCTACATCGTCAAACAGGGCCGCGTGATCGGCGAGCGTCAGCACATCACCCGGCCCGGCACCGAAACCACCTTCGAGATCACCACCGGCGAATGCTTTCCGCTGGCCGCACTGATTGGCGAACGGGCGACCCGCACCGAACACCTGGCCGGCGAAGACACCTTCTGCCTGCAACTGAACAAACCGGCGTTCATCAAGCTGTTCGCCCTGTCCAGCAGCTTCCGCGATTTCGCTTTGCGCGGGGTCAGCAGCCTGCTCGACCAGGTCAACCAGCAAGTCCAGCAGAAAGCCGTGGAAACCCTCGGAACCCAGTATTCGCTCAACACCCGCCTCGGCGAATTGGCGATGCGCCATCCGGTGACCTGCAGCCCCGACACACCACTGCGCGAAGCAGTGAAGCTGATGCACGAGCAACAAGTCGGCAGCATCGTCGCAGTGGATGAACACAAGGCGCCGTTGGGGATCTTCACCCTGCGCGATCTGCGCGAAGTGGTCGCCAATGGCAACGGTGATTTCAGCGAAGCCATCGAGCGCCACATGACCTGCTCGCCGTTCTTTCTGTCGCCCGATCACAGCGCCTTCGACGCGGCGATCGCCATGACCGAACGGCACATCGCCCACGTCTGTCTGGTCAAGGATCAGCGCTTGTGCGGCGTGGTCTCCGAGCGCGATCTGTTCTCCCTGCAACGGGTCGATCTGGTGCATCTGGCCCGGACCATCCGCAGCGCCCAGCGCATCGAGCAACTGGTGAGTCTGCGCGGCGAGATCGGCCAACTGGTCGAACGCATGTTGGCTCACGGTGCGTCCTCGACGCAGATCACTCACATCATCACCCTGCTCAACGACCACACCGTGTGCCGGGTGATCGAACTGACCCTCGCCGAAAAAGGCGACCCCGGCGTGCCGTTCAGTTGGTTGTGTTTCGGCAGTGAGGGCCGGCGCGAACAGACGCTGCACACCGATCAGGACAACGGCATTCTCTTCGAAGCACGGGACGCGGCGCAGGCGGCGGAGATTCGCGGCAAGCTGCTGCCGATCGCCCAGCAGATCAACCAGAGCCTGGCGCAGTGCGGCTTCAGCCTGTGCAAAGGCAACATCATGGCCGGCAACCCCGAGCTGTGCCTGTCCCGGGCAGAATGGGCGCGGCGCTTTGCAGCATTTATCCGCGAGGCGACGCCGGAGAACCTGCTCGGTTCGAGTATCTACTTCGACCTGCGAGTGGTCTGGGGCGACGAGAAAGGTTGCGCACAACTGCGCCGCGGGATTCTCGATCAGGTCGGCGACAACCGTTTGTTCCAGCGCATGATGGCCGAGAACGCGCTACGCAATCGCCCGCCCGTGGGGCGTTTCCGCGAGTTTGTGCTGGCGCGCAAAAACGGCGAGAAAGCCACTCTAGATCTCAAGGTCCAGGGCCTGACGCCCTTCGTCGACGGTGCACGCCTGTTGGCGCTGGCGCATGGCATCGAAACCAACAACACCCTCGAACGCTTGCGTCAGCTGGTCGAAAAACAAGTCATCGAACGGCTCGACGGCGCGGCTTATGAAGAGGCTTATCACTTCATCCAACAGACGCGCATGCAGCAGCATCAGATCCAGACCCGTGAGAATCTGCCCTGGTCCAACCGCGTCGACCCGGACAGCCTCAATCATCTGGACCGGCGCATCCTGCGTGAATCCCTGCGCCAGGCCCAGCGCCTGCAAAGCAGCCTGGCCTTGCGGTATCAGCTATGAGCCTGTTTTCGTGGCTGCGGCCGGCCAGCCCACTGCTGTCGGCAGACCTGCAACAGCGCCTGGCAAAACTGCCGACCATTGGCGAACTGAAAGAATGCAGCCTGCGCGAGCAGCGCTGGGTGGTGCTCGATCTGGAAACCACCGGGCTGAACCTGAACAAGGATCGCGTGTTGTCGATCGGTGCAGTGGTCATCGAGGACGGCGCAATCGACTTCAGCCAGCAGTTCGAACGCACCCTTCAATGCCGGGAGCTGAAGCTCAGCCCCAGTGTGTTGATTCATGGCCTGGGGCCGAACGCGATTGCCGCCGGCAGCGACCCGGCCGAAGCGCTGCTGGAGCTCATGGAGTTTATCGGCGACAGTCCGGTGCTGGCGTTTCATGCGCCCTTCGATCAGCACATGCTCGGACGCGCACTGAAGGAACACCTGGGCTACAAGCTGCAGAACGTGTTTCTGGATGTCGCGGACATGGCGCCGCTGTTGTGCCCGCAGGCGAATATTCGCGAGGCCGGGCTGGATGAATGGATCGACTGGTTCAAACTTGAGGTGTTCGAGCGGCACAACGCGAGCGCCGATGCGCTGGCCACAGCGGAGCTGGCGTTGATCCTGTTCTGCCGGGCGCGGCAGCAGCAGATTCATAGTCCATTGAATATGCAGCAGCGCTTGAGTCAATGGAAACGCCGTCAGCAGGCACCCTCCTTCTAGATTTTCGGCCGAACCACATCCCCTGTAGGAGCTGCCGCAGGCTGCGATCTGTTGATCTTGTTGTTAAAGCAAGATCAACAGATCGCAGCCTGCGGCAGCTCCTACAGGGCTCACCGTTAACTTCACCCGACCAGTGGCCAATTGCTAACCATTCCCACCTCTGCGAGAATCGCGAACAATTCTCGTTGGTTAACATTTCCCAATCGGTGCGTCTGGTGTCGTCAGTCCCAAGCCCTCACAGTGAAATCGTCGGTGCGTTGTATCGCGACCATCGCGGTTGGCTGCTGAGCTGGCTGCGGCGCAATGTAGCTTGCCCGCAACGGGCCGAAGACCTGAGCCAGGACACCTTCGTGCGCCTGCTCGGTCGCGATCAACTGCTGACCCCGCGCGAACCCCGGGCGTTTCTGGTGGCGATCGCCAAGGGCCTGTTGTTCGACTACTTCCGTCGCGCCGCGCTGGAACAGGCCTATCTCGCCGAATTGATGCTGATCCCCGAAGGCGAACAACCTTCGGTGGAGGAACAGCAGTTGATCCTGGAAGACCTCAAGGCCATCGACCGACTGCTCGGCAAACTGTCGACCAAGGCCCGCGCCGCTTTCCTTTATAACCGCCTCGACGGCCTCGGCCACGCCGAAATCGCCGCGAAGCTCGGCGTCTCGGTGCCGCGCGTGCGGCAATACCTCGCGCAAGGCATTCGCCAGTGCTACATCGCCCTCTACGGTGAGCCGACATGAATCCGGCCAGCTCCAAACCGGTCTCGGCCCAGGTGCTGGACGCGGCGATTGCCTGGCAATTGTCGCTGGATTCCGGCAGTCCGCTGGAGCGCGAGGAGTTCGCCAAATGGCATGCGGCCCATGAAGAACACGCCCGCGCCTGGCGCCAACTGGGCATGCTCGATCAGCGCTTCAACGTCGCCAACGGCCCGGCCCGCGCTGCGTTACTGCAATCGCGCGAAGGCATTCGGCGGCGCGTGCGCAAGCTCGGCAGTGGGTTGGCCAGCGTGGTGGCGGTGATTGGTCTGGCGCTGTTTGCCGGTGATCGGTATTTGCCGCTGGATTACTGGCTTGCCGATCAACGCACCGCCACCGGCGAACAGCGCACGGTACGCCTGGCCGATGGCACCGTGCTCAATCTCAACACCCACAGCGCGGTGGATGTGCGCTTCGATGCCAGGCAGCGGCTGATCGTATTGCAGGAAGGCGAGATCATGGTCGAGACCGGTCACGGTGATGCGCGGCCGTTCATCGTCGAAACCCGCGAAGGCAGCATGCGCGCATTGGGGACACGGTTTCTGGTCAAGCGTGAAGTCCAGGGCACGCGTCTGAGCGTCCTGCAATCGGCGGTGGCGGCGCATCCGCAAAGCCATCCTGAAGAACAGATCCTGCGCGAAGGCCAGCAAGTACTGATCCGCAATAACGGCCTCGACGCGGTCGCTGCGCTCACGCCCGGCGCCGATGCCTGGACCCGCGGCATGCTGGTGGTGGACAACGCTAGATTGGAAGATCTGGTGCGTGAGCTTGGACGCTACCGGCGCGGGCATCTGGGCGTGGCGCCGGAAGTCGCTGACCTGCGCATCACCGGCAGTTTCCCGCTGCACGACACCGACAAGGCCTTGAGCGCCCTGCTGCCGACCCTGCCGGTGCAGATCGAGCAGCACACGCCGTATTGGGTCACGGTGGCCAAAGCAGATACAAAACCCTGATTTATCTGGTGCCCGAGCGGCCGCCATCGCTGGCAAGCCAGCTCCCACAGAGATCGATGGTGAATACCAATTCTGTGAGCTGCGCTGAACCTGTGGGAGCTGGCTTGCCAGCGATGAGGCCGCCCGCAACTGCACAAAACCAATGTTGCCACGCGAATCGGCTGCCCCACTCCCAGTTAATCGACATTATTTTCATCCAGCCCTATCACTTTTCAATTCTCGTCCGGCACACAGGCAATTGAGAAATATTTCCATTCAGGAGCCTTCGCATGTCCCGTTCGCTAGACACCTTGTTGCGCCCCAGTCTGCTGGCCGTTGCCATTGCCCTCAGCGCGCCGCTGATCAGCAACCCGTTGCTCGCCGCTGAACAGGCGTCCAGCGTGCGTGCCTACAACCTGCCGGCGGCGCCGCTGTCGACGACGCTGAACCAGATCGCCAGCCAGGGTGGCCTCGCGCTGTCGCTCAATCCGTCGCTGGCGGCGGGCAAGACCTCGGCGCCGGTCAACGGGCAATACGACGCCGCCGGCGCTCTGCGCGCGGCGCTGCAAGGCACCGGTCTGCAACTGGAACAAAGCAGCACTGGTACCTACAGCCTGGTTGCCGTGCCTGAAGGGACACTGGCGCTGCCGGAAACCGCCGTGATCGGCGTGGAAAACTACGAAACGGCCTGGGGCCCGGTCGAGGGCTACACCGCCACCCGCACCGCCGCCGGCACCAAGACCGACACCGCGCTGGTCGAAGCACCGCGCTCGATCTCGGTCGCCACCCGTCAGCAAATGGACGACCGCAGCGTGCACAGCCTCGATGACGCCGTGCGTTATATGCCGGGCATCACCGCCAGCAGCTACGGCAGCGACACCCGCGCCGACTGGCTGCGCGTGCGTGGTTTCGAGCCGACCCAGTTCCTCGATGGCCTGCCACTGCCCAAAGGCGTGTACGCCAACCCGAAACAGGAAACCTGGAACCTCGATCGCCTTGCCCTGCTGCGCGGCCCGGCCTCTTCCGTCTACGGCCAGACCCCGCCGGGCGGCCTGCTGGACATGGTCAGCAGGCGCCCGAGCAGCGACGCCAGCAGCGAAATCCAGTTGCAGTACGGCAGCGACAACCATCGCCAGATCAACTTCGCCAGCACCGGCAAGATCGACGACGCCGGCCAGTTTCTCTACGGCATCAGCGGTGTGGTGCGTGACAGCGACACGCAAGTCGATCACATCGAAAACAAGCGCTACAACATCGCGCCGAGCCTGACCTGGAACATCGACGACGACACCAAACTCACCCTGCTGAGCCAGTTCACCCGCGACGATACCGGCATTACCAGCCAGTTCCTGCCGGTGCAGGGCACCAAGATCGACATGCCGTTCGGTAGCGTCTCGCACCACAAAAACCTCGGCGACCCGAATTGGGAATACTACGACCGCACTTACTACGCGCTCGGTTATGCGTTTGAACACCGGCTGAACGATGTCTGGCAGTTCAAGCAGAACCTGCGTTACACCAAGTCGGATCTGTCGTTCCAGGCCCTGACCGTCGGTTCTTACCCGTACACCCAGGTGGACGATCAAGGCAACGTCGGGCGCACCAGCACCAGCGTTGACGAAGACATCAGCCAGTTCGCGGTGGACAACAACTTCCAGGCCGACTTCGCCACCGGTGACATTCGCCACACCGTGCTGTTGGGGCTGGATCACCAACGCAGCAACACCAACTACCTGTCGATCTACGGTGACGGTCTGAAAACCAACGTGCTGAAGCCGATCTACGGCCAGCCGATCGTCCGTCCGGATCGCTCGACCGCGTATTACGACTACGACCAGAAGACCTACCAGACCGGCCTCTACGTGCAGGACCAGATGGCCCTCGACCAATGGCGCCTGACGCTGGGCGGTCGTGAAGACTGGGTCCACACCGGCACCACGTTCTTCAACAAGGCCGATGCGACCAACACCCAGCGCGACAAGAACTTCAGTGGTAACGCAGCGCTCAGCTACGTGTTCGACTCAGGCTTCGTCCCGTACATTTCCTACGCCGAATCCTTCCAGCCCACCACCGGCGCCGACGCCTCCTCCACCGGTTCGCTGAAGCCGACCGAAGGCAAGCAGTGGGAAATGGGCGTCAAGTACCAGCCACCGGGCAGCAAGACCCTGCTGACCGCCGCCGTGTATGACCTGACGCAGAAAAACGTCGCAGTCACCACCACCGTCGGCAACACCCCGATCACCAGCCAGACCGGCGAAGTGAAAGTCAAAGGCCTGGAACTGGAGGCGACCTCGGACGTCACCGATAACCTGAAAGTGATTGCCGCCTACACCCTGGCCAAGTCCGAAGTGCAGAAAGGCGACTACAAAGGCAACCGCCTGCAGCTGATGCCGAACCAACAGGCCTCGCTGTGGACCGATTACACCTGGCACAACGGCGTACTCGACGGCTTCGGTATCGGCGGTGGCGTGCGTTACACCGGCAACACCTACGGCGATCAGGGCAACACTTGGCTGGGCAAGGCCAATGCTTACACCGTGTTCGATGCCTCTGTGCACTACGATCTCGGTCGCCTGGACAACAGCCTCAAAGGCGCATCGGTCGCGGTCAATGCCACCAACCTGTTCGACAAGGACTACATCTCCACCTGCGACGGCTTCTATTGCTACTACGGCGACCAGCGCAGCGTCGTCGCCAGCGCCACCTACAAGTGGTAAGCGCGTGAGCTGAACAGGTCCTGTCACCAGGCCGTCCCCCGTGGACGGCTTCGGTGTTTTTGAAGGTCATGAAATGAAAAGTAAAACAATTCGCCGCTGGTCGTTCATCCACACCTGGACCAGCCTGATCTGCACCGTGTTTTTGCTGCTGTTGGCACTGACCGGTCTGCCGCTGATTTTCCATCACGAGATCGAGCACCTGCTCGGCGATGCCCCGCAAGTGCGCGAAATGCCCGCCGACACCCCGCGCCTGAACCTGGCGCAACTGGTCGAGGCGGCAGAACAACATCGTCCCGGCGAAGTGGTGCAGTACTTCGGTTTCGAGGACGACGAGCCCAACGCCGTGCTGACCATCATGGCGAAAACCGCCGGTACCGAGCCGAATTCTTCGCACACGTTCATGCTCGATGCGCGCACCGGTGAAGTGCTGGAAACCCCGTCGGCCAACGGAGGCCTGATGTTGTTCATCCTGCGCCTGCATGTGGACATGTTCGCCGGCCTGCCGGGCAAGTTGCTGCTGGCGTTCATGGGTCTGCTGTTCGTGGTCGCGATCATTTCGGGAACTGTGTTGTACCTGCCGTTCATGCGCCGCTTGCAGTTCGGCACCGTGCGCCAGGACAAGTCCTCCCGGCTGCGCTGGCTCGACCTGCACAACCTGATCGGCGTGGTTACGCTGACCTGGGCGCTGGTGGTCGGTGTCACCGGGGTGATCAGCGCCTGTGCCGATCTGATCATCGCCGCGTGGCGCAATGACTCGCTGACCGCCATGGTCGCGCCGTACCGCGATGCCCCGCCGTTGACCCGACTGGCCCCGGCCACCCGCCTGCTCGACATCGCCCGGGACGTGGCACCGGGGATGAACCCGGACTTCATCGCCTTCCCCGGTACGCGTTTTTCCAGCGAGCATCATTACGCGGTGTTCATGAAGGGCGGCACGCACCTGACCTCGCACCTGCTGACGCCGGTACTGATCGACGCCGGCACCCTGCAGGTCACCGCCGTGGCCGAGCGCCCGTGGTACATGGACGCCATGGGCCTGTCGCAGCCATTGCACTTCGGTGACTACGGCGGCATGCCGATGAAAATCCTCTGGGCGACCCTCGACGTCCTGACCATCATCGTCCTTGGCAGTGGCGTGTATCTGTGGGTGGTGCGGCGTAAAGCGGCGAAACCGGTGACGGTGGAGGCTGCCGCATGAAGCCGCGTCAGAGCAATTTCTGGAAGGTCTTCAGCACGCCGCTGGTGATTGCGCTGCTGAGTGCGGCGGGGTTGTTTGCGGCGTTGTTGGGCGATGGAATCTGGGATGCGTTGAGCTGGGTCGGGCTGGGCGTTCCGGCGTATCTTGCCATTAGAGGTTTGTTGCAGCGCAGGTAGTTTTTGTGTTGTCGGTGATGGCCTCATCGCTGGCAAGCCAGCTCCCACGGGGGTTAATGCTGAATCTGAAATTTGTGTTCGCTGCAAAAACTGTGGGAGCTGGCTTGCCAGCGATGGCGATCTCACGAACACCATCAATTCCTCGCCAGCCACAGTGGTTGTAGCTAGGCTAACCTGCTGTTCTTCGATGACCACCGAGGTTTGCCAATGTCCGCCCCCAGCATGACCCTGTTCCACAACACGCTCTCCCCGTTCGTGCGCAAAGTGATGGTGCTGCTGCATGAGACCGGCCAGCAGGATCGCGTCGCTCTGCAAGACTGCGTGCTCAGCCCGGTCAGCCCGGACGCAGCGCTCAACGCCGACAATCCGCTGGGCAAGATCCCGGCCCTGCGTCTGGCCGACGGCAGCGTCATCCATGACAGCCGCGTGATCCTCGAATACCTCGACCAGCAGCATGTCGGCAACCCGCTGATCCCCCGCGACGGCGCGGCCCGCTGGCGCCGTCTGACCCTGGCCTCGCTGGCCGACGGGATCATGGATGCCTCGGTGATGGTGCGTTACGAACTGGTATTGCGCGCCCCGGAAAAGCACTGGGACGAATGGCTCGATGCCCAGCGCGAGAAGATCCGCCGCGCTCTGGCCTATCTGGAAAGTGACGCCATCGCCGAGCTGACCAGCCATTTCGACGTGGCCGCCATCAGCGTGGCGTGCGCATTGGGTTACATCGATCTGCGTCATCCGGATCTGGACTGGCGCAGCGCCAATCCACAACTGGCCAACTGGTTCTTTGAAGTGAGTCAGCGACCGTCCATGGTCGCTACCCTGCCCAAGCCTTAAATCGGCGGAACCTGTTCTGGCCTCATCGCTGGCAAGCCAGCTCCCACAATGGATTTGGGTATGACAGAACCCTCTGTTTCAGCACAAATCCTGTGGGAGCTGGCTTGCCAGCGATGGCACCACCTGGGTTGCGGCGGCAGTGCTGCAACAATCAGCGTCACCAAAACCTCCACCTCTCGCTGATCTTCACGCAATCCCAACCCGCTCATTGCATCGCCTCCACATCAAACGCCAGCGGCTTGGCCGGTTTTTGCCCGATCCCGTACCAATCGAGTTTGCGCGTCAGGACCATGAACACCCCGAGCAAGCCGAACAGCAACAGCGAACCCATCAGCAGCGCATAGTCCTCGGCGCTCAGCAGGCCATACAGCAGACCATACAACGCTGCCAATCCCGCGGAAAAACTCAGGCCGTGGCGCACGCTGTGCAGCACGTGACAGACATAAAATCCGATCAACAACACACAACCACTGGCCGACAGCAGATAGGCCAAAGCAAAGCCGATGTGCTCCGACAGCGACAGCAACAACAGGTAGAAGAACGCCAGCGCCACCCCGACCAATGCGTATTGCACCGGGTGCACCGCGAGGCTCTTGAGCACTTCGAACAGGAAGAAACCGGCGAAGGTCAGGACAATAAACAACAACGCATATTTGATCGCACGGTCACTCTTCAGGTACTGATCCACCGGGTCGATGAAACTCACGCCAAAACTGCGCCCGTTGAACGCCTCGCAATCATTGCCCATCACACAGCGATTCATCGCTTCTTGCAGGTTGGTGGAGAAAAACGAGGTCTGCCAATCGGCGCTGAAACCCTGATCACTGATCTCGCGTTTGCCCGGCAGGAAGTTGCCGATGAAGCTGGGGTGCCGCCAGTTCGCCGCCAGGCTGACGCGGCTGGCCTTGCCTACCGGCAACACCTGCAGCGAACCGGTGCCCTGCAGGCGCAGGTCGAAACCGAAGGTCAGCTCCGTGGCGTTACGGGTGTCCAGTGTCGGCAACATGACCCGCACGCCTTCGCCGAGCCAGCCCACCTGGGTGCCAGGCACAAAGTCCAGACGCTGGCCGTCGAGTTCCAGTTTCAGCGCGTTTTCAATGCCGCGAATATCACTGATGCCCACCGCCAGAAACGGCGCGTCGAACTGGTAATCGGCAAAGTCTTCTTTGATGCCTAACTGCGCCGGCAAGGAGAAATGCCCGTTGATGCGATTGTCAGCATGGAACAATCGCGCTTGGTAAATGCCCCGGGCGCGCAGCTCGGTCTGCACCTGGCCGTCGAGCTCGAAGCGCTCCGGCAGAAAGTACAAACGACCGCGTTCCTCGCCGAGCTCTTCATAGCGCTGATTGGTTTTCTCGTTGGTCTTCCAGGTGCGTACCACCTTGCGATACGGCACCACCATCACCGGCCCGCTCAGTTGCTGGCTGTAGCTGGAACTGCGGGCGATGTCTTCGAGCACGCCGTCGCGCAGTTGCTGGCGGTCGTCGATGATGCCGTCAATCATCAGCAGCGGGATCAGCAACAGCAGGATCAACAGGGCAATGGCCCCGAGCTTGATGGTCAAATTTTTGTTCATGGGACTCTCCCTGTTTGGATGGGCAGAGTCTGCTGTTGATGTATGAGGGGAATGTGGGGGGAATATGGAGATTGTGTGGAAAGATCAAAAGATCGCAGCCTTCGGCAGCTCCTTGGGATTGCGTTCCCCTGTAGGAGCTGCCGAAGGCTGCGATCTTTTTAGGGTCTCAAGGCAGGCGCAATGTCACTTCCACACCGCCCTCGACATTGCGAATCTGCATCGACCCACCATGCAACTTCACCACCTCTTCAACAAAGTTCAGCCCCAACCCGGTGCTCTTGCGCCCACTGTCCGGACGCGGCAACGAATAAAACCGCTCACTCAAGCGCGGCAAGGCGTAATCGGGAATCGGGGCGGCTTCGTTGAACACGCGCAACTCGACCTGTTCCCCGACACGTTCGGCACTGAAACGCAGCAACCCGGCGATCGGGGTGAAATCCAGTGCATTGTCCAGCAGATTGCCCAGCGCCTGACGCAGCAGAAACGGCTCGCCGATCAGCAGCAGATCCGGCGCAATGGTCTGCTCGATCGTGAGCCGCCGGCCTTCGATCCGCGCTGCCTGCGCGCGCAATAATTCATCGATCAGCGCCGCCAGCGGCACCGCCACGCGCTCCTCGAGACCCTGGCGCTGTTCCACCTGAGCCAGATTCAACAGGCGCTCGATCAACTGCTGCATCCGCGCGCTTTCACTGTCGATGTTGCCGACAAAGCGCAGGCGCTGAATCGCTGGCATTTCATCCTGCAGCAACTCCGCGGCACCGCGAATGGCCGCCAGCGGACTCTTCAATTCATGGGTCAGCGTGTGCACGTAGCGTTCGACGTAAGCCTTGCCTTCCAGTTGGGTGCGCATCTGCTCCACCGCCGTCGCCAGTTGCTCCAGTTCACCGCCACGGTAATGCGGCACCTCCACCCGGCGCCCCTCACTGACCGCTTTGGCGTAACCGGTCAAACGGTGCAGCGCGCGGCTCAGCCACCACGACAGCAAAGCGCCGAACAGCAGACCGAGGCCGATCAGCCCGGCACCGTAAAACAGCAAGCGCCGCTCGGTGCGATCGACGTAAGGCTGCAAGGAGCTATTGGGCTTGGCCACGGTGACCACGCCGACGATTTTGCCGTTGTCGCGGATCGGCGCGCCGACGTGCATCACCGAGGAGTTCGCATCATTCGGATCACTGCGGCTCGAACGAGCACCGTACTCACCACGCAAAGTCAGGTAGACGTCGTTCCAGCGCGAGTAATCCTGCCCGACCGCCACGCCACTGGAATCCAGGACCACGATGCCTTTGGCGTCGGTGACGTAGATGCGATGGTTGACCTGATTTTTCGGCAACCCCCAGATGGTCGCCTGCGGCTGGCGTTCGCCGTAGGCACGCAACAACTCGGGCCAGCGGTTCTCGCTGAGCGTGCCGGCCTTGAAATCATCACGCAAAATCTCCGCCATCAGGTTGGCGGTATCGACCAGGGTTTCTTCGGTGGACTGACGCACACCGGGGCGGATTTCTTCCATCACCGTGTTGAGCACGAAGTAACCGGTCAGGCCGATAAACAGCACATACACCAGAAAAATCCGCAGCCCCAGCGACATCAGCTGTGCCCCGGGCTGTAGCTGTAACCGAGGCCGCGATGGGTCTGGATCGGCTCGGCGTCGGCCCGCACCAGACGCAATTTGGCGCGCACGCTTTTGATGTGGCTGTCGATGCTGCGCTCGTAGCCGGCGTCGGCAGCAACCCCCAGCGCGTCGAGCAGTTGCTCGCGGCTGAACACCCGCTGCGGTTGTTCGAGCAGGCATTGCAACAGGCGAAATTCATGGCGGGTCAGGCTCAACGGCTGTCCCCGATAGACGATCTGCACACGCTCGGCATCGATGCGAAACAGCGTCGAGGACGCTTCAACCGCAGGACGCGGCGCCATGCGTTTGAGAATCGCCCGGACCCGCGCGGCGACCTCACGCGGGCTGAACGGCTTGACCACGTAATCGTCGGCGCCGATTTCCAGCCCTACCACCCGGTCGATCTCGGCGTCCCGGGCGCTGAGGAACAGCACCGGCACTTCACTGAAGCGCCGCAGCTGCTTGCAGGTTTCGAAACCGCTGATGTCCGGCAGGCCGATATCGAGAATGATCAAGTCGGCCGGGGTCTGCCGTTGATGCTCCAGCGCCGCGGCGCCAAGGCTCAGCCACGTGGTCGTGAACCCCTCGCCCTGCAGGGCAAAAATCAGCGTGTCGGCAATCGCCGCTTCGTCTTCGACAATCAGGATATGAGGCATGGCGTCCGAGCCCATGGGTTAAGTGCGCGAACGGTGCCCCAAGCCTGACCTTACGTCAATGAGACCACTCAGCAGTCTGGCTTGTCGGCGGTGAAACGCCGCGCCGGGTTCACTGCGGCGCCAAACTCGCGCAAGGCCTTGGCACCGATCAGCAGCGGGTAGTTGAAGTTGCTGCGGTCGGTCAGGTTGACCTCAACGGTACGCTTGACGTTGCCCAGGCACAGTTCAAGATCGACCACCGGGCGTTTGGCGACTTCAGTGCTGTCGCCCTCGTCCTCTTCGTCCGAGCGGCTCTTGATCTTGCTGATCCGCGCGATCTTGTGCTCGTACACTTTGTTGCTGGCGTCCTTGGTGCCGAGGCGGAAGCGCACCCAGTTTTCACCGTCGCGGGTGAAGGTCTCAATGTCCTTGGCCGACAGCGAGGCGGTCAGCGCGCCGGTGTCCATCTTGGCCTTGAGCACCTCACCACCGATTTCCGGCAGCGCGATGTATTCATAACGCCCGTACAGGGTCGGTTCGGCGGCCATGACCGGCAGGGCGACGAGGGCAAACAGTGCAAGGAGGGATTTCACGTAGAGGGCTTCCTTGGAAAATGAGGGCGTCAGACGCGAGATTTTAGACAGCCATCAAGGAATTCGTTCGCCCTTGATATCGCATCGCTGGCAAGCCAGCTCCCACAGGTTTCTCTGCCATTCACGGAAATCACATGCACTGGAGATCCTTGTGGGAGCTGGCTTGCCAGCGATGGGGCCAGCACAAGCCTCACTAATTGGCTCCAGCATAGCCGCCCAAAAGTGAAACATTCGTCACCGCCGATTTGGCCTGTCGCCCGAAGCCACTTATCATGGCGCGCCCATCCGCCTTCATAGAGTTGCTTATGCGCCGCCTGCTCACCGGCTGTTTCGTCACCCTGCTGCTATTGCTCAACACCCTGATCCTGATCGGGCCGTTGATGGTCTTTGCCCTGCTCAAACTGATTGCGCCAGGGCGCTGGCGCGATTACGCCTCGTGGGCGGTGATGTGGATTGCCGAGACCTGGGCGGAAATCGACAAACTGATCTTTCGTCTGTGCATCCCCACTCAGTGGGACATTCGCGGCGGCGCAGATCTGCGCGGTGACACCTCGTATCTGGTGGTCAGCAACCACCAGTCGTGGGTCGACATTCCGGCGCTGATCCAGACCCTCAACCGGCGCACGCCGTTCTTCAAGTTCTTCCTCAAGAAAGAGCTGATCTGGGTGCCGTTCCTTGGTCTGGCGTGGTGGGCGCTGGATTACCCGTTCATGAAGCGCTACAGCAAGGCGTTTCTGGCGAAGCATCCGGAGCTGGCGGGCAAGGATCTGGAAATCACCAAACAGGCCTGCGAGCTGTTCAAGCGCCAGCCGGTAACGGTCGTGAATTATCTGGAAGGTACTCGCTACACCGCGGCGAAAAGTGCGCAGCAGCAGTCACCGTTCAGGCACCTGCTCAAACCCAAGGCCGGTGGCGTGGCGTTTGTGCTGGCGGCGATGGGGGAGCAGCTGGATGCATTGCTCGACGTGACCGTGGTTTATCCACAGGAGAACATTCCGGGGTTCTGGGATCTGATCAGCGGCAGCGTGCCGCGGGTGATCGTCGACATCCAGACCCGCGAACTCGACCCGGCGCTGTCGCAGGGCGATTACGAGAACGATCCGCAGTTTCGCCAGCAGGTCCAGAACTGGGTCAACCAGCTCTGGACCGAGAAGGATCAGCGCATCAGCGAACTGCGCGGTGAGCGCGGCTGAATCAGCTGCCGCTGCCGGCGCCCCAGATGTTGCCCAGACTGCTCAACAGCGAACCGCCAACACCCTGTTGACCCAGGTATTGCAGGATCACCGGGGCAAACTGGCCAACCATGCCGCTGTCCATGCCCAGCGCACTGAAAGCGTTGTTCAGGTCGCTGGTGGTCTTGACGTTGCCCAGCGCATTTTCCAACCCGGCTGACTTGCCCGACGAGCCCAGCAACCCGCTCAATGCCGCCAGATTGCCGCTACCGCCCGACAGTTTGTCGATGCCCGGCACTTCTTTGGCCAACTGCGAATAATCGGTGCTGCTCAATTGGTTCTTGGCCAGGCCCAACATCGCACTGGTTCCCCCTACAGCTTGCTGGGGCGTGACGTTCAGCGCACTCAAGGCACTCAGCAATCCAGCGGTTTCCGAAGTCGGTGCAGCGGCGGCAGCCTTGTCACCCCCTTGCATACCCGAGACTGCACCGGCGACATCGTTCAAGCTGAAACCGGCAAACACCGGGCTCGCTGCAAGGGTCATCAGTGAAGCCAAGGCCATACCGCGTGAAATCTTCATTCAGACATCCTCTTGCACTGTGGTAACCGCCCGTCTAGGGGCGGCAAAACTGCCGATTTGACCGGGTTTGCGCTGGCATGTTCCTCGCCGACGCATCCATTTTCAGGATAGCCACGTATATAAAACGTGAAACCGTGGATAACCCGAGATGAATGGCACAAGCGCTGTCGCTGAACTAGCCTGTGAACAGCCCGAGCAGCGCCCTCGTCGTCCGCCCATTGCCTGGAGAACCGTCATTTCCACCGCCGACCCCGATCAGTTGCGCCAGTTGTTGGCCCAGTGCTCACTGGGCGATCGGCGTGCATTCGAAACCCTCTACCGCAGCGTCGGCCCGCGCTTGCACGGTGTCGCCTTGCGTTTCATGGGCCGGGCAGATCTGGCCGAGGACGTGCTGCAGGAAAGCTTCGTGCGCATCTGGAACAACGCCTCGCGCTACGAAGCCCATTTGTCGGCGCCGCTGACCTGGATGATCAACATCACTCGCCACCAGGCCATCGACCAGTTACGCAAACAGCGTGACCGGCCGCTGACCGACTTCGAACAGGCCACCCTGCCGGACGAAGGCCCTTCGGCCCACGACCTGTTGAACAGCAGCCGCGAAGCCAGCGCGTTGCACCGTTGCCTCGACACCCTCGACGGCATGCAGCGCCAGTCGATCAGCGTCGCCTACTTTCAGGGCCTGTCCTGCTCGGAACTCGCCGAACACCTGGCCGCGCCGCTGGGTTCGGTGAAATCGTGGATTCGCCGTGGCATGGAACGTCTGCGCAGGTGCCTTGAATCATGAACTACCAGACCCCTGCCCTGCGCCGCGCCCTCGCTGCCGATTACGCCATCGGCCTGATGTCGTCGGCGGCGCGTCGGCGCTTTGAACAATTGCTGCTGGACGATGCAGCACTGCGCACAGAACTCGCTCACTGGCAGGAAAGCCTTACCAGCCTGACCGACGCGGTTCCAGAGCAACCGGTGCCGGATCGGGTGTGGCAAGGCATCACTGCGCGCATCGAACCGCAAGTACTGCACGTCCCGGAAAAACGTCCGTTCTGGAACTGGCTGCGGGTCAGCGCCGCGCTGTGTTCGATCGTGGTGCTGGTGTTCCTCGGTTCCCTGTACAACCGCGACGACGCCCGCTATCGCGCCACCCTGCTGAGTGCCGACGCGCAACCGGCGCTGAAGGTCGAGACGCATGCGGACTATCTGCAAGTCGAACCGCTGACATTGGCGGCAGTCGGGCCTGATCGCAGCCTGGAACTGTGGGCGATACCCGCCGATGGCAAGCCGATTTCGCTGGGGGTGATTCCTGCAGGCGGCAAAGGCAAGGTTGAACTGAGCGCGGCGCAGAAAGCCTTGATCGGCCAGCCGATTGCGCTGGCGGTGAGTCTGGAGCCGAAAGGTGGTTCGCCGACCGGACAGCCGACCGGTCCGGTGCTTTACCAAGGCGCTTTGGCAGCCCTCTGACTCTGGCCCACAAACCTTTGTGGCGAGGGAGCTTGCTCCCGCTGGGCTGCGAAACGGCCCAAATCTTGAGTGGGTAATTTTCCTGAGACGCCGCATGTATGAATTTTACGACGGCTTCGCCGCCGAACGGGAGCAAGCTCCCTCGCCACAGGTTTAGTGCTCATCCCCATAAAAAACGGCGACCTTGAGGTCGCCGTTTTGCATTGCCTGAAACTTACGCCGCACTGAATAGCCGATGCGGATCGATCACAAACTTCTTCGGCACACCGGCATCAAACTCGCCGTAACCTTCCGGCGCCTGGTCGAGGCTGATGACTTGCACACCCACCACTTCGGCGATGTTGATGCGGTCCCACATGATCGCCTGCATCAGCTGGCGGTTGTACTTCATCACCGGGGTCTGGCCGGTGTGGAAGCTGTGGGATTTGGCCCAGCCCAGACCGAAGCGGATGCTCAGGCTGCCCATTTTTGCGGCGGCGTCCACGGCACCCGGATCTTCGGTCACGTACAGGCCCGGAATACCGATCTTGCCCGCCACGCGCACCACGCCCATCAGCGAGTTGAGCACGGTGGCCGGCGCTTCGGCTTTCACCCCGTCATGCCCGTGGCCGCGCGCTTCGAAGCCCACGCAGTCCACCGCGCAATCGACTTCCGGTTCGCCCAGCAGTGCGGCGATCTGCTCGTGCAGCGGCGTGTCCTTGGACAGGTCGACCACTTCAAAACCCTGAGCCTTGGCGTGCGCCAGGCGGATGGTGTTGACGTCGCCGATGATCACCACCGCCGCGCCCAGCAAGCGCGCCGAGGCCGCAGCGGCCAGACCGACCGGGCCGGCGCCCGCGATGTACACGGTGCTGCCCGGGCCGACGCCCGCCGTCACCGCACCGTGATAGCCGGTCGGCAGAATGTCGGAGAGGCAGGTCAGGTCGCGGATTTTCTCCATGGCCTTGTCGCGATCCGGCAGTTTCAGCAAGTTGAAGTCGGCGTACGGCACCAGCACGTATTCAGCCTGGCCGCCGGTCCAGTCGCCCATGTCGACATAACCGTAAGCACCGCCGGCGCGGGCCGGGTTGACAGTCAGGCAGACGCCGGTGTGTTGCTCCTTGCAGGAGCGGCAGCGCCCGCAAGCCACGTTGAACGGTACGGAGACCAGGTCGCCGATTTTCAGGTTCTCGACGTCGGAACCCTTCTCGATCACTTCGCCAGTGATTTCATGGCCCAGCACCAGACCGGTCTGCGCCGTGGTCCGGCCGCGCACCATGTGCTGGTCGGAGCCACAAATGTTGGTGGACACCACACGCAGGATCACCCCGTGCTCGATCTTCCTGCCACGCGGGTCCTGCATTTTCGGATAGTCGATTTTCTGTACTTCGACCTTGCCAGCGCCGAGATACACCACACCACGATTGCCAGACATGCTTTCACCTCGCTGTTGTTTTTATGGAACCGCGTTGCCCAGGCAGGCAGCGCGTTAAGTGCTCGGGTACAGATGCTGATTGTTGTGTTGCCTGTTATGGCCTCATCGCTGGCAAGCCAGCTCCCACAGGTTTCGGGTGGAACTCAAAAATTGTGTACGACACAAATCCCTGTGGGAGCTGGCTTGCCAGCGATGGCGATCTAAAGAACGACAGTTCTGTTGGCGTTCAAAAACACCCTTCTTTCGATGTGATAACCCACGGCCCGGGCCAAAGTCAGGCCCTCGATATCACGCCCCTTGGCGATCAAATCTTCCGGGTAATGACTGTGATCCACGGCCTCGACGCCCTGGGCGATGATCGGCCCTTCATCGAGGTCGTTGTTGATGTAATGCGCCGTGGCGCCGACCAGTTTCACGCCCTTGTTGTAGGCCTGGTGATAGGGTTTGGCACCCTTGAACCCTGGCAGCAACGAGTGATGGATGTTGATCGCCTTGCCATCGAGCTTGCGGCACAACTCCGGTGACAGCACCTGCATGTAGCGGGCGAGGATCACCAGTTCGGCGCCGGACTCTTCGATCACCTGCCACACCTGACGCTCCTGCGACGGCTTGTCGTTGGGGTCGAGGGGGAAATGGTAGTAGGGAATCTGGTGCCAGTCGGCCAGCGGCTTGAGATCCGGGTGGTTGGACACCACCGCCGCCACGTCCATCGACAACTGGCCGATGCGCTGGCGGTAAAGCAAATCGTTGAGGCAGTGATCGGCCTTGGAGACCATGATCACCACTTTCGGCCGGTAGTTCGGCGCAGTCAGCTCGAAGACCATGCCAAACGCCTGACCACGCTCGGCGAGGCCGGCGCGGAAGGACTGCTCGTCGAAACCCTCGGGCTGACGGAATTCCACGCGAATGAAGAAGCGGCCCGAGAGCCGGTCATCGAACGAATGGTGCTCGGTGACGTAGCAACCCTGCTCGAACAGAAAACGCGTCACCGCGTCCAACGTGCCGAGCACGCTGGGGCAGTCGGCGGTCAGAATCCATGTGTCTGGGGCGCGGCTCATGGTGCGGTGACTCCTGTTTCAACATCTGTGAGCAGAGTGAACTCTGTGGCGAATGAGTTCTGTGGCGAGGGAGCTTGCTCCCGCTGGGTTGCGAAGCGACCCCAAAATCAGCAACCGCGTTCTTCCAGAAAGAATGCGCTCGCAGGTTTTTGCGACTGCTTCGCAGCCGAGCGGGAGCAAGCTCCCTCGCCACAAGAAGCAATCGCGGCAACCACTTAGTGTTACGCCTGCACGCTCAGCCCGTACTCGGCCGAAGCATCCTGCAACCACAACCACCAGTAATCCGAGAAGCTACGGCGGATCAGCAGTTCCCAGGTGTCTTCGGCGGTATGGCGGATCATCAGCTGCGACTTGGCGAACACCGTGCCCACCGCTTTGCCGACCGGAAAATTGTTCGGGTGCACGTCATAGCTGGTGGATTTCATCAGCACCTGACGCACGTTCGGCCCGCTCAGTTCGAGCACTTGCTGGCCGCCGCTGACGTTGACGATTGCGATGTGCAGGTCGCCCAGCGCTTCGCGCAGTTTCTGTTCGGCGGCGAATTCTTCACCGCTTGGCACGATCAGCAGCCACTCGTCCGGGCCCATCCATTGCAGGCTGGTTTCGCCTTTGACGATCACGCTCAGGGCGCCGGGCAACTCAATGCCGAGGGCCTTGTGCACGCCGGCGGCGAAGGCTGCATCGTGGCCATCGCCACGAATGGTCAGGTGACCGAGGAGTTTCTTTTCACGCACGATGACGCCGGCGTTCTTGCGACCCTTGCCGACCAGGCTGGCGAGGTCGGCATGGTGCAGCGACGACTCGGCCTTGGCCCCGGTGGTCGGGCGTTGTTGGTACACGTTGGCTGTGGTCATAAAGCACCTTTGCTGAATTCATCATCCCGGTGGGAGCGGGCTTGCCCGCGATGGCGATTTGTCAGTCGCAGATGTGTAACCTGGTCTGACGCCATCGCGGGCAAGCCACGCTCCCACAGGTTCTGTGGTGTTAGATGTTCTGCCGATCACCCTTCGGATCGAAGAACACCGAAGAAACAATCTCCGCCTCGATCACGCTGCCATCGGCCAGCGGTGCAAACACCCGCTCGCCCATGCGCTTCAGACCGCCCTTGACCACACCCATGGCAAACGAATAGCCGAGGGAGTTGTGCGCGTAGCTGGAGGTCACGTGGCCGACCATGGTCATCGGGATCGCCTGCTTGGTGTTGAACACCAGTTGCGCACCTTCCGGCAGCCAGACGTTCGGGTCGATCGGCTTCAGACCCACCAGTTGTTTACGCTGATCCTTCACGCAATCTTCACGGTTCATGCCGCGCTGGCCGATCCACGAGAACGGTTTGGTGCGACCGACGCACCAGCCCATGTTCAGGTCGTCCGGAGTCATCGAGCCGTCGGTGTCCTGACCGACGATGATGAAACCCTTCTCGGCCCGCAGGACGTGCATGGTCTCGGTGCCGTACGGAGTCAGGTTGTACTGTTTACCGGCCTCGACGATTTTCTCCAGCACGCCCATCGCGTAGTCGGCCTGGACGTTGACTTCGTACGACAGTTCACCGGTAAACGAGATACGGAACACCCGCGCCGGCACACCGCCGACCAGACCCTCTTTCCAGGTCATGAACGGGAACGCTTCGTTGGCCAGGTCGATGTCGGTCACGGCACTGAGCAGCTTGCGGCTGTTCGGCCCGGACAGGGTCATGGTCGCCCAGTGGTCGGTGACCGAGGTGAAGTAGACCTTCATCTCAGGCCATTCGGTCTGGTGGTACAGCTCCAGCCATTGCAGCACGCGCGCGGCGCCGCCAGTGGTGGTGGTCATGACGAAATGGTTGTCGGCCAGGCAGGCCGTCACGCCGTCGTCGAAGACCATGCCGTCTTCTTTGCACATCAGGCCGTAACGCGCCTTGCCCACGTCGAGCTTGGTCCAGGCGTTGGTGTACACGCGGTTGAGGAACTCACGGGCATCCGGGCCTTGAATGTCGATTTTGCCCAGGGTCGAAGCGTCGAGCAGGCCGACGCTGTCGCGCACGGCTTTGCATTCGCGCTTCACTGCGGCGTGCATGTCTTCACCGTTTTTCGGGAAGTACCATGGACGTTTCCACTGGCCGACGTCTTCGAACTCGGCGCCGTTTTTCAGGTGCCATTGATGCAACGCGGTGTAGCGTACCGGCTCGAAGATGTGCCCACAGTGACGACCGGCCACGGCGCCGAACGTTACCGGCGTGTAGTTCGGGCGGAACATCGTGGTGCCCATCTGCGGGATGGTCACGTTCAGCGAGCGGGCAGCGATGGCCAGGCCGTTGACGTTGCCGAGCTTGCCCTGATCGGTGCCGAAACCCAGCGCGGTGTAGCGTTTGACGTGTTCGACCGACTCGAAACCTTCGCGGGTCGCCAGTTCGATGGCGGCGGCGGTGACGTCGTTCTGCAGGTCGACGAATTGCTTCGGCGCCCGCGAAGTGCCCTTCTCGTGCGGCACCTGGAACAGCGCCAGGGTCGCTTCTTCGAGACGGCTCAGGGCTTTTGGCAGCGTGCCTTCGACCACACCGAAACCGGCTTCACTGGCAGCGCGTGCGCCACCTTCGAAACCATCGGCCAGCGAATCACCGAGGCCGTAAACACCGTTGATGCCGCCGACGCACACACGCTTCTGCGGTGCTTCGCCCGGTACGAAACCGAGGATGTCTTCGCGCCAGACCGGCTTGCCACCGAGGTGCGAAGCCAGGTGCACCACCGGGCTGTAACCGCCGGAACTGGCGATCACGTCGCAGTCGAGCCATTCGCCCGGGCTGGTCACGGTGTGCGCTTTGACGTCAATCGCGGCAACGCGGGCTGCGGTGACGCGCTTGCTGCCACGGGCCTCGATCACGGCGCTGCCGGTGAGGATGCGTATGCCTTTGGCGCGGGCTTCTTCCACCAGCGCACCACGCGGGTTGCTGCGGGCATCGGCAATGGCGACCACTTGCAGGCTGGCATCGAGCCAGTCCAGCGCCACGCGGTAGGCGTGATCGTTGTTGGTGGTCAGCACCAGCTTCTTGCCCGGTGCCACACCGTAACGGCGCACGTAAGTCGAGACCGCACCGGCAAGCATGTTGCCCGGCACGTCGTTGTTGCCATAAACCAGCGGACGCTCGTGGGCACCGGTCGCCAGCACCACACGCTTGGCGCGGACACGGTGGATGCGCTGACGCACCTGACCGATTGGCGCACGGTCACCGAGGTGATCGGTGAGGCGTTCATGAATGGTCAGGAAGTTGTGGTCGTGGTAACCGTTGACCGTGGCGCGCGGCAACAGCAGCACGTCCGGAGTGTTCTTCAGTTCAGCGATGACGCTGGCCACCCACTCGATCGCCGGTTTGCCGTCGAGGCTTTCGCGCGAATCGAGCAGGCTGCCGCCGAACTCTTCCTGCTCATCGGCGAGAATCACCCGCGCACCACTGCGCGCAGCCGCCAGGGCAGCCGCCAGACCGGCAGGGCCGGCGCCGACGATCAGCACGTCGCAGTGCTGGTTCATGTAGTCGTAGGTGTCCGGATCGACTTCGGTCGGCGAACGGCCCAGACCGGCAGCCTTGCGAATGTACTTCTCGTACGTCATCCAGAACGATTGCGGGTACATGAAGGTTTTGTAGTAGAAACCCGGCGGCATCAGCTTGCCGCCGACCTTGCCGAGAATGCCCATCATGTCGTTGTTGACGCTCGGCCAGCCGTTGGTGCTGGTGGCGACCAGGCCTTGGTACAGCGCCTGTTGCGTGGCGCGCACGTTGGGGATCTGCGTGGCTTCGGTGGCACCGATCTGCAGCACGGCGTTCGGCTCTTCGGCACCGGCGGCGAAGATCCCGCGAGGACGCGAATACTTGAAGCTGCGGCCGATAATGTCGACGCCGTTGGCGATCAGTGCCGAGGCCAGGGAGTCGCCCTCGAAGCCTTTGTAGCTCTGACCGTTGAAGGTGAAGCTCAGCACTTTATTGCGGTCGATCCGTCCACCGTTGGACAGGCGATTGGTCTGGCTCATACCTTCTCTCCCAGCGCCGTCGTGGCTGTTTTTGCCGTATCAGCCTTGTCGGTGAATTGCGGCTTGGTGCCGATCTTGTAGGTTTCGAGAATCTCGTAGGTCACGGTGTCGCGAGTGACGTTGAAGTACTGGCGGCAGCCGGCGACGTGATCCCACAGCTCGTGGTGCAGACCACGCGGGTTGTCGCGGAAGAACATGTAGTCGCCCCACTCTTCATCGGTGCAGGCGTTCGGATCCAGCGGACGCGGAATGTGCGCCTGACCGGATGCGTGGAATTCCTCTTCGGAGCGCAGTTCGCCGCAGTGAGGACAGAAGATATGCAACATGGGGATTTCTCCTGTTAGTGGGCGACGGCAGCAGCGCCGTGTTCGTCGATGAGTGCGCCGTTGTGGAAACGGTCGATGGAGAACGGTGCCGCCAACGGGTGCATTTCACCCTTGGCCAGACTCGCGGCAAACACGTTGCCCGAGCCAGGTGTGGCTTTGAAGCCGCCGGTGCCCCAACCGCAGTTGAAGAACATGTTCGGTACCGGGGTTTTCGAAATGATCGGGCAAGCGTCCGGCGTGGTGTCGACGATGCCGCCCCACTGGCGGTTCATGCGCACCCGCGACAGCACCGGGAACATCTCGACGATGGCCTGGATAGTGTGCTCGATCACCGGGTACGAACCGCGCTGGCCATAGCCGTTGTAGCCGTCGATACCGGCGCCGATCACCAGGTCGCCCTTGTCGGACTGGCTGATGTAACCGTGCACGGCGTTGGACATGATCACGCTGTCGATAATCGGTTTGATCGGCTCGGACACCAGTGCCTGCAGCGGGTGGGATTCGATCGGCAGCCGGAAACCGGCGAGCTTGGCCATGTGCCCGGAGTTACCGGCGGTGACCACGCCGACGCGTTTGGCGCCGATGAAGCCCTTGTTGGTTTCAACGCCGATGCACACACCGTTTTCCTTGCGGAAACCGATCACTTCAGTCTGCTGGATCAAGTCCACGCCCAAGGCGTCGGCGGCACGGGCAAAGCCCCAGGCCACGGCATCGTGACGGGCAACGCCGCCACGACGTTGAACGGTCGCGCCCATCACCGGGTAGCGGGTGTTTTTCGAGCAGTCGAGGTACGGGATCTCGTCGGCCACTTGCTTGGCGTTGAGCAATTCGCCGTCGACGCCATTGAGGCGGTTGGCGCTGACCCGACGCTCGGAATCACGGATGTCCTGCAGGGTGTGGCACAGGTTGTAGACGCCACGCTGGGAGAACATCACGTTGTAGTTCAGATCCTGCGACAGACCTTCCCACAATTTCATCGCGTGTTCGTACAGGTGTGCCGACTCGTCCCACAGGTAGTTGGAACGCACGATGGTGGTGTTGCGCGCGGTGTTGCCGCCGCCCAGCCAGCCCTTCTCGACCACGGCCACGTTGGTGATGCCGTGCTCTTTCGCCAGGTAGTAGGCGGTCGCCAGACCGTGCCCGCCACCGCCGACGATGACCACGTCGTAGACCTTCTTCGGCGTCGGCGTGCGCCACATGCGCTGCCAGTTCTCGTGGTGGCTGAGGGAGTGTTTGAAGAGGCCGAAGCCCGAATAGCGTTGCATAGTCATTTACTCCAAACCGCTCAGCGATAAACCGGGTAGTCGGCGCACAGTGCCGCGACGTTCTTGGCCACATTCGCTTCAACGTCGGCGTCACCGAGGTTGTCGAGGATGTCGCAGATCCAGCCGGCCAGCGCTTCGCACTGGGCGACCTTGAAGCCACGCGTGGTGACGGCCGGGGTGCCGATGCGCAGGCCCGAGGTCACGAACGGCGACTGTGGGTCGTTCGGCACGGCGTTCTTGTTGACGGTGATGTGCGCGCGGCCAAGGGCGGCGTCAGCATCTTTGCCGGTCAGGCCCTGACGGATCAGGCTGACCAGGAACAGGTGGTTGTCGGTACCGCCGGACACTACATCGTAGCCACGTTTGATAAACACGCTGGCCATGGCCTTGGCGTTGTCGATCACTTGTTGCTGATAGGCCTTGAAGCCGGGCTCCAGCGCTTCCTTGAAGCACACCGCCTTACCGGCGATGACGTGCATCAGCGGGCCGCCCTGGGCGCCGGGGAATACCGCGGCGTTGAGCTTTTTCTCGATCTCTTCGTTGGACTTGGCCAGGATCAGCCCGCCACGCGGACCGCGCAGGGTTTTGTGGGTGGTGGTGGTGACCACGTCGGCGTACGGCAGCGGGTTCGGGTACAGGCCAGCAGCGACCAGACCGGCAACGTGGGCCATGTCGACGAACAGCAGCGCACCGACCTTGTCGGCGATCTGGCGGAAGCGCGGGAAGTCCAGAGTCTTCGAATAAGCAGAGAAACCGGCAACGATCATCTTCGGCTTGCACTCGACGGCCAGACGCTCGACTTCGTCGTAATCGATCAGCCCGGTGTCGGTGTTGATCCCGTACTGCACCGCGTTGTAGAGCTTGCCCGAGGATGAGACTTTCGCGCCGTGGGTCAGGTGACCGCCATGAGCGAGGCTCATACCGAGAATGGTGTCGCCCGGCTGGATCAGTGCCAGATACACGGCGCTGTTGGCCGAGGAACCGGAGTGCGGCTGGACGTTGGCGTAATCGGCACCGAACAGTTGCTTGGCGCGTTCGATGGCCAGCGCTTCGACTTTATCCACATGCTCGCAGCCACCGTAGTAGCGCTTGCCCGGATAACCTTCGGCGTATTTGTTGGTCAGGCCGCTGCCTTGCGCTTGCATCACGCGTTTGCTGGTGTAGTTCTCCGACGCGATCAGCTCGATGTGATCTTCCTGACGTTGCTCCTCGGCATTCATCGCCGCCAGCAGTGCATCGTCGTAACCCTGGATCTGGTCTTGCTTGCTGAACATCGCGTCTCTCCCAGCGGCGTCGGTGCGCCATTTCGTCTTGGTCAGGCACGCGGCTTGCGGAGGTGCCCTTTGATGCGATGGTATGGCCGGCGCAGACAGCCCAGATGCCTACGGACGCCACACAAAGGTGCGTTTACGACATGGCTCGAAATGGTCTTGCCAGACTTGATCTCGAAAACACTGAAGAACCCTGTGGGAGCTGGCTTGCCAGCGATGGCGATAGCACATCTGGTATTGATGACGGCTGACCCACCGCTATCGCTGGCAAGCCAGCTCCCACACGGTTATGCGGCGACTTCGCGGATAAGTAGCAGCAAGAGGAAATGTGCAGGATAGAGGGCGTAGCCCCAGCGCCGCATCGGTGGCGGCTGGAGATGTCGCGCGTGTCGCAACAGGAACACCCCGAGCAGTGGCGCAATCAGACACGCCGCGATACCAAACACCGCCACGTAGTTGCCGAACTCCGCCGCCTCATACAGCACCCGCCACTGATTGCCCGCCAGACACACCAGCCCCGGCAGCAGGCCGAAATACCACGGGCGACGGATCACCCACAGCAGCGCCAGCGGCAACAGCACGCCAAATATCCCGAACATCAGCCACTGCGCAAACAACGCCGCCAGCAGCAAGGCACCGACGCCCAACAGTCGCGACAGTAGCGTGCGATCTTGCCAGCCCCGCACCACCAGCAACCCCAGCGCCAGCGTAGGCATCACGTTCAAGGTGTCGGGATCAGGAATGTACAAACGGTACGGAATCTCACTGACCGCACTGAACAGCAGCAGCCAGCCCAGATAGCGCCACTCGGTCTTCTGCGCACCGGCCCGGGCCAGGTTCGCCGCCATCGCCAGACAGAACCACGGGAATGCCAGGCGTCCCGGCACATACAGCCAATCGGCGCTGATCCCGACATATCGCAGGTGATCGAGCAGCATGCTCAGCAGCGCCAGCCACTTGAGCAGATCCAGCGCGCCGTCGCGTTTAGTCACGTGCATAATCGGGTAACAAACTGGTAATTTCCTGACAGTGACATCCCGTGTGCTCCCCCGGAAGATCTTCGGTAAAGTGCGCACCCTCATTGACCACGAGCCTTCACAAGAGTCTCGACCACGGAAGCCGGCCATGACCGACAAGAGCCAACAATTCGCCAGCGACAACTACTCCGGTATCTGCCCCGAAGCCTGGGCCGCCATGGAACAGGCCAACCACGGCCACCAGCGCGCTTATGGCGACGATGAATGGACCGCACGTGCGGCCGACCATTTCCGCAAGCTGTTCGAAACCGACTGCGAAGTGTTCTTCGCCTTCAACGGCACTGCCGCCAACTCGCTCGCACTGTCGTCGCTGTGCCAGAGTTACCACAGCGTGATCTGCTCGGAAACCGCCCACGTCGAAACCGACGAATGCGGCGCGCCGGAATTCTTCTCCAACGGCTCGAAACTGCTGATCGCCGGCACCGAAAACGGCAAGATCACCCCGCAGTCGATCCGCGAAGTCGCGCTCAAGCGCCAGGACATCCACTACCCGAAACCGCGCGTCGTGACCCTGACTCAGGCCACTGAAGTCGGCAGCGTCTACACCCCGGAAGAAGTCCGCGCCATCAGCGCCACCTGCAAGGAACTGGGCTTGCACCTGCACATGGACGGCGCGCGTTTCTCCAACGCCTGCGCGTTTCTCGGCTGCTCGCCAGCCGACCTGACCTGGAAAGCCGGCGTCGATGTGTTGTGCTTCGGCGGCACCAAAAACGGCATGGCAGTGGGTGAAGCGATCCTGTTCTTCAACCACAAACTGGCCGAAGACTTCGACTACCGCTGCAAACAGGCCGGGCAACTGGCGTCGAAAATGCGTTTCCTGTCGGCACCGTGGGTCGGCATCCTCGAAAACGATGCGTGGCTCAAATACGCCCGCCACGCCAACCACTGCGCGCAACTGCTGGCTGAGCTGGTCAGCGACATCCCGGGTGTGGAACTGATGTTCCCGGTGCAGGCCAACGGCGTATTCCTGCAACTCTCGGAACCGGCCATCGCCGCGCTGACCGCCAAGAACTGGCGCTTCTACACCTTCATCGGCAAGGGCGGCGCGCGTTTCATGTGCTCGTGGGACACCGAAGAAGAACGCGTACGCGAACTGGCCCGCGATATCCGCGAAGTCATGTCCGCCTGATTCCTTGGCAAATGAACGCCTGTAACGAGTTGCTCCCCTGTGGCGAGGGAGCTTGCTCCCGCTGGGCTGCGTAGCAGCCCCCAAAACCTGAGTAGGCGGTTCGTCAGACAAACCGCATTGCCTGGGTTTACGACTGCTGCGCAGCCGAGCGGGAGCAAGCTCCCTCGCCACAAGTTCACTTCGCCGCCCCTATCGCGCCAGCTGCTTGGTCTACATTGTCTGTCGAGCCTCCGCTCACATAACAACAAGCAGGAGCATCGGCATGTCGCTACAAGGCAAAACCCTGTTCATCACCGGCGCCAGCCGTGGCATCGGGCGTGAGATTGCGCTGCGGGCCGCGAAGGACGGGGCCAATATCGTGATTGCGGCCAAGAGCGCCGAAGCCCATCCGAAATTGCCGGGCACCATCCACAGCGTCGCCGCAGAAGTCGAAGCGGCCGGCGGCAACGCCTTGGCGCTGCAACTGGATGTACGTGATGAAGACGCGGTGCGCCGTGCGCTGGCCCAGGCCAACGCGCATTTCGGTGGCATCGATGCGCTGGTGAACAATGCCGGGGCGATCAAGTTGACCGGTGTGCAACACATCGAACTCAAGCGGTTCGACCTGATGCACCAGATCAACACCCGCGCCGTGTTGCTGTGCAGCCAGGCCGCCCTGCCCTATCTGAAGAAATCCGCCGGGCACATCCTCAACCTGTCGCCGCCACTGAATCTGGCGAGCAAATGGTTCGCCCAGTACAGCCCTTACACCGTGACCAAGTACGGCATGAGCATGCTGACGGTGGGCATGAGCGAGGAATTCGCCAGTTACGGCATCAGCGTCAATTCGCTGTGGCCGCAGACGATGATTGCCACGGCGGCGATCGAGTTTCAGCTGGGGAACCGCGAGTCGTTCAAGCATGCGCGCCTGCCTTCGATCATGGCGGATGCGGCGCATGTGATTCTGAATAGCAGCCAGCGGCAGATCACTGGACGACTGCTGATCGACGAAGAAATTTTGCGTGAGCACGGCGTGACTGAATTCGATCACTACCGATTCGAACCGGACAGTAATGCAACCCTGATGCCTGACTTGTTCGTGGATTGAATCCCCCCTGTAGGAGCTGCCGAAGGCTGCGATCTTTTGATCTTGCTTTTAAGATCAAGATCAAAAGATCGCAGCCTTCGGCAGCTCCTACAGGGATCCGGCTCAGAATTCGATTCTGACGTCGCCTTTAGGCACGCTGCAGCACGACAGAATGTACCCCTCGGCCTCGTCGTCCTCGGTAATCCCGCCGTTGTGCTCCATCTCCACTTCGCCGCCCAGTTTCATCACCTTGCACGTGCCGCAAATGCCCATGCCGCAAGCTTTCGGAATCATCAGGCCCAGCTTGGCCGCCGCTGCATGCACGGTTTCGCCCGGAGCCACGCGAATGCTCTTGCCGGAGGCGGTGAACTCGACCTGATGCAGATCCGCCGCATCGATTTCCGGTGCCTCGGCGGCCTGTTCGGCTTGCTCCACCGCGTCGGCGCGGGCTTCAGGAGGAGTCGCACCGAAGGATTCCTCGTGATAACGCGACATGTCGTAGCCGGCGGCTTCGAGCAGGCGCTTGACGGCGGTCATGTACGGCGTCGGGCCGCAGCAGAACACTTCGCGCTCAAGGAAGTCGGGAACCATCAGCTCCAGCATCTTGTGATTGAGGTAGCCGCGATAGCCGGCCCACGGCTCGCCCAGCCCGTGTTTCTCGCAGATCAGGTGCAGGCTGAAGTTGTCGATCCGCGACGCCATGTGCTCCAGCTCGCGGTGATAAATGATGTCTTTCGGCGAGCGGGCGCTGTGGATAAAGGTCATGTCGACATTGGCGTTGGTGTCGTAGAACCAGCGCGCCATCGACATGCACGGGGTGATCCCCACACCACCGCTGAGATACAGCACTTTCGGGCTCGGGAAGTCGATGGCATTGAACAGCCCGACCGGCCCGTGCACCGCCAGCTCCTGGCCTTCATGCAGGGTGTCGTGCAACCAGTTGGAAACCTTGCCGCCCGGCACGCGCTTGATGGTCACCGAGAAGCTGTACGGCACCGACGGCGAACTGGAGATGGTGTACGAACGCATGATCGGCTGACCGTCGATTTCCAGCTCCAGGGTTACAAACTGCCCAGGCTTGAAGAAGAACAGGATCGGCTGGTCGGCCATGAAGCAGAAGGTGCGTACGTCCCAGGTTTCCTGGATGACTTTGACGCAACGGACGATGTGTCGGCCATTGGCCCAGGTCTGGGTGGTGACCGGATTCAGGAAGCTGTTGGACATGCTGTTCTCCACGGCCGACTGTCGGCCTTCATGTGGCGATTCTGCGTATAGCGTGAACCGCCCGTTTACCTATCCGCGACATCGGCATACTTATCGCGACCAGCCCCCAACCACCGGGGGTTGCGCGTCGGGAACAGATTGCACCATGTCGCCCATGGATAAGGTTCCGGGCAGCGCCGGCCCCACACTCGCCACACACCAAGACGAATTCTTTACACCTTGCGTAGCAACCCTGATCAGCCACTTTCGCCGGCCACGCAGATGGCCTTGAGGATCACATTGATGGACACCGCAAAAATCAGCCTGGGCGACCCGCTGGAACCCGCACGCAAGGCCACCGCACAGATGCTGCAGGAGCGCGAACGTACTTTTTCGCTGCCGCAGCCGTTCTATAACGATGAACGCCTGTTCGATATCGACATGCAGGAAATCTTCCAAAAGGAATGGTTGATCGCCGGCATGACCTGCGAGATCCCGGCCAAGGGCAACTACATCACCCTGCAGATCGGCAAGAACCCGATCATCGTCATTCGTGGCGCCGAGGGTGTGGTGCATGCGTTCCACAACGTCTGTCGCCACCGAGGCTCGCGCCTGTGCACCAGCGACAAGGGCAAGGTTGCCAAACTGGTCTGCCACTACCACCAATGGACCTACGAGCTGGACGGTCGCCTGCTGTTCGCCGGTACCGAGATGGGCGCCGACTTCGACATGAAGCAGTACGGCCTCAAACCGGTGAACGTGAAGACGGCCGGCGGCTACATCTTCATCAGCCTGGCGGAAAACCCGCCGGCCATCGATGACTTCCTGTCGACGCTGAACCACTACATGGAACCGTACGACATGGAGAACACCAAGGTGGCAGTGCAAACCACCTTGATGGAAAAGGCCAACTGGAAACTGGTGCTGGAAAACAACCGCGAGTGCTACCACTGCGGCGGCTCGCACCCTGAATTGCTGAAAACCCTGCTGGAATGGGACGACGTCACCGACCCGCGCGCCGATCAGGCGTTCAAGGATCACGTTGCCGCGTCTGCTGCTGCCTGGGAAGCCGAGAAAATCCCTTACGCCCACGCCAGTTTCGGCCTGCGCAACCGCATCGTGCGCATGCCGCTGCTCAAGGGCACTGTGTCGATGACCATGGACGGCAAACAGGGCTGCGCCAAGCTGATGGGCCGGATCAAGAATCCGGACCTGGGTTCGATGCGCATTCTGCACCTGCCGCACTCGTGGAACCACTGCATGGGCGACCACATCATCGTGTTCACCGTGTGGCCGATCAGCGCCCAGGAAACCATGGTTACCACCAAATGGCTGGTGCACAAGGACGCCGTCGAAGGCGTGGATTACGACGTCGAACGCATGCGCCAGGTGTGGGACGCGACCAACGACCAGGACCGGCGTCTGGCCGAAGAAAACCAGCGCGGGATCAACTCCACGGCTTATCAGCCGGGGCCGTACTCGAAGACCTATGAGTTTGGCGTGGTCAACTTCGTGGACTGGTACAGCGAGCGGATGCTGAACAACCTCGGGGCCGAGCCGGCGCCGTACCTCAAAGGCGTGCCTGTTCAGGGCTAAAAGCATCGCTGGCAAGCCAGCTCCCACAGTGGTCGATGGTGTTTACAGATACCGTGTACACCGCAAAACCTGTGGGAGCTGGCTTGCCAGCGATAGCGTCATCACTGTCATCGCATCACTTCGATGACCACCTCAAACTGCCATCCTCCCCAATAAACTCCTCAAAAATCTCCTCCCCCACCAGCCGGATTTTCGCGTACCCATTCAGCACCCGCAGCGGATAGTCCGGATCGTTCGCGTCCTGCGTCTCCGAAAACAGCACCCGCGAATGGCCGTTCAGCTCGCTGGTGGTGCCATAGGGAATGGCTCCGTGGCCGGCACAACGCGCATGCAGTCCGCCCTGGGCGGCGTAAACGATGCCGTTGTGCAGATGCCCCCAATACCAGTAATCAGGCTCGCGCCCCAGCGCATCGCACACCGGTTGATACAGCGCGGTCTTGTGGTGCCCGGTGATGTCGAAGCCCTGATGGTGGCTGAGCACCATGAGTTTCTTGCGTTTCGGCAAGCCCTTCATCCACTCGATCTGCGGTTTGTTGAGGGTGCCGTCCATGTACAGGTTCATGACATCCGAAGCGTACGCGGTGTCCAGCCCGACAATCAGCCAATCGTCGTTGATCAGGGCAAAGTAGCTGGTGCCCTGCTGCCCCGGAAAACGCGCGGCCAGTTCCTTGAAGTAACCGTGGGCGCCGCTGTACATCTCGTGGTTGGAATTGAGGGTGAACGAGCCGTGGGTGCCCATCGGCCAGCCCGCCATGTCGGTGTCTTCCTGGGAGTGGCTGCCAGCGTAATAAACGTCCCCCAGGTGAATGGTGAAATCGGCATTGGCCCGTTGCATCTGGTTGGCCACCGACACCGCCGGCGCGTGGCTGTTGAACGGCCCGGTGCCCCAGTCACCGGCGATCGCCAGCGTCACTTCGCGATCCATGGTCACCATTGCCGGGTCAGTGCCGAAGGTCGCGTGATGGCGCAGGTTTTCGATCCACTTGAGCAGCGCCTCGCTCCACAGCAGATCCAGCAGTTCCCATTTGCGACATCCCAGCAGCGTGCCGTCCTTGAGCACCTTGGTCTGCAATTGATCGGGCGATTGCGGCAACGGCGTGGCATTGCCGATGCGCAGGATCGAAAGACCGTGGGACAACTCCCACGGCACCGCCGGTCCGTCGTCCGGCAGCTCGCCATTTTTCAGCACGTATTGCGCCTGATCGTGGCCGCGCTGGAGCAACTTGATGATGGCCTGGAACTCCTCGGGTTCCAGTTCGCTGATGAGCTTCATCCAGGCCATTTCCACTCGCGTGAACAGGCCGTGCAGACGCACCTTTACCTTGTCGTATTCATGCTTCAGATGACCGACCGCTGACATGGCGTAATCCTCTATCCGTAGGGGTTCACAGGGTTTTCATGAATTCGATCAACGCACGCTTGTCGTCGTCCGACAGCGTGGTGCCATACAGGTGACCGCTGTTGTGGTTGCCCTCCAGCCGCGTGTCGTATGTGAAATCGGCCGAGGCTTTGGCCTGGGCACCCGTGGTGACAAAACCGACGTTGACCGGGTCGTAGACATCGGAGCCGGTGATGAACACCACCGGGCGTTTTTCCGGCGGTTGCAGCAAGTCCCACAGGGTCGGCACCGAACCGTTGTGCAGGTACGGCGCGCGCAGCCAGATGCCATCGGTCGGCGTGTTGCTGTAGCTCTGGGTCTTGCGATAAGCGCCGAAGTCGAACGGCGGTTTCTTGAAGGTGTGGAACGCCGTCACCAGACCGGTGGTGAATGAGTCCAGCCGATGTGGATCGGTGCCGAGCTGATCGATGTTGGTGGTCACTTGCCCGGTGTCGGCGCGACCGAAGTCGTGGCACGCGGCGCAATTGGCGTCCCAGATTGGTTTGCCCTGGGCGACCTTGGCCTGATCCAGTGCCCACGGCCACGCCGGCGCCTTGTGCCCGAGCAGCCAGTTGGTCACCCGGTTGAAGCTCGGCGGCAGCACCGATTCCGGGGTCGCGCCCACGGCCATTGCAGCGGCGTAGTTGCGTTCGTGGATCTTGTTGTTATTGCCGTCCCAATGCAGGTACATCGATTCCCGCGGCTTCTGGTTCCAGACTTGCGGCAGGTCGACGGTGCCGATGGTCGAGTCATCCGGGAAGCCGAACACCACCATTTTCGTCGGGTTGAAGGTGTCGGTGCGACCCGGGCCCTGTTGCGGCCGCAGCTTCTGCCAGGCGTAGGCCTGCTTCTGTTTGAGCAAAGCGCTTTTCGCCATCGGGATGATCAGGTAGCGGTTGTAGAGCTTCTCGAAAAAACCCAGCTGGAATTTGCCGTTGATCGCCGCCATTACTGCATCGGTGGTGAATTTCGGGTCGCTGGCACAATCGTAGGCGAACCACTGAAAGGCTTGCAGTTGCAGGGTGTTGGCCGGCGCGCTGGGCACGTTGACCGCGACGTCGCTGGCATTGGCCCGGTAGGAGCCGGTGTGACACAGCGCGCAGTTCGGTTCCACGGTCGGGTAGCCGATCTGCCGCTTGGCCATGCCGATCGGCAGGTCCTTGCCGTTCTCATAGAGAAAGCCGAAGACCTCCCAGCCGCCGGGCTTGGGCAGTTTTTCCGGGCACATCTGCGGCAGTACGGCGAACAGGTAATACGGGATCCGCGCTTCGATACCCAGGCCAATCGCGGCGTATTTGTAGTGATCTTCGTCGGAGGCGTATTCCTGCTCCGGCATAACCCGCAGCATCTGGTACCAGGTCTCGTAACCGATAAACCCCAATACCGCGACAACCACCAGCGTGCCGACCTTGAAGGCGTGGCTCTGCCATTGCCGCGCCCAGGCAGCACGCCACTCGCGACAGCCATCGCACAGCAGCGCCCATGGCCGGTTCGCGGGCGTGGTGCCGAGGTACAGCAGAATGCCGAGGATCAGGAAAAAGCTCAGATCGCCCAGCAGCATCGGCACGAACACCGAGCCTTGGCTGCTGGTGTTGATCAGGTAAATCCAGAACACCACGGCGATCAGCCGCGTCAGTACGCACAGCCAGGAATGCACCACATAGCGCGGCGCGTTGAAGCCCGACGGCATGTAAAACACGCTGATGCCCACCAGCAGCATCCCGGCGTTTTCCAGCCACGGGTCGGAGAGTTGCGGCGGCAGACCGACCACCGATGTCAGCAACCCCGGCGCGAACAGCGCGGGGATCGCGAACACCATGTTCATGGCAATGCCGAGCCAGATGAAGCGTTGAAACCAGCGGATGTAGCTGTCCATGTCTTCCATTTCCTTGTGCAGACCTTAGGAGAGTCCCTCTGTGTGATGAGCTTTTGTGGCGAGGGAACTTGCTCCCGCTCGGCGGCGAAGCGTCGTAAACCCGGCAAATGCGGTGTTTCAGGAAAACCGCACGCTCAGATTTTGGGGCCGCTTCGCAGCCCAGCGGGAGCAAGCTCCCTCGCCACAGGAAAACCTCATCAACCGAGAGCCGTTTTCTCCAGGTGTTCAAGGATGAGCGGGTACACATCCACCACCGCGTTCTTGCCGAACATGCAGTCGATGTGGCCGTAACCTGGCACTACGTGCCGGCTGTAGCGTTCAGGCCCGTGGACTGCGCAGACGCGCTGGTAGGTCTTGAGGGTGCTTTCCGGCAGATAACACTGGTTCTCCGCGCCGCTGATAAAGCAGATCGGCATCGTCAGCCGCTCGAAGTGCGACATGTACACATCGTTGCCCTTGAAATCCACCAAATGCCCTTTGCGCACGATCAGCGCCAAATGCTCGAAGGTCTCGATGTTCGACTCGCCGAACAGTTCGTGCAGGTTATCGTGCAGGGTTTCGTTAAGGGTGTCGTGGCGGTACAGCGAGGCGTACATGAAGGTGATGCGGTGGCACACCGGGTTGGTGCAATAACCCTGCGCTTCGATCCGCGCGTAGCCGTTGAGGGCTTTGTCGTAGAGGCGGTTGAACCAGTTCTCCTTGCTGTCGGCGTAAGCGGTCATCGATTTGATACCGATGGCTTCGAGCATCCCCGGCAAGTGCAGGCCGGCCTTCAACCCGGTGGCCGTGGCGACCACGGTGTCAGCGGCAATCTGCGAGCAGACCACCGAACGCACGCCTTGCAACCCCGCCAACAGCGACATGAAGAACGTCGTCGCACCGTAGCAATGCACCACGCATTGCACGTCTTTGGCCTGGGTCTCTTGCTGAATCTGCGCGATGGCAGCCTTGAAGTCGTACTGGGCGATCTGGTCGCCGTTCCATTCCTTCTTGCTCGCCGGCAGCAGAATGCTCACCCGGAAATCCAGCAGCCACACGTCATAGTCGTGCTTGCACAGGTACTCCAGCAGGTTGGTCTGGATGGTGTCGGTGGAAAAGATATTCGAACCGACACCCAAGCCATGCACCAGCATCACCGGGCCTTTGCTGCCGGCCTGATAACGGGTCAGGCGCAGTTCGACGCCGTCCTCGGTGGGGAAGAAATGCACCGCCGGGGTTGGCGCATCCAGCGGCCGTTTCAGGCGTGGCGGCGCGTCGGGGTTGAAGTATTTGTCACCGGCAAACACCCCGCCGTAACTCTCCCAGAGAATCCCGGCGAAGAACTTGCCGAAGCGCGCCAGGCCTTCGATGCGCTCACGCTCGTTACGCGCGTTGAGCACTTTCATGGTGGTCATCTGCTTGGCGAAATCGGTCGGATGAATGTGCATCACCCCGGAGCCGATCACCTCGCCCGACTTGTCCGACCCGCGGTACAGCGTCACGTACAGGGTGCTGGTGTCGTGCCAGATGTTGAGCACGCCGTTGTCTTCCGGCACGGTTTTGAAGGCGCTGAAGAAATAGTCGTTGCCGTCCTCGGCGGTCAGTTTCATGTCGTATTTCATGTGCCGCGTGTCGACCTGCTGCTCGAATTGCTCGAACAGGTTGAACACGCCATTGCTGGCGGTCAGCGGTTGCGGCGACAGCGCCGGGGCGTTGACCGTGCCGACGATGGTCGCGGCATGCTCCGGCTCCTTGATCATCCGGTTGAGGTCGTTGGCGGTGATGGTCAGGGTGAAGTCGATGGGCGAGTTGTCCGTCTCGCCGCGTTTGGCCGCCGCTTCGTAGACTTTCAGATCGGTGCTTTGTGCGGCGGTGAAAGCGCGGGAGAAATAGCCCTTCATGGTTTCGGTGAACTGCACGCCGAGGGTCGGCGGGGCCACCTGTTTGCGCGGTGCCGAGGGCAGTGTGTAGTCGATGTGCCAACCCCGGTCAGCGGCGAGCAGGCCCATGTTGCGCTCGCTCACGGCGGAGATGGTCAGCAGCGGATTGACCGCCAGCGAGGTCGGGATCACCGCGCCGTCCGTCACGTAAAGACTGGCGTAGACATCGGTGCCGGCCGCGCCGCTGAACACCTGGCCCTTGTGATTGACCACGCCTTGCGCCGCGTCTTCACCCATCACGCAACCGCCCAGCGGATGCACCGAGACGATGCTGTGCTTGAGCAGCTGGGTCCAGATCGGGTTCTCGACCCAGACCCCGCCCAGTGCCTTGGTGCTCTGGTATAGACGTTCGTTGCCGAGCTTGAAGTTTTCCTGCTCGCCGACGCCCGGCCAGTCGATGCGCAACTGGTCCTTGTTGTCGAGCAGCATCCGGCCCTGGCCACTGTCGTGGCTCATGATCAGGTAGGTCTGCATGTTGTGCAGCGCGCCGTAATACGGGCCGCGCAAGAAGCTTTCGGCCTCGCGCTCCTTGTAGCCAAGCTTGCCACTGAAACTGTCGTCGGTGGCCTTGCCGATCATCTCGGCAAACCCGGCCATCGCCGGCACCATTGGCCGGCCTAGCGCGCCGGGGATTGAACCTTCCTCGATGACCATGCGGCTGCGCCAGTCACCTTCGGTGCGCATGTCGATGACCGAGGTGATGCACGGGCCAACCGGTTGCAGCTCCTTGGCCGAATGCGCGCCGAAGCCGATGCCGTTGATGGTCTGCTCGCAGTTGTGGCCGAAGCCGAGAATGTCACCGTTACCGCTCATGTTCTGACCGAGCTGGCCGGACATCACCAGGCCTTTGTCCCGCGAACGCAACAGAATCTCGGTGGAACCCAGGGTGCCGGCAGACACCACCACGATGTCGGCTTTCACGAACAGCGTCGGTGCGTCGAATTTCTCGCGACCGCTGTCGAGGTACTGGAAGTGCACGATCCAGCCATCGCCGTCGCGCTCCAGATGACGCACTTCGGCCTGGCAGAAAATCTCCGCGCCGTGGTTCCAGGCATCCGGCAGATAGTTCATCAGCGTGGTGTTCTTGGCCTTGTTGTTACAGCCCGATACACAGTCGCCGCACTGGTTGCACGGCAGTTGTTCGACGCCGACGTGGTTGAGATTGTTCGGCAGTTTGTCGAAGGTCACGTTGATCGGTGGCTTGTAGAAATGCGCGCCTTGCTTGAGGTAGTCCGCCGATTTTTTGTTGGCGTCGAGCTTGGGCAGATTCGGCGCGCTGTTCGGGTACGGATTGGGCTTGAGCATTTCCCGGGCGCGGGCGTAACCGTCCTTGAGCAAGGTATCGCGGTGTTCGCGTACCGCTTGCGGCCAGCGCGGGTCGTCGAACACCCCGGGCTCAGGCTCCAGTGCCACGTTGGCGTTGATCAACGACGTACCGCCGAGTCCACAACCCACCACCACATTCTGCTGGGCATTCACGTGCAGATCGAACAGGCCGGTGCGCGAGCCAATGTGGCCGTCCGGGTCATGCACCTGCAGCTCTTCAGTCGCGGCGATCATGGTGTTGGGGTATTCGCCGGGCTGAATTTCCCGCCCGCGTTCGAGCAGGCACACCTGCTTGCCGGCCCGGGACAGGCGCGACGCAGCAATGCCGCCGCCATAGCCGGAGCCGATAACGATCACGTCATAGTGTTCCTTGATTTCACTGATGGGCGTTGCGATGCGTGTCATGAGGGTGTTCCTCTCTCAGGCAGATGGGGCAACTCTGCGGTTGCCTGCAATCAATGGGCGAACGGGCACCTGGCCTCCGGGTCGAGCCCGGCGACAGCACAGCGGTTAAAGCAGGAGGTCGCTACAGACGAGCGCGTTGATTGGCCGCACGACGTAACGTGCGCTTGCGTGGCGAGGGGGGATGGCGATGTGGGCGGCTATCCATCATGCGTTCTCCCAGAACCTGATGTGGATAAGTGACGGCTGTCCTTGTGCCATTGCAGTGAAGACAGCGCAGGAATCGAAGTCAAGGCAACGCCTTAGAACTGTATGAAATCTGATCAATTGCTGTTTGGACTATGGCCGGCGGGGCTTGCAGGGTTTGGCGAACAAGTTATCCACATAGGCACCCACAGCAAATGGGGGTAACTGTGGTTGACTGGAAAAATAACTGGCTGATTTGTGAAGAAAAATCGTGACTTATCCAGAATGATGGTTTGCCAGACACATTGGCTATTTTTTGATCAAGTCTTTGTAAGCCACGGTTTTCATGGCTTGTAGAGGATGGCGAACACGTTATCCACAGAAGCGCCAACAGAGATCGGGGGTAACTTTGTCTTGTCTGTGGAAAAGCGTTAGAGGGTGTGTGAAATCGGGGAGTGCGTGGGAGTTTTGCGTAGAAACAGCTGATTTGATTGTTTTTTGATCAATTCTTCGCAGGCCACGGTTGGTATGGGTCTCAGCGGATAGCGAACATCTTATCCACAGAAGCGCCAACAGAGAATGGGGGCAACTTGCTCAGTTATCCAAGAGAAAAAGTCCAGAAAATCCGTGACTTAGGCTGGTTGTTTTTTGATCGCAGCGCTGTAAGGCTTGATTGGCGTGGGGTGCGGGCAAAGGCAAACACGTTATCCACAGATCCGCCAACAGGGATTGTGGGTAAACACTACCCCTCACCCCAGCCCTCTCCCAAAGGGAGAGGGAGCCGACCGCATCGCCTGTTCAAACTCCACCGACCTGAACGAACATTGTGATCTCAGGCTTGGCCAGACCAAGGTCACTGCGCAATCGCAGGTCGATGTAATTAGCCAATACCACTCGGTCGGTCCCCTCTCCCTCC
>NZ_JTKF01000024.1:0-2810 GCF_000828175.1 Pseudomonas sp. W15Feb9B | reverse complement strand
TGTTTTGTCCGCAGGAAAGTGGTGCGCTTGATTTCTATGCAATCGCCCTGCTCATGGCTATTATTCGGGCCTCATTGTGAGGCGAGACCTGCATGCTGACGTTGTTGAATCTTTTAAAGGATGGTCGATTCCATTCCGGTGAGGCCTTGGGGCTTGCCCTGGGAATCAGTCGAAGCGCGGTGTGGAAGCAGCTTCAGCATCTTGAGGCTGAGCTCGGATTGTCAATTAACAAAGTCCGGGGCAGAGGCTATCAACTGGCTGCGCCCCTGACGCTGCTCGACCCCCTGAAGATTGGTGCCTTGGCAGCGGTTTGGCCGATTACAGTCTTTGACTCCATTGACTCCACTAACGCAGAGGCGCTTCGCGCGATCAATCAGGGTCGAGCGGCGCCGTTTCTGGTATTGGCAGAGCGACAGATTTCCGGTCGTGGTCGCCGGGGGCGTAAGTGGGTAAGCCCTTTTGCTGAAAATCTCTACTACAGCCTGGTTCTGCGCATAGAAGGTGGCATGCGTCAGCTTGAGGGCTTGAGTCTGGTGGTCGGTTTGGCTGTTATGCACGCCTTGCGAAAGCTGGGGGTGGCGGGCGCAGGATTGAAGTGGCCCAACGATGTGCTGGTCGGAGACAAGAAAATCGCCGGTATTCTTCTTGAGCTAGTCGGGGATCCTGCAGATGTTTGCCATGTGGTGCTGGGTATTGGCGTTAATGTAAACATGCAGGTTGCCGAGGAAGTTGACCAGCAATGGACGTCGATACGACTGGAAACGGGCAAAAGCTGCGATCGCAACCACTTGGTAGCTGAGCTGAGCGAGCAGCTACGCGGCTATATCCAGCGCCATCAGGTTGATGGTTTCTCTGCGTTCCAGGAGGAGTGGGAAAAGGATCACATGTGGCAAGGTCGCCCGGTTTCTTTGATTGCCGGCGTTAGTCATATAGAAGGCGTAGTGCTTGGCATTGATAGCCAAGGTGCGCTGCGCTTGAAGGTGGACGGCGTGGAAAAAGTTTTTAGTGGTGGTGAGCTCAGCCTGAGGTTGCGTGATGATTCTTGAGCTCGACTGTGGGAATAGCTTTATCAAGTGGCGCGTATTGAATACGGCTGCTGGCGGTCTTTTCGCGGAAGGTGTTGTCGACTCGGATCAAGCTCTGGTGGATAGCTTGTTTGCATTTGAGAGCTTGTCGTTGCGCAAATGTCGGTTGGTCAGCGTAAGAACCAGCGAAGAAACTGCTGCGCTCACCCGAATTCTCGAGCAGACGTTCGGCATCTCGGTCGTGTGCGCCAAGTCGGCCAGTGAAATGTCTGGTGTCAGGAATGGCTATGACGACTATGAACGCTTGGGACTGGATCGCTGGTTGGCGATGCTCGGTGGCTTTCATCTGGCTGCCAGCGCCTGTCTGATTCTGGATTTTGGCACTGCTGTGACGGCCGACTTTATTAATGCCGAAGGTGAGCACCTGGGGGGATTCATTTGCCCAGGGATGCCCTTGATGCGTAACCAGTTACGTACGCATACCCGGAAAATCCGTTATGGGGACTTGGCTGCCGAAAAAGCGTTGACGAGCCATGCTCCGGGGCGCAGTACCGTCGAGGCGGTGGAGCGAGGGTGCTCTTTAATGTTGAGAGGTTTCGTTCTGACCCAGATGGAAATGGCTCGATCCTATTGGGGGGAGCGCTTTGCTGTCTTTATTACCGGTGGCGATGCTGGATTGGTGGCGGACGTCGTGCCTGATGCTCGGATCGTCCCTGACCTGGTATTTGTAGGGTTGGCGATGGCGTGTCCTTTAACTTGAGGTTTGTATGCGTTGGTTGTTCCTGCTGCTCGTTGTTCTCAATGTGTTCTATTACGTCTGGCATCAGCAGGAGGCACCCTTGCGTGCAAAAGATGTCACTCCTCTCAGCATGTACCGCGGGTCCCAGCAAGATATTCGCTTATTGAGTGAGGCGACTGGTAACTCGGCGGAAGTGCAAGGCGCGCGCCATGCCGGACAGGAGTGTCTGTTTTTGGGTGGTTTGACTCAAGAAAGCAGCCTTTCCGCGCTACAGATGCGTCTAGCGGGCATGAGTGTGAAGGTTCAGGCATCGCAAAAGGATCTTCCCGAGCCTGGATATTGGTTGCGCATTGCGCCCGAGAGCCAGCGTTTATTGGGGGATGTGCAGTTGCAGAACCTTTCCAAGGAATTCAATGAGTTAAAACATAAAATAATGCTGTGTGAGGGGGTTGCACCGCTGGAATAGTTTGCATAGAATGGCGCCCGCTCCACAGCGAACACCTAAACAGGTTGTCAAAGCGGAGCGGTGTCAACGCAGCTAACCTCAGGTTTTTAATGAGAAAATGCTTGACAGAAGGTCGGCATGGTATAGAATGCCGGCTCGCTTAGGAGGGGTTCCCGAGCGGCCAAAGGGATCAGACTGTAAATCTGACGTCTACGACTTCGAAGGTTCGAATCCTTCCCCCTCCACCATTTTTAGCGTGAGCTGCAAGCTCCGCGGGTATAGTTTAGTGGTAGAACCTCAGCCTTCCAAGCTGATGATGCGGGTTCGATTCCCGCTACCCGCTCCAAGTTTGCAGGTTGTGCAAAGTGTTACGCTCTTGTAGCTCAGTTGGTAGAGCACACCCTTGGTAAGGGTGAGGTCAGCGGTTCAAATCCGCTCAAGAGCTCCATATAACAAGGCAGATATGAAAATATCTGCCTTTGTTTTAATGGTAGATATCGTTCGTCTAATTCTTCTGTTGAGGGTGTTATCGATGGCTAAGGAAAAATTTGATCGTTCCCTGCCCCACGTCAACGTAGGGACCATTGGTCACGTTGACCAC